>JBLNBW010000234.1:0-13271 GCA_050260255.1 Rhodospirillaceae bacterium | reverse complement strand
GGACCGTTCGGGCATTTCGCCGGCTCGTCGGCCTCACCATGCGCAACGCACGCTTCCACGCCGGCGTCGGGAATCTTCACATACCGGGTCGCGCGCAGATCGGCGGCCATCGGATCGCCGGCGAGCAGGCCGGCTTTCAGGATTGCCTGGGCGGATTCGGCATGCGGATCGCGGTGGTCTCCGGTGTTCTTGCGGCGCGCAGTCTACTCGCCGGAGAGAGCTACGACGAACGATGGCGCCGCGAGCTCGGTCGAAGCTTGCAAGCGACGCTCGTCTCGCGTGCGCTATACGGGCTGGTGGGCAACCGCGGGTATCGCGTGCTGCTCACGCATCTTGCACGCCACGACGCCCGAGATTTTCTCAACATGCTCTACCGGCCTTCGCTGAAGAAGCGGTTCCTGCTGCCGTTCGCTTCGCTCCGATATCGCAGCCGGCGTGAGTTCCTCGCAAAGCCATAGGCCTCACCTACATCACCAGCGAAGCCGATGCCATGAGCTCATACCGTTACGTTTTCATGCGCCGCCTCGTTGCGAGCGCGAGAATACCCGTCCCCAGCAAGGCGATGGTTCCAGGCTCCGGGATCGCCGCCGCGATAGGCTCGCCATAGATGAAGTCGTCCATCACGACGAGGTCGATCTGACCGGCCTCGATCGGCCCGAGCGCTGAACTGCCGCTGGTGATACGCACGCGGCTTACAATTGGCGCGGCGAACGTGACGCCGACGAACGAGAGAGTCTCGTTACCCTGTACCGCCGGTACGAAGAACGTGCCGAGACTCGATCCATCGGCACCGAAAAACTGCAGGCTGGTGACGTTTGCGAGATCGACATCGGTGAAGACCGAGCCGAAGCCGCGCGTCAAAGCAGCCGTAGTCGATCCCGGAAGGAAGAACAAGACGTCGGTGATGGCGCTCCCCAGGGCGGTGAACAATCGCTGTGGAGAAAACGTCGTGAACAATGTCGGATAGGTGGCGTTGATGTTGCCGAACTCCACCGGGGTGCCCGATGCTGCATTGGCGCTCACCTGGAAGCCTGTTCCCGGCGTGTTGAACACCACGCCACGCGGAGAGTTGACGTTGAAAAAATTGGCCGGGAGATTGTTGGGGGCCGCTAGTGCGTCCGGCACGCCGTCCCAGTTGATCTCTCGGCGTCCGCTGCCCAGTGATCCGATGACGTTCGGATTGAGCGCTCCGAGGTCGGCTCGGAATGCGTCTACCGAGGATTGAAGCGTTGCGACCGTACCCGCCGCGCTTCGCACCGTTTGAGCCGAGGCGGTACCCGCTCCTGCGAGTAACGCGACTCCTGCACCCATACCGATCACTGCGGCCATCTTTTTCATCGTCGCCTCCGCTGTTGACGTGGGAAGCCTCGCGGTGCAAGCCGCTCGCCCACATTGCTGTAGGGTCTGCGAATGCAGCATGTGCGCACCGGCTCATCACGAAGCACATTCCGGGACAGGCGATACGATCTCGTTGACCGCCAGCGGCCAGAGCTCGACATGACATCGGCACAGGGCCGACCGTGTGTCGGCCCGCTTTACACCGCGATCGATTCAGATGCCGCCTTATCGGCCAGACGATCGATTCATGGATAACAACTTGACTGGCCGATATCTCCCGCCGGCGCTCGCACGTTGCAGCCTTCGAGGGAACTTATCCGCAGCAAATTTGTGTCGACGTTCGTCACCTCGATATTTCTTTACCGGGCCTGCGTCGTCGATGATCTGCCCGCGATGCCGCTGCGTTTAGCGCAAGGAAGCGCCTGGCAAGGGCCACGCATGCGACGCGTCCGCCAGAAGATCAGAAGTCAGGAGTGCATTCGAAGCTGCAATTGGTTCCGTAATTCGGTGCCCTTACGTCCCCACGGCGGGGTGGATTCAAGCACAAAACGCTTGGAACCTGCTTCCCTTCCGCCGGACACTTTGTCGGGCCGGCTTGTCGCTAGGGGCTCTTAATGCGGCCCGACATCTCGTCGCTCAATCGTCGCACCGGACGCAGCAACATCCCCGCGGTAAGCGCGGTGCCCGGCCGGATCGGAAGCTGCGCAGCCTCGAGGCCACGCGCAACCCATACGTTGCAGTTCTCCAAGCCATGGAAGGTCCGCGGCGAGGCATAGAAGATGCCACGCTCGCGTGAAGCGACGGCGACGATAACGCCGCGGCCCTGGGCATCCAGGTCGTGCGATTGCCGCACGAACTCGATCAACCGCTCGAATCCGCTTCGAGGCACACGCAGCTCGATCATCTCGCGGTCATCCCCGGTCCTGTCCGGCAGTCCCGTAATCGCGATGACTTCGACCGTACTCCGGGACGGAATCAACAGCGCCCGCAAGCCGCGCCACACGCCGGGCTCGTCGCGGATGTAGTACTCGCGCTCGCCCCAACCCAGCTCGAGATACTCGGCATCCGCCAGATCGACGCGCGCCGGCCATGCGTCTTGGGGAACGTCGGCGGCGCGTACCATGATGCCGGTGTGATAACGGTGTGCGACGACGTACACGCTGTATTCCCCGGCACCTGGAGGGTCGGCAGCGATACGGCTCGGCTCCAGTCTCGCACACGAAACCAGTACGCTGAGAAAGACCGCGGCGGGCACAGTCAAGCGGAAATGGCGGCCCCGGCCGGGCGTTCTGACTGGCCATCTCGGACCGTGTCTCACTGCAGCGGCGGCATTCAATGACTGTTCCAGACACGCCGCTGCTCGAAGCTCCGCAGCGATGGACCGACCTTGCCGGTCCTTTTCATGTCGCGCGCGGCAGTAGCACGTGTTGCCGAGGCCTTCACTGGAAAAATCAAGCCCGCGTACGTCCGGAGCGGCACCTTGTTGTAGTGCACCCGCTGGCCCGGCGCAGCTACCGCCTTAGCGGACGCGCCGATGACCGTATCGATCTTCACTGCCATGGCACTCCTGCTGGCCATGAGAGGGTGTAGGCGGTAGAGGCTAGAAGCGACCGCCTGCGGTCGTGCAATGTTCGTGCGTGCCGGCCGTGGATGGCGGCTGCGCTCCGGACAACTTACGCGGACATGCGAACAACTGTAACAATCGGCGGCTACATTCCGGCTCACGAAGAAGCGAACAAGACGCTTACGGGGGACAGCATTCTCATGGAGAACTGTCATGACTCGTTGGAAATTCGTCTCGCAACGGCCGGGATTCTGGATCTGGGAGCGCGAGCGGAACTTGAACGGCACGGAACAGGTCGAGCGCGGACAGCCCCAGCCTACGCGCCGCGCGTGCATCGAAGACGCGATCGCCAATCACGGCTTTCGCGTGCAGGATTGCTGGAAAGTACCCGGCAGGGAATGGGCGGCCGTGGTGGAGACGCATGCGTGCCGCTAAACCGACGGTCTGATGATGTGTAGTCGGGCGCGCACTTAGCGCGTTCACGCCCGTACCGGTGATTCTCGCTACCGACCGACGATCACGCGGCCGGTGTACACTCGGCCGATCAACAACAACATCGGCGTTTTGCTCATGCCTTCAATCATCCGAGCCACCCGTACTTCCATCGTCGCGCGTCTTTTCTGCCTCGTCTTGGTCGCCGCATGGCCCGCGCACTCGCTGGCCCAGGGGTACCCATCGAAAACGATACGGCTCGTCGTGCCCGCGGTGCCCGGCGGCGGCACGGACATCCTCGCGCGTCTGCTGAGCCCGAAGCTCACCGAGATATTCAAGCAGACCGTGGTGGTCGACAACCGGGGCGGAGCCAACACCACGATCGGCACGGAAATCGTCGCGCGATCCGCGGCGGACGGTCACACGCTGGTCATCGCCACCACGCCACACGCGATCAACCCGAGCCTGATGGGCAAGCTGCCGTTCGACCCGATCAAGGACTTTACGATGGTGAGCCAGCTTGCCCTCACGCAGACGGTGCTGGTCGTTCATCCGTCACTGCCGGTGAAGAACGTGAAGGAGTTCATCGCGCTGGCAAAGGCGCGCCCCGGACAGCTCACCGCGGGTACGGCCGGCGGCAACTCGGCGTTTCTTGCGGTCGAAATGCTGAAATCGATGGCCAAGATCGACGCGGTGAACATTCCCTACAAGGGCGCCGGACAAGCGCTCAACGACACCGTCGCCGGCCACGTGCAATTCCAGGTGAATACGCTGCTCGCCGCACTGCCGTTCATCCAGAGCGGGCGGCTGCGTGCGATCGGCGTCTGCGGCACGCGACGGGCGGCGGCCCTGCCCGACGTCGCACCGATCGCAGACACGATTCCCGGATTCGAGTCGAGCGGCTGGTATGCGCTGCTTGGGCCGGCCGGCATTCCGCGCGATATCGTGATGCAGATACACGCGGGCTTCGCGAAGGCCCTGCGCACGCCGGAGATCACGCAGCGCCTTGCCGAGATGGGCGTCGATGTGCTCGCAGGAACTCCGGATGAGCTCGCGAAGACCATGCCGCGCGAAATCGCGAAGTGGGCGGCCGCGGTGAAATTCTCGGGCGCGAAGGCCGACTAAAGCGCCTGACGCCGTTCTTTACCGAAAGTGCCGATACTTCTCGGTCGCGAGCAGACGGTCAATCTCTGACCTGAGGGCAGCAATGTCGTCCGCATTCAGCGGCTCGAGATTGCCCATCTGCTCCATGAACGCCTGCCGCGTGGGCGGAATCGCGAGGAAATGGCCCCATGGCTGCAACGTCGCGCTTCGCGCGCGGCCGTACAGGTGGACGTGCAGATCGTGCCGCCAGTTTCCATTGTCCTGGTAATTGATGCGGCCGACGTCGATGCCGCGCCTCGGCAGCACCGTTTTCATCGCCTCGCCGGCTACCATCGTAAGCTTGATCAGCTCGACCGCCTGGTCGCGCGTGAGGTGCGTGCGATCCTCGACGGGGAGCTTGGGATTGATGACGAGATGACCCCCGTCTCGCCGTGAGACGTGCGGATGATCGAGAACGTCGATAGTGAAGTGCGTCGCTTCGAAAACGCGCGGCATAGTGTGCGACCTCGGTTAGGGCATTGCGCGGTGACTTTACTGCATTACGCAAACGTTAGCACAGCGGTTCAGCACCAAAGAGAGGAAGCACGGCAAGGACATCCAAGCTGAAAGCGCCGAGGATGCAAACTCTGTCATCGTAAAGGCAGGATAAGCAAAAAGGCGCGGTCGAGGAACGCGGTGTTCTGTGCAGGCAAGGGCATAAGGACACGTGCGAGAGTTTTCAGGTCGTCGCTCGTATGAGTCAACCGAAAGAAAATTAGCGGCCACCCGCGATTTCCTGTATAACCCCACGTCCCGTCCCGCTCGCAGCACCGCACGCGAGCGACAGCGTCGGCTCCCCCCGGTGTAGCGCGTGCTCCGCACGCCCCGCCTTCCGAAGCCTCGGCTTCCCACGACTACGGCATCGGCTGTGCACGATAGCCTGCCGACCACGAAAGGGCATCACATGAGCGACCTCACCCAGTACTACCCCGCGTATCTGCTCAACGATCAGCGATACGACAATCCGGAAGCATGCCTCGACGCCCGCGGCATCACCGAGGCGCAGGCGCAGGAGTTCATCAAGCGAGCACAGGACAGCAGGACGGAGATCATCGTACGCGCGGCGGAAATCGCAGCCGATGAATTGTTCCTGGTGATTGCCGAAGACGACGGCAAATGGCGCACATGGGCCGCGCGCTCGAACGCGATTCGAGACACGCGCGAGCAGGCGGAAGCGCTCGTCAGGGGCTTCGGCAACGACGTCGAGTGGCGGGTATTCGACATTCGGCACGGCGCCGATGCGAGGAAGATGTAGCTCGTCGGGGCGGTCACGCAGACGCCCGGTGCGACGCGTCATCGTTCGCGTCGCTTGACGTGCTTTCGGCGATGAAAACTTCTCGCATCGCGATCCTGTTGCCGCTCCCAGAGTCAGAATAAGGTTCCGCGTCCGCGCAGTGCGTCGAATCTTTGGCGCCCTGTGCTTCCGTCTGCGCTTAAGTGTCCCTGCCGGTCTTCGGGGACCGCCATGAGGTGGATTCGAAACGTCTTATCGGGAGCGCAATTTGCAGCGTTTTTCCAATTCACGGAAACGCGCCCATGACCCGCCTTGCTCGATCCGCGCTCGCCTGGGGACTCGCATCTGCCGCGGTTTCGGCCACGCTGATCCGATACAAGACGTACAAGGCGGAGCGAGAGAATCCGCCGCGCGGCCAATTCATCGACGCCGACGGCGTGCGACTGCACTACATCGAGCGGGGTCTCGGCATACCGCTCGTGATGCTCCATGGCAGCGAGACGACGGCGCAGGATTTCGAGTGGAGCGGGCTCATGCAGATCGCATGCCGCCGCTTTAGGGCTATTGTTTTCGATCGTCGGGGTTTCGGCCACAGCTTGCGGCCGCGCGGCCGCGCGTGGAGTGCCCCGGCGCAAGCGGCGCTGCTGCATCACGCGATCAAGCGGCTCGGCGTTGAGAAGCCGATCGTGCTCGGCCATTCATGGGGCGCATTGATCGCACTCGAGTATGCTCTCCAGTTCCCCGACGAAGTGCGCAGCTTGGTCTTACTGTCCGGTCTGTACTATCCGAGCCGGCATCTCAATCCCCCGCTTGCAGCCATGCATGCGATACCGGTCCTCGGCGAAATAATGCGTTATACGGTCTCGCCGTGGCTGGGTCGTGCGATGTGGCGACGACGGATGCGGCGAGCGTTCGCTCCGCGCAAGGTTACCGGCTCCGCACATCGCATCCCGGCGTGGATGATGTTGCGCCCTTCGCATTTGCGCGCGGCGGCAGCCGAGAACGCGCTGACGATTCCATCGGCACTTTCGCTGATGCGCCGATATGCACAGATCAAAGTGCCGCTGCACATTGTCGTGGGCGATGCCGATCGATTCAGCGATGTCGCCCAATCGGAACGTCTGCATCGAGACACTCCGGGCAGCCACCTCCATACTATACGCGGCGCCGGCCACATGATTCATCATGTTGCGCCGGACGAGGTTCTGGCGGCCATCGATCACGCGGCCGGTCCTTCTCCAGGGCCTTCGCCGCTGATGGAAGACGCGAGCAAAGTCGTGGCGCAGATACCGACCGGCGGGGATATGTTCAAACGGCTTAAGGAGTGATGTCGCTGCGCTGCTGATGCGGCTTCGCAGCTGCGGCCGCGGGAACCCTAATGACGTTGCTCCAGCTTCCGCGCGCCTCCTGCCGTCGCCTGTCTGCTTACATGCCGAAGTCGAATGCCGTCTGCGAGCCGACGAGCGTTTCGCTGGAACACGGAACCTGCAGCCGGCTCGTGCGGCGGCACGCCGTCGCACGCCGAGCGCGTGGCGCAGCGTCCGCACCTCCGTAGATCGCTGCTGTGCGCTGCGCGACCAGCCAGAGCTCCGGCCCGCACGGACGATTGAAGCGCCGACGTGCATCGAGCGCGACGAAGCGCCCGCCGTCTCGCTTCAAGATGATGGTGACGACACGCTCTCCCGTTTCGCGGTCGCGAAGCGAAATTGCGCGATGGCTACCGCGCGTGCATGCGGAGATGTACTCCAGCGCGCAGTTGCGCATGGCGGTCCACTCTTCGCGGATTTCCGCTTCACCGTCGAGCACTACGGCGATATAGCCGCCCACCGGAAATTCCTGTACCGGCGACGTTGTTGCTGCGGTCACCATACGAGCCATGTGCGCACGGTATCGGCCCACAGACCGATGAAGGCAGCCACTACTACGAGCGTGAAAACGAGCGTGTCTACGGAGAAGCGCATGTTGTTCCTTTCCCTCGAAACCGCGATGCTGCGGCTCACACCGATGGAGACGCCCCGGACGTTGGGGATGTCACTTGGTTGCTGATACTGCTTCGCTGGCGATCTCATGGGCGCATCCTCACTGGCGCACTATGCGGCGATAGCGATGGCCAACGGTGACGACGCTGCCGTCGCCCGCGAGCACCAGATACGCGCGGGAGTTGCGGCGCGTGTACGCGCGAGCCTCGCGATCGAAGTAAACGATGGTGCCGCCCCGGTGATCGTGCTCTGCGCGACCGTAGGCGAGCAGGTCGGCGACGACGGCGTCGGGTATGCCGCGCTGGCGCATGCGTGCACGCGCGTGGTCCGTTAAATCCTGGATCATGAGTTACTCCCGGCTCTTACGTTGCGAGGAGTATGCGCAGACCGGTGGCTCAGGGGGTGAGCCTAGGGTAAGTGCCTGTCAGGGCAGACAATTGTCGCGCAAAGAACCGCCTTTTAGCGAAGAGGAAACGAGCGGCCACTGGATTGCCACGCGGCTGCAACTCGCGCAACGACGCAAGGCTCTGCTGGTGTTTGCGCCTTCGGGCCGTGGACGCTCGATCTCGCCCTTTACTTGCCGTCTGTCGCGGTTACGTTTCGGCGCCCGAGCCGTATTGCCGGGCAGCGGTCAGTAACGCCTCTTGCACCTTGCCTCGAAGTTCTTCCGGCGCAAGCACTTCTACGTCTGCGCCATGACGCAGGATGTCCATGATGAGCTCCCTGTCGTCGGAGTACGGAATCTCCAGCACGTAGCGCCCCTCCCCATCCGCACGCGACTTCTGATCCGGATGCCAGGTCTCGGCCGATACCCAGCGAGCCGCGCGCTCCGTGAACCGCAACATCGCCCACTGCACGTGCTGTCCCGAGAAGATGCCGTACCCGCTGCCCAGTACCTTGTCGAGCTCTTCCGCCGGCACGTCGATCGCCGCTTCGTCCACGACTTCCGAGTCCCGTATGCAATCGACCGAGAAACTGCGCAGTCCCTTGCGCATGTGGCACCACGCATCCAGATACCAGTTATCCCGATAGTGCACGAGGCGCTGCGGCGATACGGTGCGCGTCGTCACGTCGTTCGTCGTCCGCGCCTGATAGGTAAACGCGACGCGGCGCCGCTTGAGCAGCGCATGCGCAATCATCTCGAACTCTCCCGCCGGCAGCGTCCTGCTCGCGATCGGCAGCACTCGGATGCGCTGCCGCACCTCCTCGGGCGTATCGTCTGCGCTGCCGAGCAATTGTGCGAGCCGCGCGCGCAACGGCGCCAGCCGCGGCGCCAGGATGCCCGGCTGCATCTGCTCGAGCAGCTGCTCCATCGCGAGCAGCGCGTACACCTCGCTCGCATTGAACCATATGCCGGGCAGCTCGTAGCGCTTCGCCTCGTCGTCTTTCGCCTCGAAGCAGTAGCCGTTGCGCTCGCGGTCCCAGACAATAGGCGCATGCAGGCGGCTTCTCATGTACTCGATATCGCGCTTGAAGGTCGCGCGCGAGACTTCGAGCTCGTCGAGAAAGCGTCCTATAGGGACAAAAGGGTTCTGCCGCAGCAGGCGGTCGATCTTGTAGAAGCGTTCGGTACGGTCCATGGGGCGATTCTAGCGAATCGCGGTGATCACCGCGGCATTTGCGGCCCGGTAACACGGCTCCACGCCGGCAGCCTGCCCAGCCTGGTGGTCGTCGTGTTGGATGCATCAATGTCCCGCACCGCGGGCGAGATCACGGCAGAAGACAATCGCGGCGGCTGCAGTTGGGGTTCTTTTTTGAGCGGCTTCTGGAAGCGGTCTCAAAAACAAGTGTACCAACGGATAAACACGGATAGACACTGTTGATAACGGGAAAGGTCTCTCCGGGTTGTCCTATCCGTGTTTATCGGTGTTGTGGTTTGTAAAGAACTTAATTTTTGAGACAGCTTTCAGTGATGCCGTCACTGTCGCTCCGGCTGATCGAGATCACCATCAACCAGCGCACACGTATCACCGACGAAGTGGCATCACTGTGCAGCAAATGATCATGCCGCAGGCTGCAGCGCGGGCTCGACGCCCACATACTCGCCGCCGACGCGGCGCCGGCGCTTGCGCATAACGGCGAACAGGCCGATCAGCACCGCTGCGCAGCTGCCCAGGACGACGGGATCGCTCAGCAAATCCGTCGATGCCTGCGCTGGTGCGGGTGCCGGCTTGGCTTTCGACGGCGCCGGAGCTGCTGCGGGTGCCGGCTCCACTTTGCGCATGTCGTTCGCGATCGCCTCCTCCGCGGCAACCTTCATGAGCTGCTGCTGTTCCTGCACCGTGCGCTGCAACTCGGCGATGCGCTCCTGTGCCGCAGCGAGGCGCTCGTTGTTCGTCGCCAGCTGCGCTTCCTTCTGGCGGATTTGCTCGTCGATCGCGCGATCCGCTGCAGTCGCTTTGCTCGGCGCCGTCCGCGCCTGCTGCCCCGCAGCCCGCTTGGGTTTTCCCGGCTTGGTGGAAGCGGTTTCCGTCGTGGTGGAAGCCTGCGCGACGACGTTCGGCATGGCGACGGTCGGCGACTTCGCCGAAGCGGCCGGATCGACGAGCGCCGTATAGGCGTACGAGTTTGCGCCGCCGAACCAGGCGAGCTCGACGACGAGATCGAGAATCGGCTCGTTGAACGGCTGGCTCGACGTCACGCTGATGTAGTGGCCTCCGCGCGAATGCTTGGCAAGATTGAATCGCAGGCTTTGCAACGCCGACGAATACGCGACGCCCGCCTGCCGATAAGTGCCTTCGGAGCCGAGACGCGCGCCCAGCGTGTCGAGCTCGTGACGCGTCGCGCTCACCACCTCGATACGGCCGCGGAAGGGCTCCCCAAGCCCCGACGTAATCTCGAGCTTGCCGAGCGATGCGGCATGCGCACCGCCAAATCCGATTCCGATGAAAGCCGCAATGACGGACAGTGTCGCTGCGCGTCCGATGACAGCGCGATCCCGAGCGCCCGCGTTTTTCTGAAACATATTTGTCTCCTCGAAATGCCAGCGGCATCACTTTAGCGTCGGGGGCGACGGGAGCTGTGTGACTTTTCTGGCCTTGAACAGAAGACAGCCTGAACATCGCGCATGGCGTGACATTCTTCATAGCGCCTTGTCGCCGCGTGGAGACGAGCTCGTTTATTGCGTCGTTCGGTGTCGGGCGACTTTACGCGTATCCGTGCCGATATCTCACTCATCCCGCACATCGCGGCCGGTTGCGATGGCGGAATTCAGGCGCCGGGCGCTTTCCACGCCTGCGTGGCATGGCGAGGACGTGTCGATTTCTTTAACAGGCACGGTGCATCGAGCGACCCGCACGTCGGACGTGTGACGATAACCTTCTGATTCGGATGAATCTGCGGCACGGTTGGTACGCTTAATGCGCGGAAATCGGCAGAGAATTTGAAGTGGACGCCGTGAGGTAGTGACGCGGGGCAACGCCGAGAAGACGATCGGTGCGGGCCGAAACTGAACGAGGCGACAGACTGCTCCGATGGTGGCAGATTCGTTCTAACTCCGCCCTTAGGAGCCCGTGTTATCTGGCCCTTCGTCCTGCTGCGGCATCCACGAAGCGGAGGTTTCACATGTCGACGGTCGATACTGGCCTCAACCACACCGCGCATCTCGCAGTATCCGATGCGATGAGCAATCGCACGAGCTGCGTGTGTGTTGGCATCGTCCAAATGCGTATGGGAAGCCGCGTGCCTTGGCTCGATGGCGCGCGCACTCCTGAAGAGGACCTGTCTTTCCCCTATCTGATCGCCCTTATCGATGACGAAGGATAGAAGCGTGGCGCAGGCACGTTGAAGCGCCGCAAGGGGAATCCAGGCCGTCGCGTTTTCGCCGACGACGATGGCGCGCCGGATTGGGATAGCCGATGTCGGCAAGAATGGTCGGCGCAAGCGCCTGACGTCGCGCTTCGCCGTAGCCCGCCATGTCACTCCACACCGTGCGCACGCGAGCATCGGCACGGTGCGCTTCACCGAGCGTTCATCACGCAGCTCGTAACGTCCGGCACTTTGCGTTAGTCTTCGGCATCGCTTCAGAAGCTCGAGGACACATCGTGGAATCCCCCGCCCGCAATCATCTGTTCGAGTATTTTCCCGGCAACTTCGTATGGTCGCAGTCCATGATGTCGATCATCGACATGGCCGCATGGGGCGCCGCATCGATGGGCGAAGTCGACCAGGTCGGACGCCGACTGAAAGGCCGCGAGGGCGACAACGAGGCATGGTTCACGGAGTGGCACGCGATGGGCGAGGACATGGAGCGCAAGGCGAAGGCCGCGGCGCAGGCGAACCACCAGCTCACCGCGGGCACCTATTATCTGCACGCCGGAGTCTACTATCTCTACTCCGAGCGTTTCATACCGCCGAGCGAGCGCAAGTTCGCGAGCTATCGCCATGCCATGCACTGCTTCGAGGAAGGGTACAAGCGCCGCTACGCGAACGTCGAGCGCGTGGAAGTGCCGTACGAGAACGGCACGTCGCTGCCCGCCTTTTTCATGAAAGCACCCGGCTCGAAGAGGAAGCCCACGGTCGTGTGCTTCGACGGCCTCGACCTCTGCAAGGAGATGAGCGTGCTGTTCGCCGGCATAGAGCTCGCGAATCGCGGCATCAGCACGCTTGCGATCGACGGCCCCGGCCAGGGTGAAGCGCTGCGCCTGCGCAACATGCCGAGCCGCTACGATTACGAAGTACCGGGCACCGCGGCATACGACTACGTCGCGCGCCGCAGCGACGTGGATGCAGGGCGCGTCGCGATCATGGCGTTCAGCATGGGCGGTTACTACGCACCGCGCATCGCCGCGTTCGAGAAGCGCTATGCCGCCCTCGTTGCCTGGGGCGCGCACTTCGATTACCACGCGGTGTGGGTGGATCGCTGGAAGCACATGCAGGCCGGCGGCAAGAACGCGTCTTCCGCGGCGTTTCAATTGCCGTTCGTGATGGGGACACCGGACATGGACAGCGCGCTGGAGAAAACCAGGCGCTACACGCTGGCAGGGGTAGCGGAAAAAATCGAGTGTCCGACACTCATCGTGCACGGCGAGCACGACACCATCGTGCCGCCGCACTGGGCGCAAAAGCTCTACGACGCCTGCGGCGCAAAGCGCAAGCACCTCAAGATTTTCACGGCAGCGGACGGGGGCTCCGAGCACTGCCACGGCGACAACCGGGTCGTGGGAGCAAACTATATCGCCGACTGGATAGCCGACACGCTGAACGCCTGATCGATACGGCGGGCGCTATTGCCGGAGCGCGAGCCGGGCGGACACCTTGACGCCGTCCGCGTTGAGATGGCGCGCCGCAGGCTTGGCGAGCACGCCCAGCACTTTGTCATAGAGACGGTCCTTGCGCGCTTCGCGCAGCTGCTCGGTGAACGTCCTCGCACCGGACCGCGTCGCCGGCTGTTCTCCTGCGCGTTCATCGCCCGATCCATCGCCGGAAGGCGCGCGCGCGTCCGGCATGTGAGGCGTCGCCTCGGCCTCTTGGGCAGGACCTTCCCCCTTGGCGCCACCGATTCTCAGGTGGAAGGATGTCTTGACCGTCCGTCCCGCATTGTCGTGTGCGACGACGGTGAGCTTTACCGCGACATCGACAC
>JBLNBW010000233.1:0-3116 GCA_050260255.1 Rhodospirillaceae bacterium | reverse complement strand
GGGCAACGCAGATGGGCGAATCGGGGAAATGGAACGTCGGGCAGCTCGTTCGCGAGCGGTACGGGCGCGAGGCGGTGCTCGTTGGCTTCAGCACGCATCGAGGAACGGTCACCGCCGCATCGGACTGGGGCGCGAATGGCGAGCTCAAGCGCGTCCGCCCCGGCCTTCGCGATACTTACGAAGATCTTTTTCACCAGGTCGGCGAAGAGCGGTTCGTGCTGCCGCTACGCGGCGATGCGCAGCTCGAGAACGCGCTGGCTGCACCGCGCCTGCAGCGGGCTATCGGCGTGATTTATAGACCGGAAACCGAGCGCAGCAGCCATTACTTTCATACGAGGCTGCCGCGCCAGTTCGACGCAATCATACACATCGACGAAACGCATGCGTTGGAGCCGCTGGAACGAGGGCCGCAGTGGATCGCTGATGAGGCGCCCGAAACGTATCCGAGCGGTGTGTAGCGGGAGCCTTTCGCCCGGTTGCGTATTGCGATTGGAAGCGTGACGCCCTATGCCAGCTCGAGACATCGCCCGCAACGAATGGAGCGCCTTTCTCGACAGTTTCAGTCGGCAGCACCACGGCTGGCTGAGCACTGTGGAGGTGGGCGGCCGTGAGGCCGGACGGCATGCCATCCTCACCGATCAGCCGCTTACCGGCATTACGGCCGATTTCGGGGCGGGTGAAAGGGCGATGATCTCCATTCTTGTCGGGGGCACGCCGGGTCAGCATGCCACGCACGCGGTGGCTGACGTGGCGAACGTGCGCGTGATCGAGTCGGAAAGCGGCGCCCACGAAGCGCTGGAGATCAGGTCGCAAGCGGGCGATACCACGGTAATCAGGTTTCGAGCCTCCGTACCGGCCGAGCTGCTCGATGGCTTTTTTCCTGAATGAGCATGACGGGACACCCTCCCGTCATTGCCGTGATCGCACGTGAGCACGCTGGCAAAGACGCACACGAACGCCGATTTGAGGACGGGATCTCCGCCCTATCCGAGCCCATCGGCGTTGATCGGCGGTTGCATTCCAGTCGTTTTTGAGATGACTTCTGTTTCCTGGGACGGGAGATCGGAATGACGGTCATTGCGCTGGGCAGCATCAACGTCGATTTTCAGATGACGGTCGACCAGTGGCCGCAGCCCGGCGGCGCGATGCACGGCCGCGACTTTACGGTCGCGGGTGGCGGAAAGGCCGCGAACGTTGCGCTGTTCGCCTGTCGTGCCAACGTGCCGGCGATTCTGCTCGGACAGGTGGGAGACGATTGGCTGGCGAAGATCGCGCTGAAGAATCTGGAATCAGCGTGCGCCAATCTTTCCTTCGTGCGGCACTCCCGCGCAGGCACGGGCGCCGCGTTCGTCATCACGGGGCCGCACGCGGACAAGATCATCACGATGGCTGGCAACGCCAATATGGATTGGGACGAGCAAGCCATCGCGGCTGCCGTGTCGGCGGTGAACTCGGCCGGTGAAGGGAGCGTGTTAGTGGCTGACCTCGAAGTTCCGCCGGGTGTCGTGGAAGCGACAGCCCGCGCAGCGCGCGACCGCGGGTTGAAGGTGGTGATCGATCCCTCGCCCGCGGAGTGCATGACGCCGGCGCTTTACGAACTCGCGGATGTCCTGACGCCGAATCCATCGGAAGCGCGGCACCTCTCCGGTGTCGAGGTGGAGGATAGGGAAGCGGCAACCAGGGCGGCCGAAAGCATAAGAATGAAGGCGGGCGGCGCTGCTGTTTTCGTCAAGCTGCAGCACGGGGACTGCCTGGTGCTCGCTGACGAGCGAGCGACTTACCTGCGCGCTCTCCCGATCAAGGCCGTAGACACTACGGGCGCGGGCGATGCATTTGCGGCAGCCACCGCCATCGGCTTAGGTGATGCGAGACCGATCGCGGAGTGCGCGCTGCTCGGTATGGCAGGCGCTTCGATCGCCGTCCGCAGCTACGGAGCCCAGGCGAGCTACAAAGACCGTGCAGCCCTGGACACGTGCTTCAGGGAGCTCATGAGGCGGAATCCGATGAGGTGATGTGACATGGACGCAGCGCAGGGTTGACGGGCCGTCCACACTGTCCCTCTAAGACCAACGAAGGCGATAGCGTGCGGGGCTGGAGTCTATGAAAAGATCGAGTTCCGCAAGCGTCAGCGGCGGCGGCAGCGGGTAACGAGATTCGATCTGCTCCACGATGTCGTCGTAGTAACGCACGAATACCGCGAAGTCTCGGGGATAGCTTTTGACGTTCACGCCCGTGAATGCCCCACGTGACGTCGCGTACGCGAGCAGGCTCTGCCATCGCGAGATAGGCGCAAGCCCGATCGACTCCACGCCATGGGAGAACAACATGAGGTAAATATGGCTGAAAGGGTCCGATTGCTTGAGATACGCCTCCAGGGCATCGGCCGATGGCTGCATGTTGAACACCATCCAGAACGGCACCGAGCCGGTTCGCACGGTCCAATAAGGCTCCATCACGATGAACGATTCCACCAGCAGCCGCCGTCCCTCGACACCGCGGCGGACGTTCCACCAGTGATACGCGTCCGCAATGAAGGGGCTCGCTTCTTCCGGCTGCTCGAACGCGAGAGTGCGTATGGCGTAGCGCTGCGCCCGTGCGAATCGCTCGATGTCGTTGCCAAGAGCGCGCTCGAATCCCCATTCCGCTTCGGGCTGCCGGCCGTCGGCCGGTGGGGGTGTCCACTGCCGACGATGAGAGCGATAACGCGTCAGATAGTCGGTGACGCGGCTGCCGCCGTGGTGGTACTCGTCGGCGGTGGGGCCCCCGAGCGCTCCGAACTGAAAAAAATGACGGTCACCCAGGCGCGTCACCGGCCATTCGAGCTCGCAGTCGACGACGAATATCGTTCCTCCCGGCTCGAGACACGCCCGTAGAAAGCTTTCGTAGGCCGGTCCCAATGTCAGCTTCTTGAAACGGAAGTAGGTCATGCGCTGGATCATGAGCCGGTCCTGACTGGGGTCATTGAGATGGTGCAATTGCACGTCGGGATTGGCTCGCAAAAAAATTTCGGACGGCTCGCGCGCCCATGCGAGATCGTCTGCTGGCTCATCGGGATGCGGGCCGTGACGGGCAACGGGGACGAGGAACGTCTGCGGCAACCAGGGAATGCCGAGCGC
>JBLNBW010000232.1:0-12277 GCA_050260255.1 Rhodospirillaceae bacterium | reverse complement strand
GGCGCGATTGTCGACGATGAACTGCTTGCCCGTCATCGCGTTGAGCTTGTTCAGCACGATGCGGGCAATGATGTCCGTGCCGCCGGCCGCCGCAACGGGGACGATTACGCGCACCGGCTTGTCCGGATAGCCGCCCGGGCCGCTGCCTCCCTGCGCGTGCGCGCCCGATGCGCCCGCCAGGAACGTCAATGCACCAACCGCAACTGCCAATCGCTTCATCGCACTCCTCCTCGTTATTTGACCCGGCCCGCTGCCCGCTACGCCTGCTCTTCGGCGAGCACCTTCTTCGCGGTGCGGAAGCAATCCACACCGACCGGTATGCCGCAGTACACCGCGATCTGTATCAGCACCGCGCGCAGCTCCTCCGGCGTAAGACCGTTGCGCAAGGCGCCGCGGAAATGAAGCTCGAACTCGTGCATCTTGCCGAGCGCGGCGATCATGCCGAGGTTCAGTATGCTGCGCTCGCGTCGCGTGAGCGTTTCATCGGTCCAGCAGAGTCCCCAGCAGTATTCGCTGACGATTTCCTGAAAAGGCTTGTTGAAGGCGTCGGCATTCTTCATCGAGCGGTCGACATAATCGTCTCCGAGGACTTCGCGGCGCACCTTCAATCCGTTCTCCAGCAGCTTCTTGTCCATGCGATTCTCCTTTGTAAGCAGGTTGTCCGGGCACGCCATCACGGACGATGTCCGTACGACGGCGGGCCCGGCGTTATCGATCCGGATACGGTATTCGCGATCCGGCACAGCAGCCGTCGCGTGTCCCGCGGGTCGATGATCTCGTCGAAGTTGAATGCCTCGGCGGTGCGGAATGGCGATCTCAGGCGCTGCAGTCTCTGCTCGATCTCGGCGAGCTTCGCCTTCGGGTCCGCGGCTGCCGCAAGCTCGGAGCGATAGGACGCTTCGAGGCCTCCCGCAATGGGCATCGAGCCCCAGTTCGCCGATGGCCACGCGTAGCGCGTCGCGAAGCGCGAGTTGTTCGCGTGCGCGCCGCCCCCGATACCATAGCATTTGCGAAGCACTACCGCGCACCAGGGAATGGTCGACGACATGATCGCAGCGATCGCCTCGGAAGCGAAACGCAGCGTCCCGCTTTTCTCCGCCTCCAGGCCGACCATGATCCCCGGCAGATCGACGAGGTGCACGACGGGAAAATGAAACGTCTGCGCGAGATCGACGTGCCGCTTCACTTTACGCGCGGCATCCGCGGTCCATGCGCCGCCGTAGTGGTACGGATCGCTCGCGAGCAGCGCTACGGGCCATCCGTCGAGCCGCGCGAACCCCGTGATCACCGAGCGGCCCCACCGCCGGCCGATCTCGAAGAACGAGCCCTCGTCCACCAGCGCCTCGATGATGGGGCGCATCGGGTATACCTTGCGCTCGTCGCGGGGAATGGCGTCGATGAGCCAGTCTGCCCGGCGCGCCGGATCGTCTGCTGTCGCAGCGCGCCGGGGCAGCTCGTGCACCGAGCGCGGCATGTACGAGAGGAAGCGTCTGGCGTGTGCGAATGCTTCCTGCTCGCTCGCCGCCTCGTCGTCGATGGTGCCGTTGCGCGTGTGAATCTCGCTGCCGCCCAGCTCGTTCTTGCCGTAGTCATATCCCAGGCGGTTCACGACCGGGGGACCTGCGATGAAGAGCTGCGACGTCCCCTTCACCATTAGCGAATAATGCGACGTTGCTGCTTTGGCGGCACCCCAGCCTGCGCACGAGCCGAGCGCGATGCCGATCACCGGCACGACGCTCAGGTTTTCGACCACCGCGCCCCAGCCGTACAGCGCGGGACACTTGGCATGGCCTTCGGCTTCTATGCTGCTCACCGAACCACCGCCACCGGTGCCGTCGACCAGGCGGACCAGCGGCAAGCGCAGATCGCGCGCCATCATTTCCGCGCGCACGTGCTTGTCGCGCAAACCGCCGTGGGCGGAGCCGCCGCGTACCGTGAAATCATCGCTGGTGACGACCACGGTGCGGCCGTCTATCGTGCCTTGACCGATGACCAGGTGCGCCGGCATGAACGACTCGATGTCGCCGTTCTCGTCGTAACTCGCATCCCCGGCAATGCTCCCGATTTCGACGAAGGATCCCGGATCGAGCAGTCCGTCGATACGCTCGCGCGCCGTGAGCTTGCCCGCGCTCTTGTGGCGCTGCACGCGTTCCGCCCCGCCGTGCTCGCGTGCGAGCGCCTGCCGGCGCCGCAGCTCGTCGACTTCGCGCTCCCAGCTCATGAATGCTCCGCGCGCCCGGCATTTGCGCGCACGATGAGCGCATCCACGACGCGTGCACCTTGCTCGAACGCAACCACCGGATTCACGTCGAGCTCCGCGATCTCGTTCTGGAAATCATGCGCAAACCAGCACAGGCGGACGACGAGGTCGGCAAGGGTCTCAACATCTCGCGGCGCCGCGCCGCGCACGCCGTGCAGCAGCTTCGCCGCACGCAATCCGTTCAGCATGTCGAGCGCCTCGGCATGCGTAATAGGCGCTGCGCGGTAGGCTACGTCTTTCAGGACTTCGACATGTATCCCGCCCAGGCCGACGGCGACCACAGGACCGAACACCGGGTCGCGCAGGCATCCCAACATCATCTCGAGCCCGGCCGGAACCATCTCCTGTACGAGCACGCCGTGGATGCGTGCATGCGGCGCGTACCGCTTCGCTGCCTCTACTACTTCGTCGTACGCCGCGCCGACACGCTCGTCACCCTGCACGCCGAGACGGATCGCTCCCGCCTCGGTCTTGTGGGCGATCTCGGGTGACTCGATCTTGACTGCGACCGGCGCGCCCAGCTCACGAGCGAACGCAATCGCCTCAGCGCGCGTGGCCGCGAGCCGCTCGCGTGTGACCGGCAGACCGTACGCAGCGAGTATCTCTTTTGCCTCGCGCTCGGTGAGTCGTGCACCGCACGCGGAAAGCAGCGTGTGAGCCTTGCCGGCATCGATACCGGCGGGCCGCACAGGACTGAGCGCATTGGTCTTCAGCTTGCGCACGTGCTGACCGAAATCGTGCGCCGCCCGCAGCGCGCGCATGCAGGGCGTGGCGTCACGATAAACGGTCACACCCTGTTGCACGAGCGTCTTCGGCGTGTAGTCCGGATCATCCGTGCATCCGCCGACCCACAGCATCATCGCCGGCTTGTTCGACGTCGACACGAACTCTGCGCCGCGCTGCAGATCCGCTTTCGACACGGACGCAAAAACCGGAATGACGTTGTCGACGTTCTCGTCGGCGGCGATGGCGTTGAGCGCCTGCCGGTAGAGCGCCTGATCCCCCGTGGCGACCGAGGTCATGTCCGTCGGGTTCGAGACCTTGCCATAGCCGGGAAGCAACTGCGCCAGTGTCGCTTGCGTGACGTCCGAATAAGGCAGCCACTCGACGCCGAACGTCATCCCCGCGTCGGCCACTTGCACGATGTTGCCGCCGGTGGGGGACACGGCCGCCGCCTTGAGGCTCTTCGGCCAGCGGCGCTTGCGCAGCAGCACGGCGGTCTCGTACAGCTCGTTGCACTCGTACACCCGGATGAGTCCGTACTGCTTGAAGATCGCGTCGCAGATGGCATCGTCGCCGGCCACGGCGCCCGTATGCGACGCGGCTGCGCGCACCCCCGCGGCAGTGCGTCCGAGCTTGAGCACGACGATCGGCTTTTCGCGCTCTGCCGCCTCGCGGGCGATCGCCTTCAACTTGCCCGCGTCCTTGATGCCTTCGGTGGCGAGCAGCACGATGTCAGTCGCCTCGGACCGCAGCATGAAGCGGACGAAATCGAGCGTGTCGATGTCCGCCTCGTTGCCGCAGCTTGCCTGGTAGCTCACGCCCAGCCCGATTTCCTGCGCGCGCCACATGACGTTGATCTGGCCGAGCCCGCCGCTGTGGCTGACGATGCCGACATTGCCCGCAGGCAAGCGCCGGCCCTTGATCGCGGCGGTCGAAGTCATCGCGAAGCCGTCGACGAAATTCACCACGCCGTTGCAGTTGGGCCCCATGATGCGCATTCCCGAGGCGCGCGCGAAGGCGACGAGCCGCTCCTGCCGCGCGCGGCCTTCCGCAGTGCCCATTTCGGCGAAGCCGCCGGTATAAACCGTAGCGAACTTCACGCCGATCGCGGCGCACTCGTCGAGCACGTCGAACACGCGCGCCGTCGAGACGATGATGCCCACGTGATCGGGCGTTTCGGGCAAGGCCTTCAGCGAGGGGTAGCAGACGTAGCCGCCTATCGTCTGCAGGCGCGGATTGATCGGATAGATGTTGCCGCGGAAGCCGAAGTTCGACATCTGCTGGAAGACGCGGCTGCCGAACGCCTTCGGATTGTCCGTTGCGCCGACCAGCGCTACGGATCGCGGGGCGAGCAATCCGGTGAGATCGAGCTCGCTCGTATGGGAAGGCGCGTCGTTCATCGGTGCACGCGCATCATTCGAGTCCGCTCGCCGTGCCGGCCATCGTCATGACGCCGTCGTCGTTCTCGCACCAGACGTCGACCGTTACCCGAGTGCGTCCGTTCTCCGGCTCGGTGCTCTTCACGCGCCCATGCACCGTGAGCGTATCGCCTGCGTACACCGGCTTGGTGAACGCCACCGAGATCGTGCCGCCCTTGATGAAGCCTTCGCCGAAACGCTGCACCATCAGCTGCGAGACGTAGGCTGTGGACATCATCGCCTGCACGAGTGCGCCTTTGAACCCCTTGCTGCGTGCGTATTCCGGGTCGGTGTGTATAGACTTCGGCCGCACGCCCGAATAACAGTCGATTTGGCGCTGCACGATGGTCTTCGTGAGAACGGGCAGCTCCTCTCCCACAAATGCCGCTTTACCGGTTCGTCGTTTCACGATGCACTCCGGATTTGGGCATGATCATCTGCGTGAACTGGCCGCGCGTCAGCACCTTGCCGGTCTCCTCCTCGCGGGTCTCGAACCGGGTCACCATGTAATGGCGCCCGCGCTTCTCGTACTTGTCGATCACCTTGCCGTACGATCTCACGCGCATGCCCAGACGCAGCGGCTCTACGAATTCGAACTGCATCTTCGCATGCAACCCCGCAGGGATGATGTACTTGTTGTGCCTCATCATGAGCGCCTGATTGCCGAGCAGCGTCGGATGCGCGATCGGTCCGCCGAAAGGCGAGTCCTCGAAATACCAGGGATGATGATCGTCCACAGCGTACGCGAAGGTCTCCACGTCCTCCGGCTTGATCACGAGGTCGCTCGACACGAACTCCTCGCCCACGGTCACGTCCTCATACGCGATAGTCTTGAACTGCACCATGCATCCAGTCCTTTCTTCGCGGCTCATTCAGGCCGCACTCCGGCGATCTTTATCACGTGCGCCCACTTCGCAAGCTCGCTTCTAACCAGCGCACCCAGTTCCTGCGGCGTGCTCCACGAGGAGACCAGCCCCTGTGCGTCCATCACCGATCTCGATTCCGGCTGACTCAGCGCCTGCTTCACCACGCCGTTGATGCGATTCACGATCGGCGCAGGCACGCCGGCCGGCCCGAACACCGCATTCCACGCGGTCACTTCGTAGCCTTTGAGGCCCGCTTCGGCGATCGTCGGCACCTCGGGCAACGCCGTGGACCTCTTCTCGCCTGTCACGCCGAGCGGGATCAACTTGCCGTTCTTCACGTACGGCACCACCGAAGTGCTGCCGAAGTGCAACGCCACCTGCCCGCCGAGGAGATCGGGCAGCACCTGTCCGGTTCCCTTGTAGGGCACGTGGGTCATCTTGATTCCCGCCATATGCGCGAACAAGGCGCCCGACAGATGAGTGCCGCTGCCGACGCCGACCGAGGCGTACGTGAGCTCGCCGGGATGCGCTTTGGCGAGGTCTATGAGCTGTCTGACCGACTTCAGGCCCGTCGAGGGATGTGCGACGAGGAACAGCATGTACGAGGAGACGCGCGATATCGGCTCGAGGTCCTTAACCGGATCGTACGGAACGCTCTTCATCAGACTGGGATTCACCGTGATGCTGTTCTGCACGATGAGCAGCGTGTAGCCGTCCGGCTGCGCCTTGGCGACGGTCTCCACGCCGATATTGCCGCCCGCGCCCGGCTTGTTCTCCACCACGATCTGCTGACCGAGATCGGCGCTGCCGTGCTTGGCGATCAGGCGCGCGACGAGATCGAGCGAGCCGCCGGGGCTGAACGGCACGACCATGCGCACCGGCTTTTGCGGATAGTTCTGGGCGGCGCATTGCATCGCAGCGAGCGCACAACACAACGCGACGGATGCCTTCGCGATCGGCAGACGCGCGCGCTTCTCAGCTGTCATCGATGTCCTCCTCCGGTTCGTAAGCGGCGCCGCGCTCGTGTGTGTTTCACGTTATCGAAGGCGCAACTGCGCAACGCGCACATTCTATATACACTGTTTTTAATTGTATATGCGGTGTGCTTTGCACTGTCGCAGCGCACGCCGTCGCCTGCGGAGTCATGTCAGACGACGGACGAAGCGCGCTCGAGCACGCCGCCGCTCAATACATATATTGACCGCCGTTGACGTGTATCACCTGCCCCGTCGTGAAGCCGGAGTGCTCGTTCACGAGGTACAGACACGCGGCGGCGATCTCGTCGGCAGTACCGAGTCGCCGCACCGGGATCTGCGCCTTGCGCATCTCCACCCAGTTCGCCGGATATTGTGTCCAGTCGCGCCGCGTATCGAGCGCTCCAGGGGACACCGTGTTGGCCGTAATGCCGAACTCTCCGAATTCGGCGGCAAGCGCCTTGGCGAACGCATGCACGCCGGCCTTGCACACGATGTTGTGCGCGCGGGTCGGGATATGTCCCGCAAAGCCGTCGACGCCCGAGATATGGACGATGCGCCCCCAGCCGCGCTGCTTCATGCCCGGAATCACAGCCCGCGCCATGTAGTACGCGGCGTTGAGATTGGTATTGAGCGTGTCGTTCCAGTCTTTCGGCGTGATGTCGAGAAAAGGCTGCAGGCGCCGGATGGAAACGTTGGATACGGCGATGTCGACCGCGCCGAAGCGCTTCTCCGCTTCCGCGACCATGCCGGCAACGGCATCGCAATCACCGACGTCCGCCATGATGCCTATCGCCTCGCTCCCGAGCGCTTTTACCTCCGCGACGACGTCATCGACTCGCTTGCGGTCCCGGTGACCGTTGATGACGACATTGGCCCCCTCCCGTGCATATGCTAGCGCTATGGCGCGGCCTATGTTCTGTCCGGATCCGGTAATGATGGCGGTGCGACCTGCGAGCTGACCCTTGCGACTCACTCCACTCTCCTTCTGATTGAACCTGCTGTTCCCGCGATAAGGCCGACACCGTCGATCACCAGCGGGCGCAATGCGTCACGCCGCTTGCCGCATAGTCGTCGATGTCGGCGTCGGTATACCCTGCCTCTCTCAGCACTTCGCGGCTGTGCTGCCCCAAACGCGGGGCGTGCCGTGCGATGTCCGGCGGCGTACGCGACCAGGACGTCGGCATGCCGATCGTTCGCAGCGTGCCTTCCGATGGATGTTCGGCCATCGCAAGAAAGCCGGTCGCTGCGAGCTGTCGGTCCTCGAGGAGACCGTCGAGCGTCTGCATGGCGATCGCCGGGATGCCCGCCGCGGTTAACCGCTGCAGCCACACCGCGCTTGTATCGTTGGCGAGAGCTTCTTCCATCAGCGCGTTCAGCTCGCCTTGATTCATCGCACGACGCTCGCCGCGGTAACGCGGATCCCGCTTCAGATCGGCGCGGCCGAGCAGATCGAAGAACTTCTCCCAGTGCTCGTCGGTGTAGCACACGACGCACACGTGACCGTCCCGCGTGCGATAGGGGCGGCGACGGGGCGAGAGCAGGCGCGGGTAGCCCGGCGCCGCCAGCGGCGGCTCGAACGTTGCGCCGCCGAGGTGCGTTGTCAGCACGTGATCTGCCATCACTTCGAACATGGTGACGTCGATCGCTTGACCCTCGCCCGTTCGCTCACGGTGAAACAGCGCCGCAACGATGCTGTAGGCGGCAGTCAACGCGGTCGTGCGATCGACGATCGGCGTGGGATCGTAGCTCGGCATTTCGCCGTATTTTTGCGGCAATGCCGCGAGTGCAGCCGCGCCCTGGATGAGATCGTCGTACGCTGGCTTGCCCGCATAAGGGCCGCGCTCCGAGTACCCGTACACGGCGCAATAGACCAGCCGCTCGTTCACCGCGCGCAGATCCTCGTACGCGAGGCCGAGCTTCGCGATGGATCCCGGCCGCAGGCCGTGGACGAGGACGTCGGCCGTGCGTACGAGCGACTGCATGATGCCGCGGGCGCGTTCGTGCTTGAGATCGAGCACGAGGCTGCGCTTGTTGCGATTGAGGTTGAGGAAGGGCGCGCCCATGCCCGGGGTGCGGGCCGGACCGGCCGCTCTCAATACATCGCCTTGCGGGGGCTCGATCTTCACGACGTCTGCACCGAGATCGCCCAGCACCCGCGTCAAGTACGGCCCGAGCATGATCGACGTGAGATCGAGCACGCGCACGCCGTGGAGCGGCCCTTGCCGTGGAACGGAAGTCATCAGTAGGCCGAGGCGAGCCAAACCGCTGTCATGTCGCGTCCCAAGCGCAGTATAAACATAAACTCGCGTTTGTACTTCAATTGTTTTTTCATTGTATCATTCATTTTCCGCGCCCTCGGGCGCTCCGTACGGGCAGCCTCTGCCGGCAGCCGATGAACTACGAGCTTTACGCCATCAAGTACGCCGAGCACGATCGCACGGCGGCGATGAATTTCCTCCGCGGGGATCCGCACGACGGCCCGATGCCGATGGATTACTTCGTGTGGCTCGTGCGCGGCGGCAAGCGAACCGTGCTGATAGACACGGGCTTCACCGCCGCGATGGCGGCACGGCGGGGCCGCCGCTTCCTGCGCTGTCCTTCGGAAGGCTTGCGCGCCCTAGGCGTTGCGACCGACGAGGTAAGTGACGTCATCGTCACCCACCTTCACTACGACCATGCGGGCAATTTCGCGCTGTTTCCCAAGGCGACATTCCATGTGCAGGATCTCGAGATGCGCTTCGCCACCGGGCGGCACATGTGCGAGCACGCGCAGCGTGAAGCGTATGAAGCTGAAGACGTCGTCGCGCTCGTGCGCGAGGTGTACAAGGGCCGCGTGCGATTCCACGACGGCACCGACGAGCTCGCAACGGGCATCGGGCTGCATCTCGTGGGTGGACACACGATGGGACTGCAGGTGGTCACCGTGGCGACCGAGCGCGGCCCCGTCGTCGTCGCATCGGACGCGAGCCACTATTACGCCAACATGCAGAGCGCACGCCCCTTCCCTATCGTGTACGACGTCGACGCCATGATCGCAGGCTGGAAGCGGCTGCGCGAGCTTGCTCCCAGTGAGGATCACATCGTGCCCGGACACGATCCCGAAGTGCTGCGGCGCTATCCGAGCGCGGCGCCAACGCTGGAAGGCATCGTGGCCCGGCTCGACCGCGCGCCGGCTGCAGCAAGGGGCCGTTGAGATGACGAAAAGTACAGACAAAATCCAATTCCGGCGTATGGTATCCTGCGCGCGACTCCCATGAGAAAAGTGCTCAAGACGCCCAAGCTTCCGCTGCGCGATCTCGCGTACAACAAGCTGCGCGAGGCGATACGCGACGGCAAGATCGGACCGGATGCCCGCGTGCGCGAAGAAGAGCTCGCACGGTGGCTCAACATGAGCCGCACGCCGGTGCGCGACGCGCTCAAGCGCCTGACGAGCGAAGGCATGCTCTCGCAAGCGAGCAACCGCAAGACGGTAGTCGCGCTGCTCGATTACCAGGCGGTGACCGAGCTCTATGCCATGCGCGAAGCGCTCGAAGGCATCGCATGCGCCATGGCGGCGAGGCTTGCATCCGATGCCGAGATCGCGGCGCTGTACGACATACTCGAAGCCGAGCCGGGACTCTACAATGATCTTCCCGGTCTGCTGCAGCTCAACGCCCGCTTCCATCACGCGATATGCCAGGGCGCGCACAACCGCTTCCTGATGAAAATGCTGCCGGTGATCCGTGACCCGCTGAGCCTCCTCAACAACCCGACCGCGCAGCTCTGGGGCGCGACGACCTCGACGAGCCTGCTGCACCGGCATGAGGCGGCGCACGCCGAACATCTCGAAATCGTGCGCGCGATCGAAAAACGTGATCCCAGGCTTGCCGAAGAGGCGGCGCGCGCGCACGTGCACAGCGCGCAGCGCGAGCGCCTGCGGCTCATGCACGAGCTCTCGCAGGACCCTCGGACGCTGGGCGCGTACGCGTGAGCCGCACAACATCTCTTCCAATCGGCGAATCGCGCGTACTCCACCGCGCCACCATCGCCGCCCAATGACCGCAACACCGCAACCGCGCGCCGCGCGCGTCCAAATAGCTAAAGGGAAAGTCATGGCACAGGGCACTCAATCCACGTCCGGCGCAATCGCCCCGGGCACCGTACGCATAGGCCTCATCGGCATAGGCAACATGGGCACGCCGATGGGGGCGAATCTCGCCAAGGCCGGCTGGCAGCTGACCGTCTACGACACCGACCCCGCAAAAGTCGAGGGCTTCGTGAAAGCGAATGGCGGAACGGCCGCCGAGACGCTCGAAGAGATAGGCAAGACCTGCCGTATCGTCATCACCATGCTCCCCGACGGGCACATCGTCCGGAAAGTGGTACTCGGGGCGGACGAACGCAGCGATTGCCTCGTGCGCGGTATGGAACGCGATGCGGTGATCGTCGACATGAGCTCGTCCTCGCCCGTCGGGACGCGCGAGCTCGGCAAAGAGCTCGCCGCGCGCGGCATCCACCTGCTCGATGCGCCAGTCTCGGGCGGCGTGCGAGGCGCCGTCGCCGGTACGCTGGCGATCATGGTCGGCGGGGATCGAGAGCTCGCGGAACAGCTCGATGGATTGCTTGCGCCCATGGGACGGCGCTTCTACGTCGGCACGCTCGGCGCCGGGCATGCGGCGAAGGTGCTCAACAACTACGTGTCAGCCGCGGGCCTTGCTGCGGCAGCGGAAGCGCTGCACATCGCCGAGCGTTTCGGCATCGAGCCGCCGGTGATCCTCGACGTCATCAACGCGTCCACCGGCCGCAACAACAGCACGGAGAACAAGTTCGCGCAGTTCATTTTCAATCGCAAATTCAACTCCGGGTTCGCGCTCGGCCTCATGGCGAAAGACCTGACTCTGGCCATGGAAGTCGCGGAAGCGTGCGACGTTCCTGCGGAGCTGGGCCATGCGACGCTCAAGTTGTGGAAAGACGCGGAGACCAAGATCGGCGGGCGCTCCGACCATACCGAAATCGCCCGCTACGTTTCCGAATCCTGAGAGGCGCGAGCGCCATGCCACTGCTATATGAAAAACGAGGCCATGTCGGCGTGCTGACGTTCAGCCGTCCCGAAGTGCGCAACGCGTGGTGCGAGGAATTCTACGAAGCGCTGCGCCTGCGTCTCGAGGAGGCCGACGCGGACCCCGAGATACGCTGTGTGATCCTCACCGGTGACGAAGCAGGCGGGGCGTTCTCCGCCGGCGCCGATCTCAAGAACCCGAAAACGCACACGCTCAACTCATCCGCCGAGTTCATCATCAACCTGCCCAAGCGCCGACACCACGCGTTCCGCGTGCTCGACGACTTCTCGAAGCCCACCATCGCCGCCGTCAACGGCTATGCGATCGGCATCGGCTGCATCGTCACCTATTGCTGCGATCTGATCGTCGCCTCCGATCGCGCGGAATGGCGTCTGCCGCAAGTGCGCCTCGGCATATTGCCTGCGCAAGGGGCGCTGGTCCGTCTCGCACGCTGGGTAGGCAAGGGCAACGCGATGCGGCTCGGCATGGGCTTTCCGCTGAAGGCTGCCGAAGCGCAGCAGATCGGCCTCGCACAATGGGTGGTTCCGCACGCCGAGCTCATGACCAAGGCAATGGAAGTGGCCGAGCACATCTGCGCCCATCCCCCGCTTTCCAGCCGGCTTGCGCGCGAGTCGCTGAACCAGGGGCTCAACATGCCGGATTTAACGGACGCGGCCCTGCTCGACCTCTATCGCTTTCTCGCGCTCGAAGGCACCGAAGACAAGGCGGAGAGCCACAAGGCCTGGCGCGAAGGCAGAAAGCCCAAGTTCAAGGGACGCTAGCCCGCGCGGAACGCCCCACCTCACGCCGCCTTCACGATATCGCGCGCGATCAACGCATCGATCGCACTTGGGCTGTAGCCCGCCTCGGTAAGAACTTCGACCGTGTGCTGGCCCGCCTTGGGCGGCTGCCGCCGGATGCCCATGCGGTGCTCGCTCATGTCCATCGGCAGTCCCGGCAACTTCGCGCGACGGCCGTTGAAGAACTGCGTCTC
>JBLNBW010000231.1:0-31578 GCA_050260255.1 Rhodospirillaceae bacterium | reverse complement strand
GAATGCCGTGCCGGTACCGCCGTGGACCCCGGCCACGTATGCATCGAGCAGCAACCCCTTCGCTTCGCTATAAGTCCGCGCGTATTCTACCAAATCCAGGTCTTCGGTAACTCGGGCCGCCTTGATGTACGGCAGCCGGAACGCGGCGCAATACTCCGGGGATTCATCGCCGTGGAACTGAAGCAGCTGGATCGGCACTTCGGCGATCGTCTCGCGCACGCGCTCGGCGGGCGCGTCGACGAAAAGACCCACCGGCGTCACGAAAGGCGGCAGCGCCTGCGCGATAGCGCGCGCCTGCGCGAACGTGACGTTCCGCGGGCTCGGCGCATGAAAGACCAGCCCTATCGCGTGCGCACCGCTACGAGCGGCCGCCTGCGCATCCTCGATGCGCGTGATGCCGCAAATTTTGACTGCCGTGCTCATGATTCGCCGGTCGCGTGGCGCACGGTCCATGCCGTGCCGCCGGATGTTGGTAAACCGAAGGCCGGATCATACTCCACGCCGCTTAGGTACAGGCCGGCGGCATCGAACGTCGGCGCGGCCCGCGTGCGATCCCGTCCTGCGAGCAGTTGGCCCAGCCAGCCCGGCTCTTGCGCGCCTTTTCCTACGTAAACGAGCGCGCCGACGATGTTGCGCACCATGTGATGGAGGAAAGCATTCGCGGAAAAATCCATGACGACGTAATCGCCGACACGGCGTATCTCCAAAGCGTGCAAGGTACGCACCGGCGACTTCGCCTGGCATTCACTCGAGCGGAATGCGCTGAAATCGTGCTCCCCGATGAGGTCGCGGGCGGCCGCATTCATGCGATCGACGTCCAGCGGCAGATGGAACCAGCCTACTCGATTCGCGTCGACCGCCGGGCGCACCGGCCGGTTGAGCAGCACGTAGCGATAGGAACGGCGGAGGGCAGAATAACGCGCGTGGAAGTCGCCTGAGACTCGGCGCGCCCACGTGATCGCGACCGACGCGGGCAGCAGCGCATTGCCGCCACGTACCCATGCCGTATCGGGCCGTTCCACTTCGGTGTCGAAGTGCACTACCTGAGCGGTCGCGTGCACGCCCGCGTCGGTACGGCCCGCGCATATCGTCTCGACCGGAACGCCCGCTATCCCGGCAAGCGCACGCTCGACGTGATTCTGCACGGCGCCGCCCGACGGTTGCGTTTGCCAGCCGCAGAACGCGCTGCCGTCGTATTCCAGCCCCAATGCAATACGCCTGATCGTCATCGGTGTCCGCGTTCCTCAAGCCCAGCAAAAGAAAAACCGCGGCAGGAGCGCTGCCGCGGTCTCTTCCAGTCGCTCGATCCGTCAGGCCAGCGTTTCGAGCAGCTTTTTCGCCTGCGCCTGCTGGTCCGGGTCGCCCTCCCCCAGCACCTCCTGCAGCACTTCGCGAGCGCCTTCCTTGTCACCCATTTCCTCGTACGCCTTCGCGAGGTCGAATTTCTGCTGGACGTCGTGCCAATGCGGATCCTTGCTTCCGCCTGCCGCTGGGGCGGGCGTTTCGCCTTCGAGGTTGAGATTGATATCGCCGAAATCGAGCTTGAAGTCGAGCCCGGCGTCGGCGACAGGCGCCGAAGCCGCCGGAGCAGGAGCCGCAGCAGGCGCCGCGGTCGTTTGCGTCGCCCCTACTTCCGGAAGGTCGAGCTTGAAATCGATGACGTTGCTGTCGGTCGTGGCAGGGGCCGGCGTAACATCAGCAGTAGCGGGTGCTGCCGTCGGGGGAATCTCGAGCGTGAATTCCGGGGCCAGTGCCTCCACGGGCGCGTCCGATATAGGTGCGGATTCCACCGGGGCAACAGCGACCGGCGCCGCGGGCTCAGGAATCTCGGACGGAGCCTTTGCACCCGGCGATGCTGCCGATGCACGTGCAGGCTCGGCCGACGGCGGCGTGCCGAGGTCGAGATCCATCATGTCGGCCGTAGCCGCAGCGCCGGCCGCTGCGCCCGCGTACAGTGAGTTCGACTCGTCCAAGGCACGCCCCATCGTGGCGGCCCTGGCCCATGCATCCCCTTGCCCACCGGTCTGACGGTGCAACCGGCTCGCGACCTCGTTGAACGCGGCGCGGTCTTTCCGCGCGGCATAGATCTCGAGCAGCTTAAGCTGGACGTCCTGGCGCGTCGGATTCTTGGTCAGCGCCTCCTTCAATATTTCTTCCGCCTGCGAGTCGCGCCCGTAAGCGATGTAAACCTCGGCTTCGGCAAGCGCGTCCACTTCTTCGCCTGGCGCTATGTCCGACCCACCACCAGACTGCGTGGTCTCTGTTTCGAAGCCGAGCGGCCTAGGCTCCGCTTTGGCGGCCGGCGGACCCGCGAACATGGGAGCGACCGGCTCCAACGGATCCGTCGTGGCCGGCGCCGTCCGACGGCGGCGTGCCAGCACGTACGCCAGCCCCGCAAAGACGATGAGGCCGCCCGCAGCGCCAAGATACAGCGGCTCTTCGAACAGCACGTCCATGACGTCCGTCGAAGTCGCGGGAGGCGGCGGGACGACCTTAGGCTTCGGTTGCGCTTGCGGCGCGGGCGTCGCTGCAGCCGGTTGCGCCGCTGATGGCGCCGGCGCTGCTGCGGGCGGCGGCGCAACCTGGGACGTCTCGGCCGCCGGTGCAGGTGCGACAGGCGCCGTCGTCGCCGGCTTGGCTTCGGGTTTCGAGGCAGGCTGCTGCGTGCCGAGGGGAGCGCCCTTCAATTCGAGCAGGCGCTGCTGCTCGCGTATGGTCTTTTCCAGTTGGGCGATACGGTCATTCGCTTCTGCAAGCGCCTTCTCGCGCGCGACGTTCTCTTCTTCGAGGGCGCGCAGTCTGTCCGCTGCAGAAGCACCGCCGGCACGGTCCGTTCCTCCGACGGCTCCGGGACCTTCGCCCTTCGACAAACGCACGACGTCGCGGGACGGCGAGGCCGCCGCATTGTCTTCCACGCGCGCCGTAATGCGGCCGCTCGTTGCGCTGCCTTCCTGTGCAGTGGCGGCTGCATCGGCAAGACGGCGGCGATAGTTGTTCCAGTCGCTCGCCTGCACGCGCACTTCCTTCTGCGCTTCACCGGGCGTTACCGCAGCCACTTTTTCCCGATCCGGCACCCGCAGGATCTTGCCGGCCTTCATGCGATTCATGTTGTCGATGAACGCATCGGGATTCGACCGGTACAGGGCGACGAGCATCTGCTCGAGCGTTACCCCTTCGGGCTTTACGCTGGCCGCCACGCCGGTGAGGGTTTCACCGCGTTTGATGGGACCATACTGGTCCGCGGCCGGCGCCTGCACCCGTGCCGGCGGCGTGCGTATCGGCATGGAAGGCCGCGCGGCTTCGGCGGCCGTCACCGGCGGCGCGATGGGTGCGGCGGCTGACGCTTCGCCGGGCGCAGCCGCCGTATCGCCGGCCACTTGGCGTTGCTGATCGTAGCCCGGAGGATCGATCAGTGCCGTATAAGCGCGCGAGATACGGCCGTTCGCCCAGGCAAGCTCGACGAGCAGGTCCACCACCGGCTCGTTGATTGGCCTCGTCGACGTGACTTTGATGTAAGGCTGCCCGCCGGGCTGCTGCTCCACGGCGAACCGTACCGAACTCAGCGCCTGCGGATATTGCAGGTTCGCGTTGCGATACGCATCCGGCGTTGCGAGCCGCGCAGCGAGCGAGTTCAGCTCCTCGCGACTCACGGACACGAGTTCGATCTTTGCTGAGAGGGGCTGCCCGAGCGCGGACGTCACGGTGAGCTTGCCCAGACCGGCCGCGTCGGCGAAGCACGGCATCAGCAGCGACAACGCCGCTAATGCCTGCAGCTTGAAGGGAATTTTATGCACGCCACACCCCGGCGATTTTTTTGGGGACATTTAAGCTAGCATCAAACATTTAGAGTAGCAAGCTAATAGGTCACCTAACAATCGGCGGTAACAGCGCCAATCGATAGGGTTTTTGGGCTTCGGGCGAAAGTCGTGCAGAAGCGCTTCGGTTCAGGCGCCAGCGACGGCCGGTGCGTTCGCAGCGCCGGCCCGCTCCTGCTTTTCCAGCACGACCCGCAGCATGCGCCGCAGCGGCTCGGCTGCCCCCCAGAGCAGCTGGTCGCCGACGGTGAACGCCGCGAGATATTCGCCGCCCATCGGCAACTTGCGGAGACGGCCAACCGGAACCTGCAACGTGCCCGTCACCGCAGCCGGAGTGAGCTCGCGCAGGCTCGCTTCCCGCTCGTTCGGGATGACGCGCACCCAGTCGTTAGCCGAGGCGAGCATCGTTTCGATTTCCTTCATCGGCACGTCGCGCTTCAGCTTCACCGTCAAAGCCTGACTGTGGCAGCGCATCGCCCCGACGCGCACGCACACGCCGTCGACCGGAATCGGGTGCGATTCGCGCCCCAGGATCTTGTTCGTCTCGGCCATGCCTTTCCACTCCTCCCGGCTCTGGCCGTTGCCGAGATCCTTGTCGATCCACGGCAACAGGCTTCCCGCGAGGGCGTGACCGAAGTTCTCGGTGGGCAGATCGTTGCCGCGAAGAACCGCCGCGACGGCCTTGTCGAGTTCTAGAACGTTGGACGCGGGATCCTTGAGGAACCGGCTTCCCGCGCCGTACGCAACGCCCATTTGCGCGACGAGCTCGCGCATGTGCTGCGCACCCGCGCCCGAGGCCGCCTGGTACGTCATCGCGGTTATCCATTCAACGAGGCCGGCCTTGAACAACCCGCCCATCGCCATGAGCATCAAGCTTACGGTGCAATTGCCGCCGATGTAGTTGCGCACGCCTTTTTCGAGCGCCTGGTCGATGACGTCGCGATTGACCGGATCCAGAATGATCACCGCATCGTCGCGCATGCGCAGAGCCGACGCGGCGTCTATCCAGTAGCCGTTCCAGCCGGCCGCCCGCAGCTTGGGGAAAATCTCATTGGTGTAGTAGCCGCCCTGGCAGGAAATGAGGACGTCCATGCCGGTCAGCGCCTTGATGTCGCGCGCATCGCCCACCGGGGGAACCGGCTTGCCGACTGCGGGGGCCGTGCCGCCGGCCTGACTGGTCGAGAAAAAGACCGGATCGATCAGGTCGAAATCGCGCTCAGTGCGCATCCGCTCGACCAGCACCGAGCCCACCATACCCCGCCAACCGATAAGACCGACCTTCCGCATCGCCTTCGCCCCGTTCAATGTAAGTCCAGATTTTACCGCGGACCCACTGGGGCCGTCAGGCAAAAGGCCCGCAGTCGAGTCTTTACAGCGCCTTTACCACCGCGTCGCCCATCTCGGCGGTGCCGACCTTTTTCGTGCCGGGCTCGTAGATGTCTGCCGTCCGATACCCCTGCGCGAGGACCTGCTTCACCGCGCCGTCGATACGGTCGGCCCACTCCAGTTCGTTGAACGTGTACTTCAGCATCATGGCGCACGACAATATCGTCGCGAGTGGATTCGCGACATTCTTCCCCGCGATGTCCGGCGCCGACCCGTGGATAGGCTCGTAGAGCCCTTTGCCGGATGCGTCGAGCGATGCAGAAGGCAGCATGCCGATCGAGCCGGTGAGCATCGAGGCTTCGTCCGACAGGATGTCGCCGAACATGTTGCCGGTGACGATCACGTCGAACTGCTTGGGATTGCGGACGAGCTGCATCGCGGCGTTATCGACGTACATGTGCGACAGCGCGACTTCCGGGTACTTCCTCGAAAGCTCGTTCACCACCTCGCGCCACAGGCGGCTCGTTTCCAGCACGTTTTCCTTGTCCACCGAGCACAGCTTGCGATTGCGCATCATCGCCGCCTGGAAGCCGACTTCCGCGATGCGCCGGATCTCCGGCTCGGAATACAGCATCGTGTCGTAGCCTACGCGTTCCTTGCGCTCGTTTTCCCGGCGGCCGCGCGGTTCGCCGAAATAGATGTCGCCCGTGAGCTCGCGGATGATCATGATATCGAGCCCGGAGACGACTTCGGGCTTGAGCGTCGAGGCGCCGACGAGTTCGGGATACAGCATCGCGGGGCGCAGGTTGGCGAAAAGGCCGAGTTCCTTGCGTATCCGCAATATCCCCTGCTCCGGGCGTTGCGGCCGGGGCAGTGCGTCGTACTTCGGGCCGCCGACCGCACCGCACAGCACCGCGCCCGCTTCCTTCGCGAGGCGAAGCGTGTTTTCCGGCAGCGGGTCCCCCGCCGAGTCGAAGCCCGCGCCGCCGAACGGGGCTTCTTCGAGTTCGACTTTCAATCCGTCAGCTGCCAGCGCGCGCATCACCTTCAGCGCCTGACCTACGATTTCGGGACCTATGCCGTCGCCGGCGAGCACAGCTATTTTCATGTGAGCGGTAAGGAGTGGGGTGAGGAGTAAAGGCGCGAAGCGCGACCAGTCACGAGTCACTGGCCGCGAGTCACGTCCGCATCAGGCGAAAAGCCAGGGCTGCTCCGCCTTGTGCTTCGCTTCGTACGCGCGGATATCGTCCGCGTGCTGCAGCGTAAGCCCGATGTCGTCCAGGCCATTTAAGATGCAATGCTTGCGGAACGGATCGATGTCGAACTTGAAGGTGTCGCCGCCCGGCGTCGTCACCGTCTGCTGCTCGAGATCGACCGCGAGGCGATAACCCTCGGTCTGCAGCACTTCGCCGAACAGCTTGTCCACCGCCTTCGGATCGAGCTTGATGAGCACCAGGCCGTTCTTCAGGCTGTTGTTGTAAAAAATGTCGGCAAAGCTCGGTGCGATGACGGTCTGAAAGCCGTACTGCAGCAACGCCCACGGCGCGTGCTCGCGCGACGAGCCGCAGCCGAAATTCTCGCGCGTAAGCAGCACCGTCGCGCCGCGGTAACGCGGCTGGTTCAGCACGAAATCGGGGTTCAGCGGGCGCTTCGAATTGTCTGCGCCCGGCTCGCCGCGATCGAGATAACGCCACTCGTCGAACAGGTTAGGACCGAAGCCGCTGCGCTGTATCGACTTAAGGAACTGCTTGGGAATGATCGCGTCGGTATCGACGTTCGCGCGGTCGAGCGGCGCGACCAGCCCTTCCTGCCTTACGAATTTTTCCATATCACTTGGTGGACCGCTGTATCGCTTCGCCGGCTTTCTCGACATCCTTGCCCAGCCCTTGCATCGTATTGCAGGCGCTGAGAGCCACCACGGCCAACAGGATAATCAAGCCCACTCGCTTCATCGCAGTCCCCTTTTTATCGTTGGTTGAAAGATCTCACGTCCACGAAATGCCCTGCGATCGCGGCCGCGGCGGCCATCGCGGGGCTCACCAGGTGAGTGCGGCCTCCCGGGCCCTGGCGTCCCTCGAAATTGCGGTTCGACGTCGAAGCGCAACGTTCGCCCGGCGACAGCTGATCCTCGTTCATGCCGAGGCACATCGAGCAGCCCGGCTCGCGCCACTCGAAGCCGGCGGCCGTGAACACCTTGTCCAGCCCTTCGCGCTCGGCCTGCGCTTTGACGAGCCCGGACCCGGGCACGACCATCGCGAGCTTGATGTTCGATGCGACCTTCCTGCCCTCCACGACCTTAGCCGCCGCGCGCAAGTCTTCGATGCGCGAGTTCGTGCACGAGCCTATGAACACCTTGTCGAGCTCGATCTCGCTCATCGGCGTGTTGGGCTCGAGGTTCATGTACTTCAGCGCGCGCTCCATCCACTCGCGCTGGACGGCATCCGGTTCCTTCGCCGGATCAGGCACTTTGCCGTCGACCGAAGTGACCATCTGCGGCGAGGTGCCCCACGTCACTTGCGGCTTGATGTCTTCGGCGCGCAGCGTGACGACCTTGTCGAACTTTGCCCCCGCATCGCTCACGAGCGTGCGCCAGTACGCCACCGCCTTGTCCCACATCGCACCCGTCGGCGCGAACGGACGACCTTTGACGTACTCGATCGTCTTGTCGTCGACGGCGACCATGCCGGTGCGCGCGCCCGCTTCGATCGCCATGTTGCAAACAGTCATGCGCCCTTCCATGGACAGCGCGCGTATCGCGCTGCCTGCGAATTCGATCGCGTAACCCGTGCCGCCGGCCGTGCCGATCTTGCCGATAATGGCAAGAACGATATCTTTTGCCGTAATGCCGAAACCCGCTTCGCCCTCCACGACGACCTGCATGGACTTGTACTTCTTCATCACCATGCACTGCGTCGCCAGCACGTGCTCCACCTCGGTCGTGCCTATGCCGAACGCGAGCGCGCCGAACGCGCCGTGCGTGCTGGTGTGCGAGTCGCCGCAGACGACGGTCATGCCTGGCAGCGTAGCGCCGTTTTCCGGCCCGATCACATGCACTATGCCCTGACGAAGATCCTTGAACGGGAAGTACGCCTTCGCGCCATAAGTCTTGATGTTCGCATCCAGCGTCTCGACCTGGAGCCGCGAGACGGGGTCGGTGATGCCCTTGTCCCAGTTGCGGGTGGGCGTGTTGTGATCCGCGGTAGCGACGACGGATTCGACGCGCCACGGTTTGCGGTTGGCGAGCTTCAGCCCTTCGAAGGCCTGGGGGCTCGTCACTTCGTGCACGAGGTGCCGGTCGATGTAGAGGAGCGCCGTTCCGTCCTGCTCCTGCCGGACGAGGTGGCTGTCCCAAAGCTTGTCGTACAAAGTCTTCGCGGTCATGGGGTTTTACTACGCGTAAGCTGCTGTAAACGCAAAATTATTACACAGAACGAGAGGCGCGGACCAATTTTTCGACCGGCTCCTGCTCTATGGGGACGCGCAGCTTCCACCACAAGAGGGCCAAGCCGGCCAGCGCGCATCCGGCAGCCCACGTGTAACTCAGCGCGGGGCCGAAACGCTGCCACGAATACCCGCTCGCGAGCCCGCCCAGCACGCCGCCGACGCCGAAGGAAAGGCTGCCGTAGATCGCCTGGCCGCGCGCCTGGTGCCGTCCGCGGAACAGTCGGTGCACCACGCCGATCGCCGCCGCATGATACGCGCCGAACGTTGCCGCATGCAGCACCTGTGCGAAGACGAGCATCGGGAACCACTCGATGGCCCAGCCGATCAGCAGGAAGCGCACGACGGCGAGCGCGAAGCTTGCGATGAGTATCTGGCGCGGCGTGTACGCGCCGTACAGCCGGGGCATCCAGAGGAACACGCCGATCTCGCAGAACACGCCGAGCGCCCACAGCCAGCCGGTGAGCGCCTTGCTGTAGCCGTGCTCGACGAGATACAGCGAGTAGAAAGTGTAGTACGGTCCGTGCGCCGCGGACATGAGCGCTCCCGCAACGATCAAGGCCATGGTCTCGGGCCGCCGCAGGACCTGCATGATGCCGCGCTCGGTAATGGTATGCCGGGGAGGACGCTCGGGGATACGCCATGAGAAAGCGAGCATGCCTATCATCGTTCCGATGATGATCCACACGAGGTATCTCACGGAAACCGCGTCCAGCGCATAGCCGATGCCGATCACCGCCACGATGAACCCGACCGAGCCCCATAACCGGATGCGCCCGTACCCGCCGGTGTTCTCCCCGAGATGCGTGAGCGTTGCGGCCTCGACGAGGGGCAGTGCCGCGCTCCAGAAAAACGTCATGGCGAAGAGCACGGCGAAAAGCAGTGCGAAGCCCGAGCCCGCAAACACGCCGAGGAAGCACACGAGGCCGGCAACGCCCGTCATGCGTACGATGTGAAGGCCGCGCCCCGAACGGTCTGCGAGCCAGCCCCACAGATGCGGTGCGACGATGCGCGTCACCGAAGGCAGCGACATCAGGACGCCGATCGCGACGGCATCGTGTCCGGCGGCTTCGAGGTAGAGGCTGAAGAACGGGGCGAAGGCGCCGATGTAGGCGAAATAAAAGAAATAAAAACCGGCGAGGCGCCGCGGCAGCGAACTCACCGAGTTTGCCGCCGGTGAGGAGTCAGGCGTAAGGCGTGAGGAGTAAGTGCCGAAGGCTTTGCGGTTCTACTCCTCACCCCTTACTCCTTGCACCTCACTCGTCGAAGGCTAGGCTTCGTCCGGCTCGGGATCCTCGGCGGCGACGGCCGAGCGCAGTTTTTCGATGATGTGATCGGGCGCCTGCGCGGGAATCCTCGGCGTGTCGCTCTGCACGTCCGCGTTTTGCGCACGATGGCGCAGCGCATGGTCCATCAGCGTGAGGGCGAGCATCGCTTCGCAAATCGGCGTCGCGCGTATGCCGACGCACGGATCGTGACGTCCGTGCGTCTCTATCGTCGCTGCGCTACCGGTTTTGTCTATCGTATGGCGTGTCAAGCGTATGCTGGAGGTCGGCTTCACCGCGACGTTGACGACGATGTCCTGCCCCGTCGATATGCCGCCGAGGATGCCGCCCGCGTTGTTCGTCAGAAATCCTTCCGGCGTCATCTCGTCCGAATGCTCCGTGCCCTTCTGCGACACGGCGGCGAAGCCCGCACCGATCTCCACGCCCTTCACCGCATTGATGCTCATCATGTTGTACGCGAGATCCGCGTCGAGCTTGTCATACACCGGCTCGCCCCAGCCCACCGGAACGCCGGATGCGACGGCCGTGATCTTCGCGCCCACGGAATCGCCTGATTTCCGCAGCTTGTCCATGAAGTCTTCCAGCTGCGCCACGTACGACGGATCGGCAACGAAAAAAGGATTTTCGTACACGCCGTCCCACGACTTGAACGGCACCACGATCGGACCAAGCTGCGACAGATGACCGCGGACCACGACGCCGTAGCGTTCCTTGAGCCACTTCTTCGCTATCGATCCCGCAGCCACGCGCACCGCCGTCTCGCGTGCGGACTGCCGGCCGCCGCCGCGATAATCGCGTATGCCGTACTTCTGCCAGTATGTGTAGTCCGCGTGACCCGGCCGGAACAGATCTTTGATCTTCGAGTAGTCCTTGCTGCGCTGATCGGTGTTGCGGATGAGCAGCCCGATGGATGTCCCGGTCGTGCGCCCTTCGAACACGCCCGACAGAATCTCGACCTTGTCTTCCTCGCGACGCTGCGTGACGTGACGCGAAGTGCCGGGCTTGCGGCGGTCCAGATCGATCTGGATGTCCGCTTCGCTCAGTGCGAGTCCCGGCGGGCAGCCATCGACGACGCATCCGATCGCTGGACCGTGGCTTTCGCCGAACGACGTGACACAGAAAAGCTTGCCGAGTGTATTGCCGGACATGACCGACCGCGCTTCACGAAGAGGGGTTCGAGTTTAGCATAGCGGCACTTCCCACCCGGCTCAGCGTTCCAGCAGACGCTCGACGAGCGATGCCGTCCATGCGACGCCGAAGCCGGTAATATCCGTACCCACGGCGCCGAGCCCGCCCTTGCAGCTGGAGCCCGACAGATCCACGTGCAGCCATGGGCGATCCTCGGTGAAACGCTTGAGAAAGCGCGCTGCGAGGATATGATCGGCGTTACCCTCCAGCGTACATTGCTTCACGTCCGCGATGTCGCTGTCGAGCGCGCTGTCGTAATCCTCGTCGAGCGGAAAGAGACAGACGCGCTCCCCCGATGCGCGTCCTGCCGCAATCGCGGCGTTGCCCAGCTCGTCGCTGGTAGCGAAGACGCCGCTGTAGCGATCGCCCAGCGCCACATGCATGCTCCCCGTTAAGGTCGCGTACGCGATCATCACGTCCGGCCTCGCGCGGCCGGCGAGCGTGAGCGTATCGGACAGCACCATCCGCCCCTCGGCATCGGTATGCATCACCTCGATGGTGGTACCGTTCAGCGCGGTGACGACCTCGTTCTGCCGGTATGCCTGCGGACTGATGTGATTCTCGGCAATGGCAAGCCAGCAGTCGATGTTGATCGGCAGCCGGGCCTCGGTGGCCGCAATCAGCGCACCGAGCGCGACCGCCGAGCCGTTCATGTCTTCGTGCATGCCGTGCATGTAGCGCGCAGGCTTCAAGTTGTGGCCGCCCGTGTCGAAGCAGATGCCCTTGCCGATCAGCGCGATCGTCTTACGCGCTCCACGCGCTCGGTAACGTAGATGCACGATCGCTGCGTCCTGCGCCGGGCTGCCCTGCGCCACCGCCACGAAAGCGCCGGCGCCCAGCTTGCGCAGCCGCTTGAGGTCGTATTCCTCGCGCTGCCAGCCATGCTCACGAGCCAGCGCACGAATGCGCTCGCGGTAGGCGGCCGGCGTGAGCTCGTTCGGGGGCAACGCGGTCAGTTCGCGGCACGTAACGTTGCCCAAGGCCTGGGCGCGCAGCGCGGCGTAACCGCCCGCATCGCGGGCGCCGTAGAGATGCACGCGCTGCAGCGCACCGCCTTCGGGCTTCTTCTTGCGCTGGGGCAATCGAACGCCGTTGACCCATGCAACGTAAACCGCAAGCCGCGCGTGTGCGACGCGCTGCGCCGCGCTGCCGAACACGGCCACAGCAAGCTCACGCGGATGCTCGCCGAGCAGCGCCTGTATCGCCTTGCGCATGGCGGTCTGCCGTTCGAAAACCGGTTTTGCGTCGTCTATCATCACCCACGACGCGAGCCCGCCGTCGGGCAAATCCGTCGTAACGGCTGACGATGCGATATCCGCCGGTTTTTTCTTCCGCCGCGCGAGCACGCGCTTGAGCGCCTCGATATGCGGGACCCGGGCGAGCCCGTCGAAATCGCCCGATTTGGGCAATACCATGACGATATGGCGGTGACGTGCGGCATCGCCGCCGCGCAGCGGGTCGGCGTGTTGTTCCAGTTTTGCGAGCATGGCCGTAGCGGAAAGGCAAAGCGCGCATTATAGCTTTCGGCGGCACACCGCCTGGCCCAGCGTGGCGCATGAGAATCCCGGCCGCCTGCTAGAATCTTGCCTCGTTTCCGGGTGTAACCGAGGCCCCATGCAACAATATCTGGACCTGATGCGCCGCGTGCTCGAGACGGGTACGCACAAGAGCGACCGCACCGGCACCGGCACGCTGAGCATATTCGGCGCGCAGCTGCGCTTCGATCTCAACGCCGGCTTTCCGCTCGTGACCACGAAGAAGGTGCACCTCAAATCCATCATCCACGAGCTGCTGTGGTTCCTCTCCGGCGACACGAACATCCGTTACCTCAAGGATAACGGGGTCACCATATGGGACGAATGGGCCGACGCGAACGGCGACCTCGGTCCGGTGTACGGCAAGCAATGGCGCTCATGGCCCGCGGCGGACGGACGGCATATCGACCAGATCTCGGAAGTGCTGAAGCAGCTGCGCACCAATCCCGATTCGCGGCGCATGATCGTGTCCGCGTGGAATGTCGCCGAGCTCGACAAGATGGCGCTCATGCCGTGCCATGCCTTCTTCCAGTTCTACGTGGCGGACGGCAGACTTTCGTGCCAGCTCTACCAGCGAAGCGCCGACTTCTTCCTCGGCGTGCCCTTCAACATCGCCTCGTATGCGCTCCTTACGATGATGATCGCGCAGGTGTGCCATCTCAAGCTGGGCGACTTCGTGCACACGTTCGGCGACACGCATCTCTACATGAATCATCTGGACCAGGCGCGAGAGCAGCTGTCGCGCGAGCCGCGGCCGCTTCCCACCATGCGTCTCAATCCGGCGGTCGACGACCTTTTTGCGTTCAAGTACGAGGACTTCACGCTCGAAGGCTACGATCCGCATCCTGCGATCAAGGCGCCTGTCGCGGTCTATCGACCGCGACAGTGAGGCGTGAGGAGTCAGGCGTGAGGCGTAAACGCACAGCAAGTTGCGAGTCAAAGCGATGACCGGAGCTCCGGAGGAGCGACACTCCTCACCCCTCACTCCTCACCCCTCACGTTTGTCTCTCATCGTGGCGATGGCCAAGAACCGCGTCATCGGACTCGACAACAAGATACCGTGGCACCTGCCCGCCGAGCTCAAGCTCTTCAAGGACGTGACGATGGGCCATCACATCGTCATGGGGCGCCGCACCTGGGAATCGATCAATCGACTGCTGCCGGGGCGAACGTCAGTGATCGTCACGAGACAAGCGGATTACCGCGTACCGGGCGCACTCGTCGTGCATTCGCTCGAGGAAGCGCTCGCTGTGAGCGGCGCGGATGAAGAAGTTTTTGTAATCGGCGGCGCGCAGCTGTTCAGGGAATCGCTTGCGCGGGCTGACCGCCTGCATCTCACCGTCGTCGATGCGGAACCGGAGGGCGACACCTACATGCCGCCTATCGACTTCTCGACGTGGCGCGCCGTGAAGTCGGAGCATCATGCAGCCGACGAGCGCAATCCGCTGGCCTACGACTATACGATGTACGAACGCATCCGCTGAGGAAAGATCGATCGGGCGAGGCTCCGCAGAATCGAAGCCTCGCCGCTGACGTTAGCGCTTGAATGCCGCCACACCGGAAACGGTCACGCCTGTCGCACCACCCTGATTGAGCGAATACGCGATACCGGCGCCCTGGCCGGTCTGGCCGGCAAAGCCGCCGACGATCGTGCCCGCCGTGTTCGCCGACGAACCGTTGCGGGTGATCGCAAGATTGCCCGATCCGCTCAGCGCTTTCTCGACGCTGAACGCCGTATCCTTGAGGATGGGCACGTTCGCAGCGCTCGCCGACCACGTCCCGCTCGCCGGAGTCGTCAAGTTCACGCCCACGTTGACGGTTTTCGCCGTGAAATTCGCGACTAGCGATGCACTGGTGAGCGTGCCGACGTCCACCCCGGTCTGGCCGGGAGTGTACGAAGTCGGGCTTGTGCCGCCGACCAGCGTATAGGTATACGTTCCGGAAACCGGCAGCACCACCGGCCCGCTCTGCACGCCGGTCAACAGGTAATGCCAGTTGTTCGCGGTCAGATCGATTTGATTGATGGAGCTGCTGCTGTCCGCGCTAGGCACCGCGCCCGTTCCGCCGCCGCTGCCGCGATCGCCGACATTGATCTTGCCGCCGCCCCAGCGACCCCAGCGCATACCCGTCTCGGCATCGTAGTACGCCTCGACCGCCTTCGCCGTCGGCGCCGGAATAGCCGTGTTGTTGACCGGTAGCGGTCCGCCCCCCGTCGCGTCGGCGATCGCATAGCGCGCCGGCATTTCGGTCGCGCCGCTGCAGCCGCTCGTGCTGCAGCCGTAGGCAAACGGATAAATGCCGTCGAATTTGAGCAGCGACCACTGCGGGCTTTGCGGGTTCGCGGTCTGGTAGTCTACGAACTGCACGCGTCCGGGAGACAACGCACCGAGATCGGCGCGGTACAGATTGTATTCACTGAGCACGCCACCGCCCAGCGCGTTCAGCTGTCCCACCGCGTTCATGCCCGAGGCCACCATGCCGAGGTGATAATCGGTCAGCGGGCTCGCGGAAAACGGCACCGTCGCGTTCGACGTGTTGGTGTACGTTGGCGCGCCCAGCACCACGCTGCCCATCGCACGCGGGCCGGTCGATCCGCTGTAGAAGTCGAATACGAAGCCCGCGCCTTCGAGTCCCGGGCCCATCAGCGCGCCGCTGATGTTGCCGCTGACGCCGTTGCTGCTGTTATTGAGCGTTAACGTCTGAATGTTGTGACGCGTCGGCCCGTTCCTCGTGGCCCAGAACGAACCGAGCTCCTCCAACGCGATGCCGTTCGCGACGGCGTTGAAGGTGCTGTTGTTACCTACGGTCGCGTTGACCGCTGCGCTCACCGTCTGAGCGTTGAAATTGACGGAAAGCGACGAGGAGTTGATCGTCCCGAACGCACCGGATGCGTCCGTGACGATACCGCCCATCGGCGCGTATGCGACTGTAGTGCCGCTCGCGATGGTCGACGGATTCTCCGTCACCATCGACAGATAGAACGGATAGATCGCGGGGCCACGCATCCAATGGAAGGTATCCGCGACAGCACGGCCGTTGAACGAGTTGCCTTTCTCCAGACCGGAGAGCGAGGGCGATACATACCTGCCATAGGCGACCGTAAAATCGTTTGTCGCCGTCGTGAGTTGGGTCGATGTGGAAAAGCTGCCGGCAGCGTTGCTGCCCGCGATCCGCTTGTCGTCGTCGAAGTATCCGTTCGCGCTGATCAGCTTCCCTACCGAGTCCACTTCGTATCCGCCGCCTCGAGCATAGAAGCTTTCACTGCGCGACTGAAACGAATTGCTGCCATCCATGTAGTTATATGCGTACAGCACTACAGCATCGGCGGCGGGCGTAGTCGTGGATTGACCGCCCGGCACAGTGCCGAAAATATCGGTCGAAGGCTTGGAAATGTCGGCGCCCTGCTTGAAAGCCACGAAGCCGTCGATGTAGTCGTTGAACACACGCGACTGTGCCGCCGCCGCGGCGGCATCGGCATAGTTGGTGACAAACGTGTAGCGGAAGTACGCGCCTTCCGCCGTGTTCGGCGTGGCGGAGCCCGTGCTGAAGCCCCCGCGAATGCGGCCGCCATACGTCTGATCGGCGGCACATCCTCCGCCCCGGCAGTTCACGTGCAGGTTGTCCGTGTTGGCCGGATTGTCGTTCGGGTTCGAGCTCACGTTGAATCCCGAGCTGGTCAACGGCGCGTCAGTGAAATAACCGGTCAATGACTGAGTGCCCAGACTGCCGCCGCTGCCGCTCGGCATGGTGAGCGAAACGCCCGCACTGACCGTGCTGCGTGAGAAATCGACTTCCAGCCGGGCCCGATCCACTGTCCCGACATTACCGTAAGCATCGGTTGGCTGTGTGGCCGCTGCCTTGCTGTAGTGGTAGGTACCGCTGATCGGCAGCGACGTGGGCGCCGTCCGCACCAGCCAGTGCATGCTACGCCCGCCCAGTTCCTCGACGTACGCCTGCCCCGTTGCGAGGTCGGTCACGTTAACCAGGCCGCCTTGCCAACGCCCCATTCGGATGCCGATATTCGTGTCGGAGAACAGGTCGGCGGCCGTCGAATCGTAGCCACCCATGGAAATCTGGGCATTCGCGAGCGGCGTGGGTGCGGTATACCCGGTCGTCGTCGAGACGTTGTTCCCGTGGTCGAACACCGCATACGGCGTATCCAGTACTCTCACGAGATTACCTTCCGCATCGAACAGATAATTCGTGTTCGAGCGCGGCCCATTGATCGTCTGCTCCGTGGGTGCCGTGACGCTCAATGTGTCCCGCGCTACGGCGACATTGACGTTCGTCGTAGAGTGGCGCTGGTATGTGTCGTAGATCAGCTCGTGGCGCACGTTCGAATTGTTGGCGAACGCGCTCACCGTGCCGACCGTCGGCACGCTTCCGACGCTCGACAACACCGCTGCGCCCTGGATGAGATCTTCGTACGGCGCGTTCGTCGCCGTTCCCGTGGGACCGAAGCTGTACGTGAGACCGGCGCTCGTGCCCAGACCCTGGCCGCCCGACGCAGGTCCGCTGAACATGCCGCGTATGGTGCCCTGGTATTCCCTAGCGGAACAGTCCGGACCTGTGCAGTACACATACGGCGCGGTCGACGTGCCGGCTATCGCTTCGAAGCCGCCGAGCTTGATCGGCACATTGGACGCTGCCCCGAAAATCTCGAGCTCGCGGGTGCTCGGCGCAGCGGTATCCGTCTTAGAAAATTTCACATCGAGCAGCGCGGTCACAGTCTGCGAGCTGAAGTTTGCGAGAACCACGGCACCCTGTAGCGTGCCCACGTTACCCTGCGAATCGGTGGGATGCGTGGCGAGACCGCTTCCCGTTGCCCCATGCAGTCCGAATCCGAAAACCGAGGTGCCGACGACCGTCTGGGCGTTGCTCATCGTGCCGACGCCGCCCGGCATCGCGCTCTGGCCGGGCTGCAGTCCGATCAGCCAATGTGCGCTGGAGTTGTTGAGCGATTGCGTGAACGCCGAGGCCGTCCCGTTGTTCGGGGTGACGAGAATGCTGCCGCCCTCCTGACGACCGATGTACATCGTCTTGTCTTCGTTGACGTACACGTCCGTCAGCTTGCCGCCGGTCAACTTGAGATCGACGTCGTTGATGCCCGTGAGGAGCCCGGTCGTGTCCGACGGCACGTGCGCAATCGACTTGATCTCGGTGAGCGCGTTGTTCTGGTCGAGCACATAGCTCGTCTGCGGCTGGAGTCGGGTGGTAACGCCTTCGATGGCCTTGCTCGTGTTCGATACCGGTTGCTGGCTCATGACCAGCGCGCCGTAGCTGCTCGACGCGATCGACGGCGTGGTCGTGGTCGGGCTCGTCGGAGTCGCCGGCGTCGGCGTTGTCGTGGAGTCAGAAATGGTGGTCGTGGTACCGGTCGCGCTCGTCGTCGTCTGCGACGTGAGATCAAGCTTCGCCGCCGTTTCGCTGCTCGACGTGGCCTTGATCTCTTGTACCACCGCCGGCGGCGATGTTGTCGTCGTGGTCGTCACGACAGGCGGAACTGTGGTGGCCGTTGGCACGACAGCCGTAGTCGCCGACGTCGTCCCCGTACTTGCGGTGACGGGCGTTGCGTCGACCACCGCCGTAGCGCGGACTTCGCTGGTCGCGGTCGAAGTCGTCGAGGTGGACGAGGTCGTGCTGCTCGCTGACTGTGTCTCGGTCGGTTTGTCGCCGGACGCGCTCGTCTGCGACTGACCCGACTGACCGCCGCTCGCCTGCTTGGTCTGTTCCTGTTTCTGGGCTTCCTGTTGCTTTTGCTGCTCCTCCTTCTTCTCGGCTTGCGCCTGGCGCACCGGCGGCGTCGCCTTGAACATGTCCGGCATTTTGGGCAGCAGCGTCGGGGCCTGATTGGGCGCCGCATAACCTACCTGGTTCTGACGGATGTTGACTTCACCGAGCGGCGTGCGGATGAACGCCTGTCCCACGTTCACCTTGTCGTACGTTCCGGGAGGCGCAGACGGCTTGCCGGCGCCCGCTATCGCCGGAATGACGATAGGCTCGTGGTCCGTGCCTCGGATACCGATGACCGCCGTCGGCGTCGTAATCGTGTAGTTCTGCTTGTTCGTGCGGCCGATGAGACCCGTGATCGTACGGAAGCCGCCCTTCACGAGCGACATGACGGCGCGCTCGTTCCCGTCTTCCTTGCCCGCGTAACGGTACGTGTCGACCTTGAGCTCGGTCTCCGGCCGAACGGCGATGATGCCGCCGTCCGACATCTTGATTTGCGCGGACGCCGAAGGCGCAGTGAATATGGTGTCGCCCTCGTCGACCGTTCCGCCTTTCACGGCTGCCCGAACTTGACCGGCTGCGTTCCGAATCTTGACGTCGCCCGCGGTGAATTGAATCAGCCCGACGGACGCCTCGACGGTGTATGCCGCGCACATCAACAAGGCGACCAGAGCGCCCTGCACGAACGCTTTGAAAGACATGAAACACTCCCTGTTCGACATAGTTGCGCCCCTCATCGGAAGTCGCGCCTCAGCGTGACAGACACATCGGACCGCTTGTAGGCGTAAATCGGAATGTTCGACTGGTTGTGGATGTAGAGCACCTGCGGACGCACGCTCCATGCGGACGTGAGCCGCCAGATCACGCCCGCGACGGCGTCATACTGGTTGTCGGCGCGCGTCGTCTGGAACGCGACGTTCTCACGATCGTACGTGCCCCGCTGCATGCCGACCGACGCGAAGAAGTCGACCTGCTCGTGCAGGTGCAGTTGTCCGCCGAAGCGGACACCGCGGATATTCTTGTTGCCGTCGGCGCGTCCGTTGGTGTCATCCTCGTAGCCGACGAACACTGTCGCATTGAGGACGCTGCGCCCGTCGTCGAAGAGTCTCAGCGCACCTACGCCGAGCAAATACTGGTCGAAATCGTTGACCGACAGCGTCGTCGTCGAAAAACGGTAACGGGTGTAGGTGCCGAACATGTTCAGGATGTTCGACGGATCGATAGTGTGGCGCCAGTCGAGGCCAAGAGCGGTGCCGCTGCGGTTGCGCTGATCGTCGAGATAATAGCGATCGGCGGAAATCGTGCCGCGCACGACGTTCGCTTCGTTGCTCCACGCGAGGCCGGTGCGTGCGAGCGCACTGGTGTAGTTGAAGCGATCCTCCGAACTGTTCGTGCGATAGCGCACATCACCACCCGCGAATACCGCGTAGCCTTGCGCCACTTCATGAGCGATGTCGGCCCCTGCGCCGAACAGCGCGTAGCTGTCGCCGCGCTTCACGTTGGTCGGATCGAGCGTGAAGATCAGATTGCCGAGCGCCGGCACCGCGATGTTGCTTTGGGAAGTCGAATTGTTGACGTTACTGTCGCGGCCGTAAGAAACCTCGACATAGGCGGACTTCGCCGTCTTTTTCGCCTGCTCGATCTTGTCGATGGCTTCGAGATAGCGCTTGACCGTCGTGCGGGCTGCTTCCGGCGGATTCTGCGACAGCACCGTATCGAATTCGGCTTTCGCCCGGGTCACGTCCCCGAGATGGAAGTACGCCCGGGCCATGTCGAGCCGCGCACCGGCGAAGTTCGGATCGACGGCGAGCACGCGTTCGAAAGCGAGCGTCGCCTTGTCCGGCTTGCCGCTATCGAGGGCCGCGATGCCCAGCACGTAGTCGTACTGCACGTTGCCGGCAAGCCGGTCTTCGAGCGGCGCGAGCAGCGCGTACGCTTCCGCTGCCTGGCCACTCTGAACGAGCTTTTCGGCACGCGAAATGTCGTCGGCATCGGCAGAAAAAGCGGAAGGAGAAAAAGATGCCGAGAGAGCCAGAAAAAGGGCAAGCGTAGCTGCCCGCAGTTCCCGGGAATACCTGGTTTTTGTTTTCATTAACAGCAGTCCCCCCTGCGGGTATGCTTTTGTTATTTCAGCGCCATCCCACTTGCTGACCGAGTGGAATCGACCGGGGCGCGTGAGCCGCAAGGTTACCGAATGAACCCCGCGCCCGCAAGGCGAAAGTGTGACTTTTTACCGCTTTTGACCGCGCTCAAACGGGTGCTACGCAATCCACAAAATAGCGGAGCTCGCGACCGTTTTTCTCCGAGACGAGACCATGGATGTCGGTTTCGAATCCGGGGAACTGCTGATTGAACTGACGCGCGAACTGCAGGTAACGCACGATCGTTTTGTTGAACCGTTCGCCGGGAATCAGCAACGGTATGCCGGGCGGATACGGCGTGAGCAGCACGCTCGTCACCCTGCCTTCGAGCTGGTCGATCTCGATGCGGTCGATTTCGCGGTGCGCAAGCCGCGCCCACGCATCGCCCGGCTTCATCGCCGGCTCCATCGACGAAAGGTACATCTCCGTGGTCAAGCGCGCGACGTCGTTCGCCTTGTAGACCCCATGGATCTGGTCGCAGAGATCGCGCAGGCCGATCTTCTCGTACTGCGGGAACGCATTGAGGAACTCCGGCATCACGCGCCACAGCGGGCGGTTGTTGTCGTAGTCGTCCTTGAACTGCTGCAGCTCGGTCACCATCGTATTCCACCGGCCCTTGGTAATGCCGATGGTGAACATGATGAAGAAGGAATAGAGCCCGGTCTTCTCCACGATGATGCCGTGCTCGGCCAGGTACTTGGTGACGATCAGCGCCGGAATGCCGCTTTTCGCGAACTTGCCGGTCACGTCCAGCCCGGGCGTGATGATGGTCGCCTTGATGGGGTCGAGCATGTTGAACCCGCCGGCGAGGTCGCCGAAACCGTGCCAGCGCTCGTTGGCGCGCAGCATCCAGTCCTCGCGATTGCCTATGCCCTCCGCAGCGAGCCGTTCGGGCCCCCATACCTTGAACCACCAGTCTTTGCCGAACTCCGCATCGACCTTGCGCATCGCGCGGCGGAAGTCGAGCGCCTCCAGTATGGATTCCTCCACCAGCGCAGTGCCTCCGGGCGGCTCCATCATCGCCGCCGCCACGTCGCATGAGGCAATGATCGCGTATTGCGGCGAGGTGGAGGTGTGCATGAGATAAGCCTCGTTGAACGAATGCTGGGTCAACTGGCGCTTCTCGCTGTCCTGCACGAGGATCTGCGAGGCCTGGGACAACCCGGCGAGCAGCTTGTGTGTGGATTGCGTGGAGAAAATCATCGAGTCCTTGCAGCGCGGCCGGTCGCGTCCGATTGCATGCATGCCCCGGTAGTACTCGTGGAATGCCGCGTGCGGCAGCCACGCCTCGTCGAAGTGCAGCGTGTCGATCTTGCCGTCGAGCATTTCCTTGATCGTGTCGACGTTGTACACGATGCCGTCGTACGTGCTCTGCGTCAGCGTCAGCACGCGGGGCTTCGACTTCACTTCGCGGGCGAACGGATGCGCGTCTATCTTTTTCTTGATGTTCTCCCAGCGAAACTCGCTGAGCGGTATCGGCCCTATGATGCCGAAGTGGTTGCGCGTCGGCATGAGGAACACCGGGATCGCGCCTGTCATCGTGATCGCATGCAGGATCGACTTGTGGCAGTTGCGGTCGACGACGACCACGTCTCCAGGCGCCACCGTCGAGTGCCACACCATCTTGTTCGAGGTCGACGTGCCGTTGGTGACGAAGAAGAGATGGTCGCAGTTGAAGATGCGCGCCGCGTTCCGCTCCGAATCGGCAACCGGGCCCGAATGATCGAGCAGTTGGCCGAGCTCGTCCACCGCGTTGCACACGTCGGCGCGCAGCATGTTTTCGCCGAAGAACTGGTGAAACATCTGTCCCACCGGGCTCTTGAGGAAGGCAACGCCCCCCGAATGGCCGGGGCAGTGCCACGAGTACGAGCCGTCCTGCGCGTAATGGGTCAGCGCTCGGAAGAACGGCGGCGACAGGCTGTCCAGGTACGTCTTCGATTCCCGCACGATGTAGCGTGCGACGAACTCGGGGGTATCCTCGAACATGTGGATGAAACCGTGCAGCTCGCGCAGCACGTCGTTCGGAACATGGCGCGAGGTGCGCGTCTCGCCGTAAAGAAAAATCGGGATGTCGGCGTTGCGAAAGCGGATCTCTTCCACGAAGGCCCGCAGCTGCGCGATTGTCGCCGCCGCCCGCTCGGGATTCCCGCTCGCCATCTCCTCGTCGTCGATGGAGAGGATGAAGGCCGAGGCGCGGCTTTGCTGCTGCGCGAAGCTAGAGAGGTCGCCGAAGCTCGTGACGCCGACGACTTCCATCCCTTCGTCCTCGATCGCCTTTGCCAGCGCGCGTATGCCGAGCCCGCTTGCGTTCTCGGAGCGGAAGTCTTCATCGATGATGATGACGGGAAAACGAAACTTCATGGTCGATGACCTCTCGTCGGGAGAGCCGGCGCACCCGATCCCTCCCCTGGGTGCTCCGTTACCTTCGGCGGTGCCGTGCGGCTGCGCGAGCGAGCATTATAGGACTATGGTCGGCGGAAATAGTGCCGCGCCGCCATCCGTTTCAGCGGGCATTGGAATCGGTGTGGTCCACGGTCGCGCGGGACTGGAGGCTAGATCTTCGGCAGCGTGACGCCGACCTGGCCCTGATACTTGCCGCCGCGATCGCGGTACGAGGTTTCGCACACGTCGTCGGGATCGCACTCGAGGAAGATCACCTGCGCGACGCCCTCGTTGGCATAGATCTTGGCGGGCAGCGGCGTGGTGTTGGAGAACTCGAGCGTGACGTAGCCCTCCCACTCGGGCTCGAGCGGCGTCACGTTCACGATGATGCCGCAGCGCGCGTACGTGGATTTGCCCAGACACACCGTCAGGACGTTGCGCGGGATACGGAAGTACTCGACCGTGCGCGCGAGCGCAAACGAGTTGGGCGGGATGATGCAAACGTCGCCTTTGAAGTCGACGAACGAGCGCTCGTCGAAGCTCTTGGGGTCGACGATGGTCGAATTGATGTTGGTGAAGATCTTGAACTCGTCCGAGCAGCGGATATCGTAGCCGTAGCTCGAAGTACCGTAGGACACGAGCCGCTCGCCCTTTGCGGTCTTGATCTGGCCCGGCTCGAAGGGCTCTATCATGCGGTGCGTGTCCGCCATGCGGCGGATCCAGCGGTCGGACTTTATCGACATTGTCGGTGAGGAGTCAGGTGTTAGGGGTGAGGAGTAAGCGCGGCGCCCGTTGGGCGCGAATTTTACAACGAAAAACCAGAGTTCCAGCCGGTTTTTCTCCTGACGCCTAACCCCTTACCCCTCACCGTGCAGAACTAGGTGTTCTGCACGACGATCTTCGGAAACACCGACGAGTGGTCCTGCTGCTTCTCGGCGATCTTGACCGCGACGCGACGCGCCACCTGCTTGTAGATCTCCGCGATGCGGCCGTCCGGATCGACCACGACGGTCGGATGGCCCGAGTCCGCCTGCTCCCGGATCTGGATGTCGAGCGGCAGTGCGCCGAGCAGCTCCACGCCGTAGTCCTTGCCCATTTTTTCACCGCCGCCGGCGCCGAAGATGCGCTCCTCGTGGCCGCACTTGCTGCAGATATGGAGGCTCATGTTCTCGACGATGCCGAGGATCGGAATGCCGACTTTCTCGAACATCTTGAGGCCCTTGCGGGCGTCGATGAGGGCGATGTCCTGCGGCGTCGTGACGATTACGGCGCCGGTGACCGGAACGCGCTGCGCCAGCGTGAGCTGAATATCGCCGGTGCCCGGCGGCAGATCCACGACCAGATAATCGATGTCCCGCCAGTTGGTGTCGTTGAGAAGCTGCTCCAGTGCCTGCGTCACCATCGGGCCGCGCCACACCATGGGCGTCTCGGTGTCGATGAGAAAGCCGATGGACATGGCCTGGATGCCGTACGCTTCCATCGGCTCGAGCTTCTTGCCGTCCTTCGAGTGCGGGCGGCCGGTGATGCCCAGCATCATAGGCTGCGACGGCCCGTAGATGTCCGCGTCCAGCACGCCGACCGACGCGCCTTCGGCGGCGAGGGCGAGCGCCAGGTTCACCGCAGTCGTGCTCTTGCCGACACCGCCCTTGCCCGAAGCGACCGCGACGATGTTGCGCACGCCCGGGACCAGCTTCACGCCCCGCTGCACTGTGTGCGGAACGATCTTCATCGTCACGTTGACGTTTGCCGCTGAAACGCCCGGAATGCTCTTCAGCTTCGCGGTGATTTCCTTGCGGATCGGCTCGATCTGGCTCTTGGCCGGATAGCCGAGCACGATATCGACCGACACGCGATCGCCTTCGACCTTGACGTTCTTGGCCGACTTGCCGGTGACGTAGTCCTTGCGGGTGTTCGGGTCGGTGAGTTGCTTAAGCGCGTCCTGGACTTGCTGCTCGGTGACTGCCATGGCGGATCCTCAAAACACGGTGGCGGGCAAGCGCGGCATTCTAGCAGAGCCGTCGCCTTCACCTATACACGTAGGGGCGGTCCCGCGAGGGTTAAAGTTCCCCCGTTTGTTACAATTCACGCTTTCCTCGCCGCACTCCGCCGAAATGCGTCGCATCCTGGTCACTTCCGCACTGCCCTACGCCAATGGCGCCATCCACCTGGGCCATCTCGTCGAGTACATACAGACGGACATCTGGGTGCGCTTCCAGAAGCTGCAGGGCCACGAAGTCCACTATGTCGGCGCCGACGACACCCACGGCACGCCGATCATGCTGCGCGCCGACGCCGAAGGCATCACGCCGGAGCAGCTCATCGAGCGCGTGTGGCACGAGCACAAGCGCGACTTCGACGGCTTTCTGGTCGGCTTCGACCACTACTACACCACGAACTCGCCGGAAAACCGCGCGTTCTGTGAGGATATCTATCGGCAGCTGAAGGCGAAGGACTTGATCGCGGTCCGGTCGGTCGAGCAGTTTTACGATCCGGTCAAGCAGATGTTCCTGCCCGACCGCTACATCAAGGGCGAGTGCCCGAAGTGCGGCGCGAAAGACCAGTACGGCGACTCGTGCGAGGTGTGCGGCGCAACCTACAGCCCCACCGACCTCAAGAACCCCTACTCCACCGTCTCCGGCGCCGCCCCCGTCCGCAAAGCATCCGAGCACTATTTTTTCAGGCTGTCGGATCCGCGGTGCGAGTCGTTCCTGCGCCAGTTCACGCAAGCCGAAGGACGCCTGCAGCCGGAAGCCGCCAACAAGATGAAGGAATGGCTCGGCGAGCCCGGCGACGCAAAGCTTTCCGACTGGGACATCTCGCGCGATCCGCCGTACTTCGGCTTCGCGATTCCGGGCACCGGCGACAAGAAGTTCTTCTACGTCTGGCTCGACGCGCCGGTGGGCTATTTCGGCAGCTTCCGTAACTATCTCGCGAAGCAGAACAGCGCCGGGCGCACGATCGACGAGACGGCCTTCCTGCGCCCAGGTCACGACACCGAGCTCGTCCACTTCATCGGCAAGGACATCCTGTACTTCCATGCGCTGTTCTGGCCCGCGATGCTGCATCACGCCGGCTACCGGACGCCGACCCGCATCTACTCGCATGGCTTTCTCACCGTCAACGGCGAGAAGATGTCCAAGTCCCGCGGCACGTTCATCACCGCCGAGAGCTATCTCGAGCAGGGACTCAATCCCGAGTGGCTGCGCTATTACTACGCGGCGAAGTTGAACGAGACGATGGAGGACATCGATCTGTCGCTCGACGACTTCGTCGCCCGGGTGAATTCGGACCTCGTCGGCAAGTACGTGAACATCGCGAGCCGTGCGGCAACTTTCATCGCCAAGCATTTCGGTGGGCAGCTCGGCACGGTGAATGTCGACCTTCCGGACTATCAATCGCTGCGCGCTGCCGCGATTCCGGTCGCGGCGTATTACGACGGCCGCGAATACGGCAAAGCGGTGCGCGACATCATGCTGATCGCCGACCGCGTCAACGCGTACTTCGACGGCATGAAGCCTTGGGAGCTCGCCAAGGACGCCGACAGGAAGCCGCTGCTGCAGGAAGTCTGCTCGACCACGATAGACATGTTCCGGCTGCTCACGCTGTATCTCAAGCCGGTACTGCCTCGGCTCGCTGGCGAAGTCGAGCGCTTTCTCAACATCGCGCCGCTCGAATGGCATGACGCGAAAAGCACGCTCGCCGCAGGACACCGGATCAACGACTACCGGCACTTGATGACCCGCGTCGACACCAAGCAAGTCGCCGCGCTGATCGAGGCCAACAAGGAAAGCTTGAAGCCCGCTGCGCCGGCCGCACAGCAGCGTCGCGCACAGCATCAGGAGAAAACCGTCGAAGCGGCAGCCCAAGCGTCAGTGATCGGCATCGAGGACTTTTCCAAAGTCGATCTGCGCATCGCGAAGATCGTGAACGCAGAGCACGTTGAAGGTGCGGACAAGTTGCTCAAGCTCACGCTCGACGTCGGCGCGCTCGGCACGCGGCAGGTCTTCGCCGGCATCAAGTCCGCCTACGATCCGGAAACGCTCAAAGGCCGTCTCACGGTCATGGTCGCGAACCTGGCGCCGCGCAAGATGAAGTTCGGCATGTCCGAAGGCATGGTGCTTGCCGCATCCGGCGACGCACCCGGGCTTTTTCTGCTCTCGCCCGACAGCGGCGCGCAGCCCGGCATGAAGGTCAAGTAGGCGCGACTTTTACAAGCACGCTTGCCGCGCGCGTTGTAACGGGTGCGACCGCTCTGCCTGCACGATCTGACGAAACAAGTTTCATCACCGACAAGTCGTAGGTCTTCGCGAGCTTCCTCGCTTTTCCGCGATCGGCATGCGCGCTTGGGCGTCGTCCACTCCTTTGGGAAGCGGCGCGGCCCTCCGCCGTCTTCTGTTTGCCTGGGTCACGGTGGTTCGCAGCACGCAAAACCACTGGACTCCCGCGACCATGATTCTCCGTTGTCATCATGGTGCGCGTCTGTTGCGCACTTGATCCATCATGCGGAGTACGCCTTGACGCTCGATGCAGCCAACCTAGAATGAAATCGGCGGATCCAAAGATCCGAAGCCGGCGCAGCCGGCGCGCACTGCATCCCTTCGCATTCACAAACAAAAGGTAGGCCGCATTGAAGACGATTACCCGCTTTCCCTGCCAGTACACCGAGACCGAGGACTGCTGGATACCCATGCCGGACGGCGTAAAGCTCGCCGCGAAGTTGTGGCTGCCGGACATCGCGCAGAAGAAGCGCGTACCGACGATCATCGAAGTCATCCCCTATCGCAAGCGCGACATCTATGCGCCGCGCGACGCGATGCACCACCGCTACTTCGCCGGCCACGGCTACGCGACGATGCGCGTCGACATGCGCGGCTCGGGCGATTCCGACGGCATTCAGGGCGTATTCGCGATCGGCGACGAAGCGGCCGATACCGTGGAAGTGCTGAAGTGGATCGAGCAGCAGCCGTGGAGCGACGGCCAGGTTGGCATGTTCGGCATCTCCTGGGGAGGCTTCCAGGGCATACAGACCGCGAACCGCGCGCCCAAGCAGCTGAAGGCGGTGATCGCGCAATCGTTCGCGCCCGACCGCTACCGTTACAGCCAGGTATATCGCGGGGGCTGCGTGCTGCTGCGCTCTATCCGCTGGTCGAGCCAGCTGTTCGGCTACAAGTCGCGTGCGCCCGATCCGCAGCTCGTGGGCGAGCGTTGGCGCGAGATGTGGATGGCGCGCCTCGAGCACGACACGCCGCAGATCGTCGCCGCGCTCCAGCATCAGACGTTCGACAAGTACTGGCAGGAACGAGCGATCGACTTCGACAACATCAAGGCGCCGTTCTACGCACTGTCGGGCTGGGCGGATGGCGCGTACGTGGGCGCCGTCGGCGAAACGCTGGAGAACGTCTCGTCGCCGTCGAAAGGCCTTATCGGTCCATGGGGTCACCGCTACGGTCATCTGGGCATGCCGGGACCGGCAATCGGCCTGCTCCAAGAGGCGCTGCGCTGGTACGACCGCTGGATGCGCGGCAAGGAGAACGGCATCGAGCGCGAGCCGCAGCTCACTGCCTGGATGCCGCGCGCCGTGCCGGCGAAAACCTATTACGCCGAATCGCCCGGCCGCTGGATCGCGGAGGACACGTGGCCGTCGCCGCGCATCAAGGACAAACGCTTCTTCCTGGCAGCGGACGGCACGCTCGCCGACAAGGCTGGGCGTGCCAGCGCGCGCACGTGGAAATCGCCACAGACGCTGGGTCTCGCCTGCGGTGAGCTGATGCCGTGGTTCCAGCACGGACCGAGCCCCGAGCTGCCCGGCGATCAGCGCCCGGACGACGGGCAATCGCTGTGCTTCGACAGCGCGCCGCTCAAGCAGGACGTCGAAATCCTCGGCACCGCGACCGCGGACTTGGTGCTCTCCGTCGATCGCCCGGTCGCCTTCGTGTGCGTCCGCGTGTGCGACGTTGCGCCCGACGGCGCATCGACGCGCGTCACGTACGGGGTTTTCAACCTCACCCATCGCGACGGTCCCGAGAAAGCGAAGAAGCTCAAGCCCGGCGCCGAGTACCGGGTTCGCTTCCCGCTCATCGACAGCGCGTATTGCTTCGCCAAAGGCCATCGCATCCGGATTGCCGTCTCGACCACGTACTGGCCGCTCATCTGGCCCTCGCCCGAGCCCGTCACGCTCACCCTCGTCGCCGGACGCAGCGCCGTCGCTCTGCCGGTACGCCCGCGCAGCCGCAAAGATGACACGCCGCCGAAGTTCAAGGCGCCTGAATCGGCACCGGCGTTCACCAGGACCGCGCTCACGCCCGGCAGCCGCAACCGCACCATACATACCGATCTCGGCAAGGGCGAAACGGTAGTGCACATCACCGACAGCAGCGGGCGCAATCGCTACGACGACATCGATCTCATAGCCGAAGCGCGCTCCACCGAGCGCTACAGCGTCATCGAAGACGACCCGCTGTCCGCGACCGCGGAAGTGACGTGGACATGGGAATTCGAGCGCGGCGATTGGCGCATACGCACCGAAAGCCGCACCAACGTGACGTGCACCAAGCGCGAGTTCGTGATCCGCGCGCGGCTCGAAGCGTACGAAGGCGACACAAGAGTGTTCGAGCGCGACTTCGAAGAACGCGTCGCCCGCAACGGCACGTAGTGCGCGAGACAAGGAGAATGCAATGAAATACCTGAATGCGGCCGCAATGCTGCTCGCCGCGGCGTGTGCTGTCTCCACAGCGCATGCTCAACAGTACCCGCGCCGCCCCGTTACGCTGGTCGTGCCTTTCCCGCCCGGCGCAGCAACCGACGCCTTCGCGCGCGTCATTTCCAGGCGCATGGGTGAAGTGCTCGGCCAGCAGTTCGTCGTGATGAACCGCGACGGCGCAGCCGGCATCATCGGCACCGAACTCGTAGCGCGCGCAACACCCGACGGTTACACGCTGCTGTGGGGCACGTCGTCCGGCATGGCCATCATGCCGGCGCTCAAGACCAAGCTGCCGTTCGATCCTCAGCGCGATTTCGCGCCCGTGAGCCTCGGCGCCAAGCTGGCCTATGTGCTGGTGGTCCATCCGTCGGTGCCGGCGAACAACGTGAAGCAGCTCGTTGCGATTGCCAAGGCGCGACCGGGCAAATTGAGCTTCGCTTCCGCCGGGACGGGCGGTGCGCCGCATCTCGCCGGCGAACTCTTCAAAACGATGGCCGGTGTCGACATACTGCACGTTCCCTATCGCGGCACGGCACTGTTTGCCACCGATCTGGTCGCAGGTCAGGTCGACCTCGCGTTCGCGAGTCCGGTCACCACGCTGCCGTTCACGCGCAACGGGCGGCTCAAGCCGCTGGGTGTGACCGTCACATCGCGGCTCGAGGTCTATCCCGACGTGCCGACCATCGCGGAAGCCGGATTGCCGGGCTACGAGCTCACGCAGTGGTACGCGATGCTCGCGCCCGCGCACACGCCGCAAGACGTCGTCGGCATACTGAACGGCGCGATGCGCAAGGCGCTCGACGACGCGGACGTGAAGAAGCGCCTTACGAGCGAAGGCGGGCTGCCGGCGCCGACGTCGCCGGAAGGTCTCATGAGCTTCATACGCAACGAAACCGCGACGTACGAGAAGATCATCAAGAATGCAGGCATCAAAACCGAATAGCCGGGAGAACAAGTTGCGAATCCGTACCCTCATCGCCGCAGCGTGTGCTGCGGCAGCCATCGTCTCGATCGGGCCGACACACGCCGCCGAATGGAAGCCCGACCGCACCATAGAGTTCGTCGTTCCGACGGGGCCCGGCAGCGGCGTGGACAACACCATGCGCACGGTGCAGATGATCCTGCAGGGCAACAAGCTGGTGGATCAGTCCATCATCGTCACCAACAAGCCGGGCGGCAGCTACGGCGTGGCGCTCAACTACCTCGGTCAGTTCAACGGCGACGCGCACCGCATCATGATCCAGACCTCCACGCCGCTGTCGGCGCTGGTGGTCGGCCAGCTCAACGTGAAGTACTTCGAGTTCACGCCGGTCGCGAATCTCATCACCGAACCCATCGCCTTCATGGCGCGGACCGAATCGCCCATCACGAGCGGGCAGGAGCTGGCGAAGCGCATCAAGGCCGATCCCTCGTCGGTAAGCATCGCGCTTGCTGCCGCACGCGGCAATGCGTACCACATCGCCTCCGCCCTGCTCGCGAAAGCCGTCGGTGCGGACGTCAAGAAGCTCAAGATCGTGGTGTTCAATTCGTCCAGCGAGGCCATTACCGCCCTGCTTGGCGGTCATGTGGACGTCGTGTCCGCCACACCGGGCGCGTTTCTGCCGCTTGCCGAAGCGGGCAAGGTGCGTTTCCTGGGCCTTGCATCGCCGAAGCGCCTCTCCGGGCCGCTCGCGCAGGTGCCGACGTTCAAGGAGCAAGGGCTGGACGTGAAGTTCGACGTGCCGCGTAGCTTGATCGGGCCGCGCGGCTTGAGTGCTGCACAGCTCGCTTACTGGGATGGCGCCCTGCGCAAAATGCTGCAGACGCAGGCGTGGAAGGACGCAGTGCAGAAGAACCAGTGGGAAGAGGATTACAAGAACAGCGCGGAGCTCGCGAAGAGCTTGAAGGCGGAATACGACATCCTGAAAGACGTATTGACGGAGCTGGGAATGGCGAAATGAGCCATGCCGGTTACTAGTTACTAGAAGCCATCTCAAAAATACGTGCGAAGCATGATGATCATGCAGCCGAGCTGGACGAAGCCGAGGAAGTTCT
>JBLNBW010000230.1:0-28091 GCA_050260255.1 Rhodospirillaceae bacterium | reverse complement strand
CCGCATATTTACGCATCGGTCGGGGTACATCCGGATGGTACCGATGTGCGCGATCCGAGCGTGGACGAGCTCGTTTCGCTGGCGCAACACGAGAAGATCGTCGCGATCGGTGAGACGGGGCTGGATTACTACCGTCTCCAAGGCGACCTGGAATGGCAGCGCGAGCGCTTCCGTACGCACATCCGCGCAGCCATCCGAGCGAAGAAACCGTTGATCATACACACGCGCGCCGCCGCGGATGACACGATACGTTTGATGCGGGAAGAGGGCGCCGATCGCGCTGGCGGAGTCATGCACTGTTTCACCGAGTCCTGGGGCGTTGCGCGCGCAGCGCTCGACATGGGGTTCTACATCTCGTTTTCAGGCATCGTCACGTTTCGAAACGCCAAGGAGCTGCGGGAAGTGGCCCGCAAAGTGCCGCTCGATCGGATGCTGGTCGAGACGGATTCCCCCTATCTTGCCCCCGTCCCACACCGCGGCAAAACGAACCAGCCGGGCTACGTCAAGCACACCGCCGAGGAGATCGCCCGTCTCCGGGATGTGCCGTTCGAGGACGTGGCGCGCCATACCACCGATAACTTTTTCCGACTGTTCAACATCCCTGCAAACCATGATCAAGCCTAAACATGTGCTCCTGTGCCTGACCTTGTGGCTGCCTGCCGGCGCGTACGCCGGCGTCTACGAAGACATGATGCAAGCCATCGCGATAGACGATCAGGCCACCGTGGCCGCGCTACTCAAGAAAGGCATGGACGTCGATACGGTGAGCCCCAAGGGCGACTCGCTGCTCATGCTGGCTATTCGCGAGGGCAAGCCCAGCGTCATCAAAACGATTCTCGCGCATCGTCCCAAAGTGAATGCACGGAACGCCAATGGCGAGACTGCGCTGATGCTCGCGGCGATTAAAGGCCAGATCGACACGGTGAAGGCGCTGCTCGACGCCGGGGCGAACGTAAACAACCCGGGATGGACGCCGCTCATCTACGCAGCAACCACCAATCAGCTCGAGATCGCCCGCCTGCTCATCGCCAAAGGGGCGAACGTGAATGCAGCTGCTGAAAATGGCACCACCGCGCTCATGATGGCGGCGCGGGAAGGCCATTTGCCGATGGTGCTGCTGCTCATGGAAAACGGCGCCGACATCAACCACAAGACGCCATACGGTTATACAGCGCTCGGAATGGCAACCTCCCGGGGTCGTCACGACGTGGTTGAGGTCCTCACTAAGGCCGGTGCCCGGGAATAGCTTGGACGAGCCAGCGTCGCGGTACGGCAGGTTTCTACCGCGCGCGTTGGCTTGCGGGTGCGCCAGGTTGCGGTTCAGTTCCCAGATCGCGTTGCTGGCGCTGACCCCGGTGGGCGTGCTTTCCTGTTCTTCGCGTGGCTTCTGTTGCTTTTCCAACCTGGGCCGTTCCTTGGCTTCGCGATTCATGAGGCGCTGCTTCCCTAGCGCCAGCCAGTTGGGGGCTGTTACGCGGGTCATCTTGCCCGGTGACGACGCGCTTTACTTCATCGAAGCTGTCAATTGAGTAATTTCGGCGTGCGAGCTTGGAACGATAATGGCACCATCCGGGCCCGGGGGAAGTATGGAAGAAAAAGGGCTTTGGGTAGCCTTCAGCGAGATCGTGCGTGTCGGGCAGTACTTTGCGCGTACGCAATGGCGCTGGATGCGTGTCGACGTGGGCGGAGTGACTTTGAAGTCGTCGGAGGGCTTCGATACGTTGCCGGATTGTCTCCGTGACGCTCGGGCGCACGGGCTCACCGATGATGCTGTGTTAGAGATCCGTTATGAGTCCGAGTCGAGGAACTGAGTCGTTGGGGCAGTAAGCCGGCCCGGGTAGCGGGGCTCCCTGTTGAAAAAAAGAGAGCCCGGACGTACGCCGGGCTCTATACATCGCATTCCCCATTACTGCCGGAGAGGTCTCAATCCGGCACATCATCTGGGCAAGCGGCATGCCTATAGACAGTAGTCTTCGGCGTTATCGTGCGTGATGTGGAAAGGCACTGAATCGTTGAATCCATTACCGCATGCGTCGGCCCAGCATTCCTCGAATGTCGCGTGTGCGGGGCGTGTCGGTGTTGGTGATGAGGCGCCATTTCCAGAGTGTGCGTAGCGGGTCGGTGGGGTGTTTGCACAGGACGAACAGCCAGGACATCGGATCACACTGCCAGTTTATTGATATTGATATAGCAACCGCCAAGCCGGCCATTTTAGCGGAGTCCCGCCGGGCTACGTTCGTTTAGCATGGCGGGCCAGCATCCTTCGATCTTGGTGCGTCGGCTCTTTTCGCACAGGTTCCGTTATCGATCTAGCATGGCGTACGGCGTGGACGGACCGACGCCAGACGCGGCACGCAACCATGCCTCGACCTCTTTGCGGGTTACTACAATCTTCGGAAGCATGCGCCATAAGACCCCTGTATCCTGAATGACGCAAGCATACCGCGTAGTGCGCATAATGTGCATTATGTAAAATAACGCCTGCGACACTGGAAGGTGACCGAGAAAATCCAGGCTGTCGCGCTGGCCGGCGTTTCGCCTGACAAAACCGGGCGGCGAGATGTTCGAGGTCGTTGTCTTCTACGCCTCGATCAGGTGCACCGCGGCCGCGGCTTGTCACCATCACCGCAACACTCCGCAACACCGCCCGATGATCTATAGAAACGAACCGCCGTACCATCTAGGCCGGGGGCTTTTCGATTAGGCTTAATTCCACGCGCGAACCGCGGTTTCTTATTCACGGGCTAATCGGAAACGCAAACGCTATCGCGTCCTTCAGCACTTGCGGCACGATCCCAGTATGACTGCCTCCGTACACTTCGTTCCGAAAAACCAGGCCTGCATAGTTGCGTTGCGCGATCATGTTGGCGTACTCGAAATTTGCGGAGGCATTGCCGCCGGTGGCAGACGAAATGTGAAGCCGCGCTGGCAACTCACGGTAGGCCGAAGCGTAGACCTGTTCCCATGCAAAGGCCGTGGCAGGCATACAGGCGATCGATGCTTCGCTGGCGAGGTAAGCCTTGAAGGTGTGCTGGCCCGGAGATTCCGAAAACGTCGCGTACAACACGAAGCTACCACCATGCGAGTGGCCGAATAGTGCGCGTCGGCTCGGATTGCCGCCAAATTTGCCTTCGACGTGCGGAATGAGTTCTCGGCGGATGAAGTCGAAGTACGCCGCATGACCGCCACCGCCGCCCGTGCAAGTGTTCACCGGAACGAAGTCGCGGTTACGCTGACCCATGCTGTTGATGCCAACGATGATGAGACCGGTCCGTGTGGTTTCAACAATGTCCACAAGAGTCTCGAACCAGCTTTCACCGTCGAGCATATAAACGATAGGCACGTCACCGCGGGCGCCCGCGCTCGCTGGCGGTAGGTATATATTCAGCGCGTAGTTGGTACCAGTGATCCGCGAGCCGATCGTGCTGGATTCGCGGGTCGACTGACCGCCACCGCTCGACGAGTCCGCTCCGCCACTGCTTGGCGGCTGGACTGCACCGCCGCCCCCTCCTCCTCCGCAACCGGCAAGCACGACAGCAAGTACGGTGATTGCGGCGAGGAGTTGCGTCAGCGCACGAATCCTGAACTCGGTCCGCGACCCAACATTTATCTCACCGAGTCTCATGCTCCCCCGTTTTTCTTGTGACGCAGCACTATGGTCTCACAAAGTTCTCCTCACATCCCTATGACAACCGGATGTGCCCTCTGGAAGAGTCGATGGCAGCCCGGCACGAATAGAGCCGAGGTTGACCTCTCTCTTATCTCCGGCTGTTTGCGGATCGGTAAGCGTGAGGAAGTCTGTCCACCATGCGGCATTTCGCTGGACAGACGTTAGACGCTACCTACAATCAAGGCATGTAGCGAGCCGCGCGACGCGCGGAAGCTGCGGAGGGCGAGACAATCATATGAAAACAGGTTACGGCTACGCCATGGATGCTGTCACCCACCTGTTCTTTGCTTGCCTTCCACCGGTCGGCTCCTTCTCCAAGTTCCGGCAAATCCATACTCCATCAGCTTGCAGGTCCCCCCAGTAGGAAGCGTAGTCTGAGACAGATAAGAAACACGCAAAGCGTCGCGATTACAAGATAAGGGAGAGTGCAACATGAGCTTGAATCTTGGGAAGGTAGATGCCGCGTCACAGATCGTGGGCAGGGCATTCCGGATTCGCGGGCTTACGCGCCCCCTGGTCGCGATGGCGCTGCTTGCCATCGTGCTTGCTGGGTGTGGTGGTGGCGGCGGAGGGGGAGGCGGAGGTGGAGGTGGCTCGTCGGCCGATGGCGGGCAAGCGATGGCAGGTCTCATCGCAACGAGCGCTATCAGGTCGAGCATCATCGGCACCGAGTACAACCTCAACATATATCTACCGCCGGCGAGCGCCGGTCGCCGCAGTGATCTGCCTGTCGTCTACATGCTCGATGGCGAAAGTTGGTTTCAAACCCTTGTGGACATCACCGAGTCTACGCACAACTACATCATCATCGTCGGCATCGATAGTATGGGGCAGCGTGCGCGCGACTACGTTCCGGTTAATACGTGCACGCCAGGCGGCGGTGGTAACACTGCGTACTTCAACTTCGTTCGACAGGAACTCATTCCCTACGTGGAAGCGACATTCGGCGGTAACCCGAATAAACGCGCACTCTTCGGGCATTCGCACGGTGGAAGCTTTGTCCTATACGCGATGTTTTCAGAGGCCCCCGATAAGCACACCTTCAAAGCTTACCTCGCCAGCGACTCGGCGCTTCAATGTCTGTGGACAGAAGCTCTTCGATGGGAGCAAGACTATGCAGCGGCGTACCGCGATCTGCCTGTGCGGCTTCACCTGTCGCATGCTGCTGGCGGCCAATTGGGCACGAATGAGATCTACGCTGATAACATTACTCAACGCAACTATGCCCGCCTAACTCTGATATCCGCAACCTACGCGGGAAGTCACACTAGTTTCGTGCCGATAGCGCTGTCAGAGGGTATTCCGTTCGCGTTTGCGAGCAGCCCGTGAGCGAGATGAGACGTATGTCGCCCTCATGCGTAATGACGTACCAGGCAAATATGATGCAACGTGATGGAGAGAAATCCAGGCCCGCCAAAATGGCCGGCGAAGTGGCGCGAAAAAAAAGCCGTTGAGCTGCTTCAACGGCCGGTGTTTTATCCTGTAGTTCCTAACGGGAACGATCAACGAATAACGACTGGCGGAGGTTGGATCACCACTGCAGGCGGCTGCACAACCACGCCCGGCTCCTGGTATACCGGCGGATAGCCACCATAACCCGGGCCGCGGTCACCACGCCCATAACCCTCACACTTTCGCTCTTCCTTATATTTGCCGTTGTGCTCCCACTTGCGTTCCACCTTGCAGTTGCCGTCCCAGTATTCCTCTTTGTATTCACCGCCCCGGTACGGTTTACGATCGGAATAACGCCCGCGGCCGCTCTCATGTTTGTCCGGGTCCGCATGGCTGGGAGCAACGGCGCCGAACATCACCACGGCCGCACTCAGCGCGATAAGGGTTTTCATGTGAGATCTCCCACAACCTAATAACCCAACCATACATCATGCAAACGCCGGGTGCTGTGACAAAATGTAACCGGTCACCCGTGAGGCAAGGCGGCTATCATCCGGCGATGTTGCGTTCCGGCAGGTCGGCAATCACGCGTTCGAGGACGACCTCCGCCTCGTCACGGTCGAAGTCGGCGTGATAGCGCTTGCGCACGCCATAGTTGGAGAGGACATGATGCCAGGTCGGCGCAATACCGTGCCGAGTGAGGCAGTTCCGCGCGCAATTCAGTGGGCACCCATCGAGAGCGATGATGGAGCGGCCGCAGCGCGCGGTCTTCAGCAGGTGCGGCACATTTCCGCCCACGCCAGCGATACACGACATTTCCGCGATGTTGCGGCGGTCGAGCTGCACAGCGATATGGTTCGCCATCTGCGCGGCGCTCGAGCATCCCGAGCAGGAGTATGCGATCGGCAGATTTTCTTTGATCGCAGGGGCGGGTGAAGGAGCAGCTGCGCAGTGATCCGGTTCGCATTCATAGGGTACATACGAGCGAAGGAATTGCGCGGCCCGTGTTACGGGCGCGAGGTTCGTCGCCATCGGTCTTCTCGCGGGCTGGCGCAAGTGCGACCGTCTCGCCGTCTGCGATTAGCACGTCGCCCTTCTCCACATGCCAACCCAGGCGGAACAGTCCGCGACGCTCGACACGGCGCGCAATCCGGGAGGCACGATCCACCTACCGGCTGCGCACGATCTGATAGGCGCGGGTGAGATAGCGCACCGATGCGAATCCGCTCCATACGTGAACGAGACGCGAGAACGGGAAGAGCACAAATACCGTCATCCCGAAGACGAGGTGCACCTTGTAGATCCAGTGCACATCGGTGATGAAATCAGCCGCACCGCTGCGCAACGTCACGATCTGCTGCGCCCAGCTCGCGAGCTGCACCATCACCGCGCCGTCGGCATGGCCCAGCGAGACGAAGATGCTCGCGAGCCCGAGCAACAGCGTCGCCAGGATCCACAGCAGGATGAAGATGTCCATCGAGCTGCTGGTGGCACGGATACGCGGCTCGGCAAGGCGGCGATGCACCAGCAGAATGAGGCCGACGAGGCAGGTTGAACCGAAGACGCCGCCTGCAACGATCGCGGTCATCTGCTTCGCTTCCGTGGAAAGGCCCAGCGCGTGGTAGACGGCCTTGGGAGTGAGCAGTCCGAACAGGTGGCCGAAGAACAGCGCGAGTACGCCGATGTGGAACAGGTTGTTACCCAGGCGCAGCTGCCCGCGTCGCAGGAGCTGACTGGAGTCGCTCTTCCAGGTGTACGGCGAGCGCTCGAAACGGGCGAGGCTGCCGAGGAGGAATACCGCAGCGGCGATATAGGGATAGGTCCCGAAGAAAAAGTCGTTAAGATGGCTCATGTCATCCCTCCAATAGAGTGCTCACGCCGCACGCCGATGGAATTGCACTACTGAAACTTCCGGCGCACGCGCAGCGCCGCACGCGGCCGGACTACCACCGAACGCCGGTGCCTCTGCCCAGCCTGCATCGAGCGCGGCCGGATCGTCCTCGGCACGGATCTCGTCGGTCGAAACGACGGGTAGCGTACTGCCGTGGCCGCCAATCACGAGCAACGTGCGAAAGACCGCTGCGTACGCGCTGCCGCGCGTGGCAAGCCGCGCCGCGATGCCCTCCAGCAGCGGACAGGCTTCCGCCAGCAATTCCGCCGCTTCCGGCGCATCGATGCACGAGAGAAATTCGAGAAAAGCCGGGATGAAATCGGGCAGCTCGGAAGGCGCGAGGGCAAATCCGTGGCGCGCGTAGAGCGCCTTGAGATCGACCATCGCCTGACCGCGATCCCGGGACTCGCCATGGACGTGCTCGAAGAGATGCAGCGACAGCGAACGTACGCGGTCGAAAAGATCGACGTAGCGCTCTTGCGCATCGAAGATGTCGCTCGTCTCGAGTTCCGCGAACAGGTCTTCGAGCCCCGCGCGCACACCGGCATCGACGAGCGCTTCGCGTTCGAGAGTCGCTCTCAAGTCGGGGAGCGCTTGCACGAGCTCGTCGCTGGGGTAGCTCAGAAGGGCGGCGAGTATCTTGTATGTTTTCATACTTTCTTTGGCAGGCGGAAGACTTGCGCAACTCCTTACGCGATCTGCTTGATTGCAATCGTGCGTTTCTTGCCACCGAACAGCCCACTGCCCTTCTCTCCCGGCGAGCAGCCATCGCCGAAGGAAAAGCCGCAGCCGCCGCGCAGATCGAACGCGTTCTCGGCGTATTCGCGGTGCGTGGTCGGGATGACGAAGCGGTCCTCGTAATTGGCGATTGCGAGATAGCGGTACATTTCCTCGACCTGCTGGACAGTGAGATTCACGTCATTCAAAAGCATTCCATTGTCACGGCCTTCGACATGCCGTGCGCGCATGAAAGCGCGCATCGCAAGCATGCGCTCCAGCGCGCGGGCAACGGGCTCTTCGTCCCCTGCGGTGAGCAGATTCGCGAGGTACTTGAGCGGGATGCGCAGCTGCCGCACGTCAGGGATCACGCCGTTCGACTCGATGTGCCCCGCGTTCGCGGCCGAGCTGATGGGCGAGAGCGGAGGCACGTACCACACCATCGGCAGCGTGCGGTACTCCGGGTGAAGCGGGAACGCGATCTTCCATTCAATCGCCATCTTGTACACCGGTGAGGCCTGCGCCGCCTTGATCCAGGCTTCCGGCACGCCGTCTTTGCGGGCCTGCTCGATGACTCCGCTCGCGTTCGGATCGAGGAAGATCGCAAGCTGCGCCTCGTAAAGATCCTGCTCGCTTTCCGTGCTCGCCGCCGCTTCGATGCGGTCGGCATCGTAAAGCACCACACCCATATAGCGGATGCGCCCGACACACGTCTCCGAGCACACGGTCGGCTGGCCGGCTTCGATGCGCGGATAGCAGAAGATGCACTTCTCGGCCTTACCCGTCGACCAGTTGTAGTAGATCTTCTTGTACGGACAGCCCGAGACGCACATCCGCCAGCCGCGGCACTTCTCCTGGTCGATGAGAACGATGCCGTCCTCTTCACGCTTGTAGATCGATCCCGAGGGACACGAGGCGACGCACGCGGGATTGAGGCAGTGCTCGCACAGCCTCGGGAGATACATCATGAACGTGTTCTCGAACTGGCCGTAGATGTCCTTCTGCACGGCCTCGAAATTCGCGTCCTTGCCCCGCTTCTCGAACTCGCCGCCGAGGATTTCCTCCCAGTTCGGGCCCCATTCGATCTTCTCCATGCGCTTGCCCGTGATGAGCGACACGGGACGGGCGACCGGCGGCGTTTTCGATTCGGGAGCGTTGTGAAGATGCTCGTAGTCGAACGTGAACGGCTCGTAATAATCGTCGATCTCCGGGAGATTGGGATTCGCGAAGATGTCGCCGAGCAGACGCCATTTGCCGCCCTGCTTCGGCTCGATCGTGCCGTTCGCCTTGCGCTTCCAGCCGCCTTTCCACCGCGCCTGGTTCTCCCAGTCCTTGGGGTAGCCCACCCCGGGCTTGGTCTCGACATTGTTGAACCACGCGTATTCCATACCTTCGCGCGAGGTCCACACGTTCTTGCAAGTGACCGAGCAGGTATGGCACCCGATGCACTTATCGAGATTCAGCACCATCGCGATCTGGGCTCTGACTTTCATTCGTAACTCCTGAAGGCTTCCGCAGGTGAAGATACCGTCCCCTGCGCGGGCGCTTTTTGATCTAGATCATGCATGTCCCAAGAGGCCTTACGAGACCGTCGGCTCGGCCGGCGCATCCATCCAGTCGACCTTCTTCATCTTGCGAAGGATGACGAATTCGTCTCGGTTGGTGCCGATCGTGCCGTAATAGTTGAAGCCGTAGCTCTGCTGTGCGTAGCCGCCGATCATGTGCGTGGGCTTCACCACCGCGCGCGTGACCGAGTTGTGGATGCCGCCGCGGGTGCCGGTGATCTCGGCGCCCGGGACGTTCACGATCTTCTCTTGCGCGTGATACATGAGGACCATGCCTTGCGGCACGCGCTGGGAAACGACCGCACGGGCCGTGAGCGCGCCGTTCACGTTGTAGAGCTCGATCCAGTCGTTATCGACGATCTCCGCCTTCTTGGCATCTACTTCGGAGATCCACACGATCGGGCCGCCGCGCGACAGTGTCAGCATCAGCAGGTTGTCGGTGTAGGTCGAGTGAATGCCCCACTTCTGATGCGGGGTGATGAAGTTAAGCACAAGCTCCTTGTTACCGTTGCCGCGCTTGCCGAGAAGCGACTTCACAGCATGAGTGTCGATCGGCGGTCGATACACGCACAGCGCCTCGCCGAAAGCGAGCATCCATTTGTGGTCCTGGTAGAGCTGCTGGCGGCCGGTGAGCGTGCGCCAGGGAATCAACTCGTGCACGTTGGTGTAACCGGCGTTGTACGAGACATGCTCCGATTCGAGACCGCTCCAGGTCGGCGAGGAGATGATTTTGCGCGGCTGCGCCTGCACGTCGCGGTAGCGGATCTTGTCGTCCTCGCGCGGGATCGCGAGATGCGTGTGATCGCGCCCGGTGATTTTCGAGAGCGCTTCCCAGGCCTTGACCGCAACATGACCGTTGGTCTCCGGCGCGAGCGACAGAATGACCTCGGCCGCGTCGATGTCGCTTTCGATCTTCGGCAGGCCCTTGGTCGGCCCCTCTTCCGTTACGACGCGGTTCAGCTCCGCGAGGAGCTTCACTTCCGGCTCGGTATTCCACGCGATGCCCTTGCCGCCGTTGCCGATCTTCGTCATGAGCGGCCCGAGCGCCGTGAAGCGCTTGTAGACATTCGGATAGTCGCGCTCGACGACGACCATCGCCGGCAGCGTTTTCCCCGGCACCGGCTCGCACTCGCCGCGCGTCCAGTCCTTCACGTCGAGCGGCTGCGCGAGCTCGCCGGGCGTGTCGTGCAGCGTCGGAACGAGGACGAGATCCTTTTCGACGCCCAGATGCCCTCGCGAGAGCTCGGAGAATTTCCTCGCGAAGCCCTTGTAGATTTCCCAATCGCTCTTCGCCTGCCACACCGGATCGACCGCTGCCGAAAGCGGGTGGATGAAGGGGTGCATGTCGGAGGTGTTGAGGTCGTTCTTCTCGTACCAGGTGGCAGTCGGCAGCGCGATGTCCGAGTACAGGCAGGTCGTGGACATGCGAAAGTCCAGCGTCACGAGGAGGTCGAGCTTGCCTTCGGGCGCCGTGTCGCGCCACACGACTTCCTGCGGCTTCTCCCCGCCGGTCGCGCCTAAGTCCTTCCCCTGCACGCCATGTTGCGTGCCGAGCAGGTGCTTCAGGAAATACTCGTGTCCCTTTCCGGATGACCCCAGCAGGTTCGAGCGCCAGACGAACATGTTGCGGGGGAAATTCGCCGGATTGTCAGGGTCCTCGCACGAGAAACGCACTTTGCCGGTCTTCAGCTGCTGAACCGCGTAGTCCTTGGGGTCCATGCCGGCCGCGGCCGCCGCTTTCGTGAGCTCGACGGGATTCGCGTCCAGTTGCGGCGCCGACGGAAGCCACCCCATGCGCTCGGCACGCACGTTGAAGTCGATGAGGCTTCCCGCGAACTCCTCCGGTCTTGCGAGCGGCGAAAGGATGTCGCTGACCTTAAGCGTTTCGTAGCGCCACTGGTCGGTGTGCGCGTAGAAGAACGACGTCGAATTCATGTGACGCGGCGGGCGCGCCCAGTCGAGCGCGAAGGCGAGCGGCGTCCAGCCGGTCTGGGGCCTCAACTTCTCCTGGCCCACGTAATGCGCCCAGCCGCCGCCCGACTGGCCGACGCAACCGCACATCACGAGCATGTTGATGACCGACCGGTAGTTCATGTCCGAGTGATACCAGTGGTTCATCGCCGCGCCGATGATGACCATCGATTTGCCGCGGGTCTTGTCCGCGTTGTCGGCGAACTCGCGCGCCAGCCGGATCACCTGCTCGCGCGGGACGCCGGTGATCTTCTCCTGCCATGCCGGCGTATAAGGCACGTCGTCGTCGAATGACGCCGCGACGTTGCCGCCACCCAAGCCGCGGTCCAGACCGTAGTTCGCGAGAAACAGGTCGTAGACGCTTGCAACCAGCGTTTCCCCTTCTTTCAGCGCAAGCTTCTTCACCGCCACATTGCGATGAAGCACGTCCTGCTGCGCGTTGTGCGTAAAGTGTTCGTGCTCGAGCCCGCCGAAGTACGGGAACGCCACCGGGACCACGTGTTCGCTTCGGCCGACGAGCGTCATCGCAAGCTTCACGTCCCGCCCGTCGTGGCCTGCCTTCTCTTCGAGGTTCCACTTGCCGGTCTCGCCCCAGCGATAGCCGATCGAGCCGCGCGGCGCGACGATGTTTCCGCTCCTCTCGTCGATCGCTACGGTCTTCCACTCGGGATTGTTCGATTCGCCGAGCTCACCGGGAAAATCCGAGGCGCGCACGAAGCGATCGGGCACGTACGCGTCGCCGCGCTTCACGAGCCGGACCAGCATCGGCATGTCGGTGTAGCGCCGGCAGTACTCGTCGAAGTAGGCCGACTTGCCCGCGAGATGGTACTCCTTGAGGATCACATGGCCTGCTGCCATCGCGAGTGCCGCATCGGTCCCCTGTTTCGGATGCAGCCACACGTCGGCGAGCTTCGCCACTTCCGAGTAGTCGGGGGTGATCGCCACCGTCTTCGCCCCCTTGTAGCGGACTTCGGTGAAGAAATGCGCATCGGGCGTGCGCGTTTGCGGGACGTTCGAGCCCCACGCGACGATGTAGGTGGAGTTGTACCAGTCGGCGGATTCCGGCACGTCCGTCTGCTCGCCCCAGGTCTGCGGGCTCGACGGCGGCAGATCGCAGTACCAGTCGTAAAAGCTCATGCACACACCGCCGATGAGCGAGAGATAGCGGCTGCCCGCTGCATACGACACCATCGACATCGCCGGTATCGGGGAGAAACCGATGATGCGGTCCGGCCCGTACTTCTTCGTCGTGTAGATGTTGGCCGCCGCGACGATTTCGTTCACCTCGTCCCACGAGGCGCGCACGAACCCGCCCAGGCCGCGCTTCGACTGGTACGACTTGACCTTGAGCGGATCCTCGACGATAGAAGCCCACGCGGCGACCGGCTCGAGCTTAAGCCGTGCCGCGCGCCACAGCCTCAGCAAACGTCCCCGCACCATCGGGTACTTGAGGCGATTGCCGCTGTAGAGGTACCAGGAGTAGGAGGCGCCGCGGGAACAGCCGCGCGGCTCGTGATTGGGCATGTCGGGGCGCGTGCGCGGGTAGTCCGTCTGCTGCGTCTCCCACGTGACGATCCCGCCCTTTACGTAGATTTTCCAGCTGCACGAGCCGGTGCAGTTCACGCCGTGCGTGGAGCGCACGATCTTGTCGTGCTGCCAGCGCTTGCGGTAACCGTCTTCCCACGAGCGGTCCTCGCGGGTGACGACCCCGTGTTCGCCGGAAAAGCCTTGCGACGGCTCGACAAAGTAGGTCAGTTGATCGAGGAATTTGCTCATGTTCCAGCTCCGGATTCGGTGAGTCGTCGATGATTACGTGTGCGTCGATAACGGGGAATTTAAGCCGGCACAGGCCTGCCGGTTTTGACTTGCATCAAGACTCTGGCGAACCCTCGGATGCGGCACCACCACTGTGGCGGTGCCGCCATCCTCGGTCGTCATCAGCACGGCATCTGCGCATTCTTGCGTGCGTAGAACCACCATGTGATCGCGATGCATGTCACGTAGAAGGCGATGAAGACATACAGCGCGGCCTCAGGGCCGCCGGTCATCGCGATCGAAGTCCCGTAGCTCTTCGGGATGAAGAAGCCACCGTAGGCGCCAACAGCCGAGCTGAAACCGAGCACCGCGGCCGCTTCCTTGTTCGCCTCGCGTACCGCGTGGTCACGAGCTTCGGTGCCCTTGCCTGCGGCGTCGCGGCTCCGCTCGGTGAGGAAGATGATCGGAATCATGCGGAAGGTCGAACCGTTGCCGATGCCGGAGGTCAGGAAGAGCAGCATGAACATCGCAAGGAAGCCATAGAAATTGCCTCCCGAGGGGCCCGATGGCAGGAAGTACAGGACGCCCACCACGGCAGCCGACATCGCGATGAAGTTCCAGAACGTCACCGGCGCGCCGCCCAGCCGGTCCGAGAGCCAGCCGCCGAACGGACGGATCACCGCCCCGACGAGCGGGCCGAGGAATGCGTACGCGAGCGCATTCACCTCGGGGAACTGCGATTTGATGAGCAGCGGGAAACCTGCGGAATAGCCGATGAACGAGCCGAAGGTTCCGAGATAGAGCCAGCACATGAGCCAGTTGTGCTTGCGCCGAAAGATCACCGCCTGCTCGCCGAACGAGGCTTTCGCATCGGCGATGTCGTTCATGCCGAACCATGCGGCGGCAGCGGACGCAACGATGAACGGCACCCAGATAAAACCGGCGTTCTGGAGCCACATCTGCGTGGTTGCGCCGGCTTTGACGATGGTCTGCGGCGCGCCGCCCAACGCGCCGAATATGCCGGCGGTGATGGCGAGCGGGACGACGAACTGCACGACCGATACGCCGAGATTGCCGAGGCCCGCATTGAGCCCCAGCGCCGAGCCCTTGCGTTCCTTCGGAAAGAAGAAGCTGATGTTTGCCATGCTGGAAGCGAAATTGCCGCCGCCGAATCCGCAAAGCAGCGCCAGCACTACGAATGTGGCATAGCTCGTGTTGGGATCCTGCACGGCGAATCCGATGCCGACTGCCGGGAAAAGCAGCGAGGCGGTCGAGAGCGCCGTCCAGCGCCGCCCGCCGAAGATAGGCACCATGAACGAGTAGAAGATCCTGAGCGTCGCGCCGCAGAGGGCCGGCAGCGCGGTGAGCCAGAAGAGCTGATTCGTCGAGAACCTGAAGCCGATCGCCGGCAGGTTGACGACGACGACACTCCAGACCATCCACACTGCGAATGCGAGCAGCAGCGCAGGGATCGAAATCGCCAGATTGAGATGCGCGACGGCTTTGCCCTCGCGCTGCCAGAACGCCTTGTCCTCGGGCGTCCACAACGTCAGCACACGACCCTTGCGTACGCTGACTGGAACCGACGATGCGTGTGTTGTCACGGTGATTTTCTCCTGTGATACGTGTCGATCAGGCGGGCTGCGCGACGGGCGCACCCCGGGCCGTGCCCTTCGCGCGCAGCTGTACGATCTCGGTCCAGTACATCCAGACGAGGGAAACGAGCGTGATGCCCCAGAGCAGCATGAAGACGATGCTGCTCACGCCGGTCACGTCGATGAGTGCGCCGAACATGATCGGAAGAAGAAACCCGCCGAGTCCACCGACCAAGCCGACGATGCCCGAGACGACGCCGATGTTGTCGGAGTACTCGTCGGAGATGTATTTGAACACCGACGCCTTGCCGATCGCCCAGGCAACGCCCATCACGAACATGAGCGCAGTGAACATCCAGACGTCGAGTCCGATGTGCATCGTGACCGCGCCCTTCGTGGTGTGAATCACGAGATCGGTCTGCGGGTAGGAGAGGAAAAACAGACAGACCCAGGAAACGAGCATCACCCACCAGGTCACCGGATGCGCACCCCACTTGTCCGACATCCAGCCGCCGATGGCACGCAGCATTCCGCCCGGGAGTGAAAACGCCGCCGCAAGCAGCGCTGCGGACTGGAGCGTGAAGCCGTACTCGGTCACGTAGTACTTCGTCATCCACAGCGACAGCCCCACGTAGCCGCCGAAGACGATCGAGTAGTACTGGCAGTACTTCCAGACACGCGGGTCCTTCAGCACCTCGAGCTGCTGTTTAACGCCCACGTGGGATGGCACGACATGGCTCTTCTCGTGGTGCGAAAGCGCCCAGAAGATGAGCGCCGTTGCGAGCATGGCGGCGGCATAGACCTTCGGTACCATTGTCCAGCCGAACGTCACGACGAGGGTCGGCGCGACGAACTTCGTCACCGCAGCCCCGGAATTGCCTGCGCCGAAAACGCCCATGGCCATTCCCTGCCGGCGCTTCTCGAACCAGCGCGCGACATATGCGATGCCCACCGAGAACGAACCGCCGGCGAGCCCGACGAAGAGCCCCAGTACCAGGAATTGCCAGTATTGCGTCGCCTCGCCGATCAGCCAGATCGGGACAACGGTGACGAGCATGAGCGTGAAAAACACGACACGCCCGCCGAACTTGTCGGTCCACATCCCGAGCGGAAGGCGGATGAGCGAGCCGGTAAGCACCGGCATCGCGGCGAGCAATCCGAACTGCGTCTCATTGAGGCCGAGCGCCTGCTTGATCGGGATGCCGATGACAGCGAACATCATCCATACCGCGAAGCACACGGTGAAGGCCAGCGTGCTTCCGGCGAGAACCGACCACTGTTTGCCCTTGGTTACGCCCATGACGTGCTCCTCTGTTGACGAGTGCACTGTAATGGCGCGGGACACGCTCTCCTTTGACGCAGATCAACCGATATGCCGGCAAAATCGTTGGATCAGTGCCGTCATCGTGCATGGCCGAAGCGGATTGAAACATTTCCGCTCTGGAACGTGAGCCACAAAACTCTCAGCTCGGCAGAGTGCCGCTGATCGCACCAATTTACCGGTGCGTGAGGCACGAGACGGAGTGTAACGGCTGCTTAGACGCCTCTTGGCCGTGCTGCGCGAATCGCTTTGGCGGCCTCCAGTGTCGCGAGTGCAACGCTGCCTGCAGCGAGTGCCAGCAGCAAAAGTCCCGGGCCGATCGGTGCAAAGCGGAACATCTCGGCAAGGGGTGTGACGTAAAGCGTCATCGCCAGTGCGACGAGACTGCCGACGATCACCCACCATAGCGCCGGGTTCGACCGCACGAGCGTCGCCGCGATTGGCCGCTCGCTCGAGCGCGTCGCGAGAATCAGGAAAAGGTTTCCGAACACGATTGCCGCAAAACCCATGGCGCGCGTTTCGGCTTGGCCGTAGCCGGCGCGGACGGCCCACCCGTACGCGAGCACGATTGCGCCAAGCAAGGTGGCGCCCACTGCGATGCTCGTAAGGAGCATCCACGCATCGAATAACGGTGCGCGAGGGTCGCGAGGCGGTCTCGTCATCGTATCTTCCTCGCTCGGCTCGGCCTCGAAAGCGATCGAGCACGCCGGATCGATTACAAACTCAAGAAAAACGACGTGTACCGGAAAAAGAAAAAGCGGCCAGCCGAAGATGAGCGGCACAAATGACATGCCAGCGATGGGCACGTGAACCGAAATGAGGTAGCGCATCGCGCTGCGGATGTTTTCGTAGACGCGGCGGCCGAGGCGAATAGTCTCGGCGATGGCACCGAAGTCGTCCGCGGTAAGCACCAGCGCGGACGCTTCACGCGCGACATCGGTCCCCCGCTTGCCCATTGCAATGCCGATGTGCGCCGCGCGTAATGCAGGCGCGTCGTTCACGCCGTCACCCGTCATCGCCACCACATCGCCCGCGGCCTTGTATCCGGTCACGAGGCGTAGCTTCTGTTCGGGCAGTATGCGCGCGAAGACGCTCACGCGCCGGACTGCTTGTGCGAGTTCCACGTCATTCATGGCGGCGAGCTCGCGACCGGTGACTACGCCGGCCTCCACTGAAAGACCTGCCTCACGTGCGATGGCGAGTGCAGTGGCGGGGTAATCGCCGGTGATCATCACAACGCGTACGCCGGCGCGCCTGCATTGCTCGACCGCCGCCGGCACCGAAGGCCGCAGCGGATCGGCAAGTGCTATGAACCCCAGCCAGTGAAATGCGTAATCGCTCGGATGAGCGGGATAGGCGCCGCCTTCCCATGACGCTTGCGCTACGGCGAGCAGGCGAAAGCCGCGCGCCGCGGCGCACTCCGCTTGAGCGAGCGCAACCTGGCATTCGCCTGGGTCGATGCGACAGAGATTCAGCACGTTCTCCGGTGCGCCTTTCATCAGGATGTGCGCCTCACCGGTGACCGAGCGCCAGGCGTGACACATGGCGAGCAAGTCCGGCATGAGGCCGTAGTCTTTTTCGAGACGCCATGAACTTCGCAAGCTATCGATTCGGGGCGTGGCACAGCGCGCCGCATGCAGCACGGCGCGATCCATGGGATCGAACGGATCCAGCTCGCATGCGAGCGCGGCCGCTTCCAGTAATGCAGTGGTATCGGCGCCCATCAGGTCACCGGCCGAATGCCACCGCCCGCCAGCGTAGCTTTCCATCACTGCCATCCGGTTTTCGGTGAGCGTGCCGGTCTTGTCCACGCACAGCACGGTCGCAGCCCCGAGCGTTTCGATCGCCGGCATGCGCCGTGTAAGGACGCCCCGCTGTGCTATGCGCCATGCGCCGAAAGCCAGAAACACCGCGAGCACGACCGGAAATTCCTCGGGAATGATTGCCATGGCGAGCGTGAGACCGGAGAGGATGCCCGCGAGCCACTCGCCACGGGAGGCCACATCCAGGGCGGCAACTGCAACGCAGAGGACCAGCGCTAGCACGCCGATCACCTTGACGATGCGCGCGGTTTCGCGTTCGAGCATCGTCTTGTCCGGCTCGATCCTCTTCAGGAGACCGCCAATGCGGCCGAGCTCGGTGCGTGGGCCGGTTGCAACGACGACAGCGCGCGCCCGACCGGTTACCACCAGCGTGCCCGAATACACGGTCGCCCCGGCGTCGGAAGTCGGCGATTTCACAACCGGCAGCGATTCTCCCGTCAGGAGCGACTCGTCCAACTGCAATTCATGCGACTCGACGAGCTGTGCGTCGGCCGGCACGCGATCGCCTTCGGCGAGAAGAAGCAGATCGCCGCGAACCACTTCGGCGCCGGCGATGCGCTGTTCTTCCCCATCACGGATCACACGAGCGCGGGGACTCGAAAGATCGCGCAATGCTTCGAGCGCACGCTCGGTTCGCCGCTCCTGCACGATGGTAATGGCGAGGACCACCACGATCGACGCGGCCAGGACAAGCGCCTCGCGCAGATCTCCGACGAGCAGATAAACGCCACCCGCGACTGCGAGCAGCAGGAACATCGGCTCACGCAGAACGCCGAGCGCAATGCCGAGCAGACCGCGCTCCTCGGCGGCTGGAAGTGCGTTCGGCCCTTCCTCTTGCAGACGCTCGCGCGCCATGGCGGAGCTAAGGCCGGAAGACTGGTTAATCGCGGTGGCTCCACTAATGTGGTGATCGGAAAGGCGATCCTGTCGAAATTTCATGGCATCTTTCATAAGCCAATCTTTTGCATCGGCACTTGACCTAAGCCATCGAGGCAGCACAAAGCAGTCACTTCGCAGCGGCACCGAGAGGTGCGAGTTCCGCCGTTGCTCATGGTGAACCGGACACCGGCGCGCTCACTTGATGCGGATCAAACATCGAAAGCGGGACGACGCCACAATCCGTTTCTTGAACACATGGATACACGGCATCGACCCGACCCTCATCCAGCGCGAACCCGGCAATGCGCTCAGTTTCAATCAATGGTCACGCGATTCTTCACCGCCGTCGGGCGAATTCGCGCTGGGATGTGTATATGGGCTGTACGAGACGGATTAGCCCGTCTTGCGCACCGTAGCGCACAAAGATCTACGCTGCTCCGCGGCAGATAACGGCCATAGAACTTTGCGGCGCGCATCCTTTAAAAGGAAGGCGAATGAATCAGGTTGACGTACAGCCGCTCAATGACCGCGCCGTGCGAGCGAAATGGATGTTCATTGCCGTCATTGCAATCGCCGCTTACCTCGTCGTCGTTGACGTCGATCTGACCGGCTACCTCAATTACCTGCCGGTGTCGCTCCTGCTTGCGTGCCCGCTGCTGCACTTGCTCATGCACGGCAGGCATCCGCGCCATCGTATCGATGGCGGCCCCCATGGGCGCGACACAAATAAGAGAAACCCGTCATGAACGCCGCGATGTCGCCGCATGCGGTACAGTGATCGCACTTTCAAGAAGCGGACAAAACCGCCTCTCTCAGAATTCGCGCCGAACGATCGAGCGCCTCGCGCTCTGCCGCATCGAGTTCGGGCGCGAGCACCCGAGACGCGCCTTGCGAGTCGACGATTGCCGGCAGCGAAAGTGCGACATCCGCAAGCTCCGCTGAGAGGTCGTGCACGCGTGATATGGTAAGCACCCGCCGCTCGTTCCGAAGGACGGATTCGAGCAGGTTCGCCGTGACGAGGCCGATTGCGTGATTGGTCGCGCCTTTGCGCCTGATGATCTCGGAAGCGGCGCGCCGCACTTCCGTCGCGAGGCGTGCCTCGCGCTCGCCGCTCCAACCTGGCCACTCTCGCAACGCCACGCCACCGACGCGAGCGGTGGACCACAGTACCACTTCCGAATCGCCGTGCTCCCCGACGACGTGCGCGTGTACCGAGTGCGGATCCACATCGAGTTCTCGCCCCAGCATCTGCCGCAGGCGCGCTGTGTCGAGCATCGTCCCCGTGCCGAGCACCCGCGGGGCAGGCAATTCCGATGTAGTCCGAACCAGATGCGTGAGAACGTCGACCGGATTCGTGACGATGATGACGACACCGCCATAATCGCGCAGCGTGAGCGCAATCTCGCGCATGATGGCGGCGTTGTCGCGCAGCAGGTCGAGGCGCGACTGGTTCGGGGCGCCTCCGCGGCCAGCCGCGATGACGACAGCTTCGGTCGTGCGCATCTCCTCCAGCGCCGCATCGCGCACTTCGCATGGCGCATAGAAGGATGCACCGTGCGCAAGATCCATGGCCTCGCCTTCCGCGAGCTCACGACGCAGATCGCAAAGGAGGAGCTCCCGCGCAATCCCGGTATGCAGCAGCGAGATGGCTACGCTCGATCCGACCCAACCGGTTCCGACGATTCCGATCCTGCTCATGTCGTGAGACGTTGCGTGTGAATCGGTATCCTTGCAACCGACATGCCGCCGAGCGCGTCAGCGCGCCTGCCGGCCCAGGACCGTCATGCGCTCGAGCCACTTCGCACGCCGCGCGTCGCTTGCTTCGACGCTGCCGATGAGACTTTGCGCGACGGGCGCGATGCCGCAGAAGGCCAGGATGTTTCGCCGCAAGCCCTTGATGGCATGGGCATGGAAAAACCACCGATAGACGAACGCCGGCATTCCCATCGTGACAACCACACGCGCACTTCTACCGCTCAGAAGCTTCCTCCACATCGCCGCGCTCTCGGATGTGGCAATGGCAAAGCCAGGACGCAGTGTCTGCTCGAGGAACGCCTTCAGCAGCGCCGGCATGGTGCCCAGCCACAGCGGAAAAAAGATGACGAGGTGCTCGGCCCAGGCGATCGCCGCCTGCGCCTCCTGCAAGGTCTCGGGTACCGGGTCGCTCTTCCACTCGTCCTGCGTGCGCAGAAGCGGAATCGAGAGATGGGCGAGGTCGATCACTTTGACCGTATGACCCGCTTTCACGGCGCCGTTCGCGTAACTGCGCGCGAGAGCGTGACCAAAGCGATTGCCGCGTGGATCGGGATGACCTTGAATGATCGTGATGCGGCGTCCGTGCATGCTAGCGCGCCTCCCGCGGCGCCCGATCGTCGTCCATGAGCACACGATGTCGGGGCCCCTCGAGGTCTTCGAACTGACCGTGGCGCAGCGCCCACCAGAACACGCCGCCGACACAGAATACGAGCACGACCGACAACGGAATGAGCAGATACAGGATATCCATTCCGGGTTCCTACGCTGCGTGCAGCGCGCGCAGCGGTGGCGCGGCGGCGCTTCGCATCTCGCCTGTCTTGGCCAGACGTAGCGCGTTGAGCACCACGGCCAGCGAAGACACCGACATGCCGGCCGCTGCCGCGAGAGGCGTGACGTAGCCCGTGGCAGCCAGCGGCACCGCCACCGCGTTGTACAGAACGGCCCAGGCGAGGTTCTGGCGGATGACGCGCAGCGTGCGCCCGGCCATAGCTATCGTGCCAAGGACGGGTTCGAGTCGGTCCGCCATCACGATTACGTCGGCAGTCGCCTGCGCAAGCTGCGTTGCGCCGCCGACGGCAACGGAAACCTGCGCTTGCGCCAACACCGGCGCATCGTTGACGCCGTCGCCCACCATTGCGACGATCGCGCCTTGGCGCTGCAGGCTGCGCACGAATTCGAGCTTGCTATCGGGAGTGGCGTCGCCTTTCGCTATTGCAATGCCGAGCTCACGCGCGAGACGTTCGACCCGCGTTTGACGATCGCCGGAAAGCAAAGAGACCGCCTTGCCATGCCGCTTGAGCTCGGTCACGAGCCGCCGGGCATCGGGCCGCAAGGCTTCACCGAAGGTCAAGAGCGCGAGCCATCCCGCGCTGTCGCCGAGCGCGACCACTGTCAGATCGTCCGTAACGAACGGCAGCTCGTCCGGCCACGGCTGATCGTGAAGCTCAGCCACGAAGTCCATCGTCCCGATGCGCAGGAACCGGCCGTCGACGATGCCTTCGACCCCTTTGCCAGGCAGGTTGCGAACGCGAGCCGCCCTGAGGGCGCCGCTATCCGCCGATGCTGCGATCGCCTTCGCTATCGGATGCTCGGACCGCGCTTCCAATGCGGCCGCGAGCGCGAGACACGCCTCGCGTGATGCTTGACCGAGCGGCATCGTCTCCACGAGCGCGAGTCGACCGGTCGTGAGCGTGCCCGTCTTGTCGAATACATAGTGCGTGGCGGCTGCGAGCGTCTCCAGGGCGTGTCCGCGTGTCACGAGCACACCGGACCGATAGAGCGAGCCCGTGGCCGCCGTCAACGCCGCAGGGGTTGCAAGCGACAATGCACACGGGCAGCTCACCACGAGTATCGCGATCGCAATCCACAGCGCACGCGACGGATCCACGGCGTACCAAGCAGCCGCCGCAAGCACCGCAAACACGAGCAGACCGGCGACGAACCATTTCCCAACGGTATCGGCAAGCTCCCCCACCCGCGGACGTTCACCCAGAGCACGGTCCATCAGCCTGACAATGCCGGCAAGCACCGTTTCCGGCCCGACCCGCTCCACTTCCATCACCAGAGCATTCTCTGTGTTGACCGCGCCCCGGATCAGGCCATCGCCGACGGCTTTCCGCGCAGGACGTGCCTCTCCTGTGATCAGAGACTCGTCCACTGCGCTTGCGCCGTCGACTACGGTTCCATCGGCAGGGATAGAAGCGCCCGGGCGCACGAGCAAGAAATCACCGGGCTCCAGTGTCACGGCCGGCACTCTGCGCGATTCGAGCTTTCGGGGATAGTCCTCGAGCCGCTCGGCAATGGCGGGCGCGAGCCGTAATAAGCGCTCCTGCGCAGACGCGGCCTTTGCGCGCGCGCCGAGCTCGAGGAAGCGCGCCCCGAGGAGCAGAAATACGAACATGGACACCGAGTCGTAGTACACCGCGCCGACGCCGGAGACGGTTGCGACGAGGCTTGCGCCGAACGCCACGATAATCCCCAGCGTGATCGGCACGTCCATGCCCACTTGCCCCGCCGCCAATTGGCGCCATGCGCTCCGGTAAAACGGCAGTGCCGCCCACAGCACCACGGGCAGCGTGAGCGCGATGCTCGCAAAGCGCATCAGCCGATCCGCATCGGCAGTGAGGGTGTCGTCCGCGACGTACGCGGGCAGCGCATACATCATCACCTGCATCATCGCGAAGCCGGACACGAAAAGACGCCAGAGCATCGCGCGGCGCTCCGCGCGCAGCGCGCATTCGGCACGTGCGCTGTCGTACGGCTCGGCGCGATAGCCGAGCTCGCTCACCGCGCTGAGCACGCGGCTGAGCTTCGTTACCTCGTCGTTCCAGCGCACCGAGAGCCGCCGCGTGGCGTAATTCACCGTGACGGCCGCTACGCCGTCGTGGCGCGCGAGGCGCTGCTCGATGAGCCAGAGACACGCAGCGCACGTTACACCGTCGAGCAACAGCGCTGCCTCTTTCTCATGCGGCGCACCGTTGGATGCATGCACGAAACTGCGCTGAACCGCGGGGAGATCATAGACCTCTAGATCATCGGCCGCGCCGGCGGCTGCCTGGGGCTGCGGCGGCAACGCCGAGCGCGTGCTGTAGTAAGCGCCGAGACCGCTATCCGCGATCGTTTGCGCCACGGCCTGACAACCGCGGCAACAGGTCTCGTGCGTTACGCCGTCGATGCAAACGGGATAAGCCGTGCCGGCTACCGGCAGGCCACAGTGTAAGCAGTCCATTATCTGCAGGATGGTAGGTGAGCCGGGGACCGCGACTCTTGATCTGTATCAATCTCCCACGTGAAGTCCGGGTCACCGATTTTCGCGGCGTGACGTTCGGGCACGCCTGGCGTGCTGACTGGATCAGCGCCGGGATCCGGTCGGTTCGAAGGTGTTGGGCGGCTGGGGTGCCGAGATGGTGGGCAAATGCGCGCATTTCTCAAGCGCGTCCGGCCCGCACTGGGCCGAGTATGCGATCGCCGCTCGATTTTCGAGCAGTCAGCGATGCAGCAGCGACGATCCCGTTACCCGTCGCCAATGAAAAAGGGGCTGCCTAACGGCAACCCCTTGAAGGAACTGGCGCGCCCGGCAGGATTTGAACCCACGACCCCCTGGTTCGTAGCCAGAGAGTGGAACCCTTTTCCAATTTTAATAGAGCATAATTTCCTATTATTCTCCAGCATTTGCTTGCGCCACTCACCTTAACGGGCTAGCATGAAGCTTACTCATTTTTGCTAGCCCGTGCTAGCCCGGCGCTAGCCCGATCTTTCCCAAGGGGTCCAACGTGGCGCAACGAATCAAGTTCACAAAGGGAAAACTCGACGCGATCCCGGTTCCTGCGGAGGGCCGCACCATAGTGTACGACAGCGACGTTCCGAAGCTCGCCGTTCGAATCACTCCTGCGAACACACGCACGTTCTACGTCGTGAAGCGCGACGGCGCCGCGATGTCGTGGGTGAAGTTGGGCACGCATCCGGACATGACGCCAGAACAAGCAAGAAAGGCCGCAGAGCGCGTGTTGGGCGATTTTGCTAGGGGCGTCAACCCTGCCGAGCGCAAACGCGCAGAACGGCAGCAACAAACCCTTGGCGAGGCGTTCGAACAGTACCGCCGCCTTCATGTCACGCCGCGCGGCATCAAATCAGCGGCCGATATCGCCAGCATGTGGCAAAGGTTCCTCGGCCCATTGCCCGACGAACCCGCAAAAAAGCACGGGCGCAAACGCACCAAGCATCCCGCTGGCGTTGATTGGTCGCGCCGGAAACTTGACGCAATCGACAACGCTGCAGTGCGCGCGCTGCACGCCAAGATTGGCGAGACGCACCGAACGATGGCAAATCGAGTGGTCGAACTGCTGTCGAGCATCTATAACCGAGCCTCAGAATGGGGGTACCGCGGCGATAACCCGTGCGCAGGTATCGAACCGTTCAGGGAAACGAAGCGAGACCGCTTCATCCGCGCCGAAGAACTGCCGCGATTTTTTGCGGCGTTGAACAGTGATACATCCGCCAATTTTAGAGATTTCGTGCTGCTCTGCCTGCTGACCGGGGCACGTCGCACAAACGTGCTCGCCATGCGGTGGGATGACATGGATTTGAAAGCAGCAACGTGGCGCATCCCGCAGACGAAGAACGATGAGCCGGTGACGGTGCCGCTTGTGCCGGAAGCGTTGCGAGTGCTGCGCGCACGAAAACCGCAGGCGACCGGTTATGTCTTTTCGGCCGACTCGGCTGTCGGCTATATGACCCCACCGAAAAAGCGCTGGCGCGCCCTGCTCGCACGCGCCCAGCTACAAAATCTCCGCGTACACGACTTACGCCGGTCATTGGGATCGTGGCAGGCGATCTTAGGCGCGTCCCTGCCGGTCGTTGGCAAATCGCTCGGACATAAGAGCGCGGATGCCACCCTGGTTTACGCTCGACTGAGCATCGAACCGGTGCGCGCTTCGGTGAACGCCGCGACGAGTGCCATGCTCGCTGCCGCTCGCGTGAAACCGACAGCACAGGTCCGCAAGATCAACGACCGCCGCCGCGCCGTTAAACGCAGCGCCGCGTAGCTATGGACCATTCAACCATGCCGAAAACCACTATAAGTGTTGGCAGCGGGATCACCCAGCGCTCGAAGACTGTTTACATTAACCCTGATGAGCAATTGGAGTATTTCAAGCGCTTGGCCACCATGCCGGGGAACGCCCTTGATCTCATCGTGCATCGTGCAGTTAAGCATGCTGAAGCAGTGTTGAGAGAAGCGAACATCGACCCGAATAGCCAATTGCCATCCAATGACGACAGTCCGCAGGACTATGCCTTGCGCATCGTTTCCCTCTACAAGATGACACAAGCAGCAGTTCAAACAACTGATGCCAACGGCGCCGCATCGCTAGCCGCGCAACTCGGCGCGACGATAACCGAAGCGCACATGAAATTCGCATGGGAAGAAGCAGCATTGCGCGGCCAGAAATTCGCTGGCAACAAACGTGGTCTCTCACGTCTCTACAGTGAGGCACTTAAAGTGTTGGAGGAGCATGGCAAGAATCACGCCGCAAAAAAAGTTGCTGAAGAACTAGAAAAACGAGGCGTACTTCACGCGGCAAAACCCAACCGAAACCCACGCGAAACTGCACCTCGCTGGACGTGGATGAACAATCATGGTTGTGAACGTACGGTTACCTTAAAGCAGTTCCAGAACGAACTAACCCGTGTTAGACGCCGCGTAGCGGCTTAATCTTCTGTTTTCCGCATTTCCCGACAAATGCGGAATCCCTATCCTTTTTTGACCTGAGCATAACCGCCTAATCTCTCGTCTGCGCGCTGCAAACGGCGCTACATGGTTTTCTTCTGACGAGAGGTATTCGATGGTGCAAGATCACAAGGACTCGCTGCTTAACGAGCGCGAGGCGGCTGAAACGCTGCACGTCAGCACCGGCACACTCCAAGTTTGGCGCAGCACAAGGCGTTACCCCCTGCCCTTTGTCAAGATCGGCCGCGCCGTGCGGTACCGCCGCAGCGACTTGGAGGCGTTCATCAAATCGCGCACCGTAGGTGTGTAGAACATGGACGGCCCCGAAAACGACGACGCCCGCGGGCAGGCGGGCGTCAACGCACAGCAAAGTGATTACGCCGCCATTATACCCAGCGGTGTGCAGCAAAAGAAACGCCACGAGAAATACCGAAAGGTATCGACAGGGACCCTGAACGACCAACGGGTCCGGGCACTCACCGACGACGCGAAACTGCTTTTCGTTTGTCTCCTAATACACCCCCTGCTCAGTGCCCTCGGTGCGATGCGATGCACGCCGCATATCCTCGGCGTGGATTTGCAGTGGGCCGTAGGAAAACTCACCCGCGCATTTAAGCAGTTGCTCGACGTCGGCTTGGTTCGCTACGACGTGCGGTTCGGCGTCGTCTGGTTGCCGAACTTCTTGCGACACAACCGGCCGGAGTCTCCGAACTGCATAAAGGCGTGGCGCTATGCAATCGATGAGCTACCGGAAGGCGAAGTGCGCAACGAAATCGTGCGCACGGCTCATGCGGCGGTGAGCGAGTTAACGGCAGCGTTCCAGAAAGCCTTCGCCGAAGCCTTCGCGGAAGACTTACAGAAGGCTTTCGGAAAGGCTTACTTCAAGCCTTCCCTTAATCAGGAGCAGGAGCAGGAGCAGGAGCAGGAACAGGAACAGGAGCAGGAGCAGGACAACACCCAAGGCCGCTTCGCTGAGTTTTGGGATGCCTACCCGCGGAAGGTGGCAAAGCAGGATGCCATGAAGGCGTATCGCAAGGTGCACGGCGCACACGACGAAATCATGCAGGGCGTGCGACGCTGGAAGTCGAGCGAACAGTGGACGAAGGACGGCGGGCAGTTCATCCCGCACCCGGCCACGTTTCTGCGCGGGCGGCGTTGGGAAGACGAAGTCCCGGCATCCCGCGGCACCGATGATGATTGGATGCAGCACGTCAAATTTGTTTGAACCACCACGTTGAGTTACGAAAGAACTTATGAGCAGCACTTCACGGGCGCAACGCTGCCAGTATCCGGGTTGCACGACATGGGCGTTGCAGCCGTATTGCAAGCAGCACAGGCAGCAACAGATGGAGAAAGAGCGCCGCGAACGCGCCACGGTCGCGCAGGAGCACGCGGCGAAGGCGCCGCAGTATGACGACGAGGCCGAATGCCGTGAACGCAACCGGCGCCGCTCTAAACGACACCGGCTCGATGACGATGATGAGTAAAAAGTCACGGGGTCCTTCCGAAGCGCAAATTCATGCGGGCGCGCTGACCGTGAACTTCAGGAGTTTATACAGATGAAACCAAATAGTCCCCGTCCCCGTCCGCTCTCGCAGGCGGATCGTGCAGCAGCTTTAGGCATAACTGTTCGTCAGTTGCGCCGTGATGAGTCGCGTGGTTGCCCGCGCGATCTGCCGGGCGCAGTTCGTTGGCGCATGTTGAACATCCGTCCGAAGCTCTCGATGGCCACGACGGAACAAATTGACGATGCGGACCGGAACGCCATTGCTGAGATGTACTCGGCCGTTGTCGCCGACCTCGTCAGTGCGCTCGCGTCAGTTGCAGCACTGTGCCGGGACGAACTGAAGCTGCCTGAAAGAACGACAAGCACCATTCTCGGGTTCGTCGTGTTGATGCAATTGGGCGTGATAGAGCAAATAACAGGAGTGGAGCCCACGCCGGCATTCCGCGATGGCTTCATCGAATGGCTGCGGAAACCGTTCCGCCCGTTCCCCGGAACGGTGCGGGAATAAATCGGGGTCGCATA
>JBLNBW010000229.1:0-7329 GCA_050260255.1 Rhodospirillaceae bacterium | reverse complement strand
GCGTGTCCCACGCCGCCGCCGATCGGCGTATAGGTCATGGTGACGTGTACCCGGGTGATGTCGCCCTCCGGCACGAGACGTATCACCCCGGCGTGATCCACTGCGCTGCCCTCCGTCGTCGCCCAGGCAATCAGGCGGTTCTCTTCCATGTCCGTCGTGATCGCATCCCATTCGACGCTCACGCCCGCCGGGCCCGCGACCGTCCAATGCGAGGTGCCGTCCGGCCTCAACTCGACCGCCCGCACGTTGTGCATGAAACGCGGGAAGTTGTCGTAGTTGCGCAGCAACTCGTAAACCTTTTCCACCGGTGCGCGCACGGCAATCGACTTCTGGATGCGTATCGCGCCGCGGCCGCCTGCGCCGAGCGTCTCGGATAGCGGGCGGTTCGCGCCGCTGCGTACGAGCATCAGCGCACCGGCCCCGAGTGCGACCACGCGGCCGCCCAGCAATCCGTACAGGCCGAGCACGGCGCCCGCAGTCCCTACGGCGGCGCGGGTAGCCGGACCCCAGGTTCTGCGCAGAAGCTCCGGCCGACGACCGCGCCGCAGCCGTCCTCCTTGCAGCGCGGACACCCCTTCGGAAGTGGCGTGCACGTGGAGCGCATCGTCAACGCCCGTAACGCCGGGTACTGCGAGCACGGCTTCGATCAGGCGCTCGTGTTCCGACTGCAGAATGTCTCCGGACAGTTCGACGCGGCCCGCGCGGACCACCACGGTGATTGCGCGCGGATGAGACACGCAGCGGCCGAGCGCCGATCGCACGCGTTGCACGACCGTCTCGTCGGGCGCGCCGGCATATTCGCTCGTGGACTTCAGCCGGGCGGTGAGGCCCTGTACGCGGTTCGCGGCATCGCGCCTGATCGGCTCCAGGCTGCGCGTGAGCTGTGCGCGCACGCTTGCGTATCGGTCACGCGCCAGCGCACGGCGCCGCCGCCCGCGTTGAGGATCGAGATAGTAAAAACCGGCAGCGCCCAAAGCTGCCGCCAGCAGTGTGGTGATTGCACGCGCCATGGGGAACCTCGTTGTGTTCGTCGTATTTACTCTCGACGCGCAAAGTTCGTTCCCGCCGTGGCGCGGGCGGGATTGCGAGCCGGCAAGCCGTTTGCACCATACCTCCCGACGAACGCGACGACAGGAGCGGCACGATGGTCACACGATCCTCGGAAGCCGAATGGCGCGGCAATCTGCGCGATGGCGAAGGCCGCATGAAGCTTGGCAGCGGCGCATTTGAAGGCTCCTATTCGTATCCCTCCCGCTTCGAGAGCGGTCAGGGCACGAATCCCGAAGAGCTCATTGGCGCGGCGCACGCGGGATGCTTTTCCATGGCGCTTGCCGCGGGTCTCACTCAAGCGGGCTACGCACCGACCCGAGTGCATACGGCCGCGCGCGTGCATCTCGACAAGGTGAGCCAGGGATTCGCCATCACCGCCATCGATCTTGACACGCAGGCCGAGGTGCCGGGTATCGACGACGCTGCGTTCCAGCGCGAGGCGCAGAACGCCAAGCAGAACTGTCCCGTCTCGAAGGCGCTGCAAGCCGTCACGATCAATCTTACAGCGCGGCTCGTGGGCCACTGAAGCAGGAGAGCGCAACGATGATCGTGATCCGACGTGCGCAGGAACGCGGCCATGCCGACCACGGATGGCTGTTGTCGTATCACACCTTTTCGTTCGCCGATTATTACGATCCGCAGTACATCAGTTACGGCGCGTTGCGCGTCATCAACGAGGATCGCGTCGCGCCCGGCCACGGATTTGGCACGCATTCGCACCGGGACATGGAGATCATCAGCTACGTGCTTGCCGGCGAACTGCAGCACAGGGACAGCATGGGCAACGGCTCGGTGCTCAAGCCGGGCGACGTCCAGCGCATGAGCGCCGGGACCGGCATTACGCATTCCGAGCTCAATCCCTCGCGCGAGCATCCGCTGCATTTTCTTCAAATCTGGATACTGCCGGCACACACCGGCATCCCGCCCAGTTACGAGGAGAAGCATTACGACGAAGCGCAGAAGCGCGGCCGGCTGCTGCTCATCGGTACGCCGGACGGGCGCGAGGATACGCTGCACATTCACCAGGACGTCGACTTGTACGCCGGCATCGTCGACGGCGAGGACCGGGTGGTGTACGAGCTGGAGCGCAAGCGCGCGTATCTGCACGTTGCGCTGGGCAGCATCGAAGCCAACGAACAGCATCTGGCGGCGGGCGATGGCGCATTCATAGACGACAAGCACATTCGCCTGGAGCGCGGACAAAGCGCCGAGCTGCTGCTTTTCGACCTCGCCTGATCTCAGGGCGTTGCGCCAGCAGCGGCGCATCGCGCGCATCAGCCCCCTGACGCTCCGTGGTGCGCTAGTTCGTCATGCGACGCCAGCGTCCCGGGCAGTCCATGGACTTGAGGTCGTTCGTGTACGCGTGAAGCTCGGCGCAGAAGTAGATAGGCGTCGCCGGTGCCTGAGTCACGGCTGGCGGCGCAACGACAGCAGGCGGCGCGGTCACAGGCGGTTGCGGCGCATACGTCACCGGTGGTGGCGTGTAAGTCACTGGCGGCGGTGTGTACGAAACGGGTGGCGGATCATATGCCATCGGGGGGACCGCGTACGGGTCGATCGTGGAGTAGAAAGGAGCGCCGTAATAAGCCGGTACGATGAGGGGCGCTGCAAATACCACGCGACTGCCGAAATGTGGGCGTCCGACGAATGAGGGATGCCCGGACGACCGCTGCGCGAACGACGGATGGCCGAAGGCGGGCCCGTGCACGAAACGTCCCTGCGGCGTGAGGTCTGGCGCTGTCCGCATGCCGTGGCCGACTGCAGCGCCACGTCCATGATGACCACCGCCGTGCGCCAATGCCGCGGCAGAAAACAGTGCCGGCGCCGCCACTGCGATGACCAGCAAAGCTCGGACGCGACGCATAACGCTCCTCCTCACGTTTCCCGTCTTTAGACTCGCAAAGTCGAAGCGAAATCCCGTTTGAAGTGTAACGACGTCATCGTGCCGCCTATCAGTCGATCCCGAGCCAGGATAGCGGTTGTGCGAGAATGGCGGTTCTAAGGGAGGAGCCCGTTGAACACCATGCATAATACGCTGGCGGCCGTGCTCGCGATCGTCGCGGGTGTCGCGCTTCCGACGACCGCACAAAACTTTCCATCCAAGCCCGTTCGCATCGTCATGCCTTATGCGGCGGGCGGGCGCACCGGATCACGGCGAGGGGGGTGGTGTTGGAGCGGAGACGGGGCGCGGCCGCGCGCATGGTATGCGAGTCTTCCATCGATCGGTCGCTTCGCCCTTGGTGCTGCGGCGGTGCTGCTGGCACTGCCGGCTGTCGCTCAAACGTATCCTGTGAAACCGGTGCGTGTTGTCGTCCCTTATGCGGCGGGCGGCCCTGTCGACACGGTGGCCCGCATCGTCGGCCAGAATCTCACGGCGCAGTGGGGCCAGCAGATCGTGGTCGACAACCGCGCGGGCAGCGGCGGCGCGCTCGGCGCCCACGCCGTCGTCAAATCGCCCGCGGACGGCTACACGCTGCTCGTTACGAATAGCGGCCCGATCACCTCGTATCCGCACATGCGCAAGAGCGTCCTGTTCGACTTCGAAAAGGACCTGACGCCGGTCACGCTCATGTCGAAATCGAGCATCGTGCTCGTGGTTCATCCTTCGCTGCCGGCAAAGACCGTCCCCGAGCTCGTCCGGCTCGCAAAAAGGGAGCCGGGTGCGTTGACGTATGCCACATCCGGCGTCGGCGGCGTGCAGCATCTCGCGATGGTGCTGCTCGAATCGATGGGCGGCATCAGGCTCATGCACGTGCCGTACAAGGGCGCTTCGCAATCCTCGGTCGATCTCCTGAGCGGACAGGTGCCCATGCAGTTCAACAGCGTACTCGGGACGATACAGCATATCCGGCAAGGCAAGCTGCGGCCGCTTGGCGTATCGACGCGCGAGCCCAATGCGGCGCTTCCTGACGTGCCGCCGATCGCGAAATACTATCCGGGATTCGAAATCACGAGCTGGACCGGCGTGTACGGCCCGGCCGGGCTGCCGAAGGCTGTCGTCGATCAGATCTATCGGGATGTCACGGCGGCGGTGAGCGTTCCGGAGTCGAAGCGGCGGCTCAACGAGTTGGGGCTCGATCTCGTCCACGGCACGCCGGCCGACATGGCCGATTTTGCACGCAATGAAAGCCGGCTGTTCGCGAAGCTCATGGCGGCGGCGGGTATCGAGAAGGAGTGAGGGGGGAGCTATGCGCTGGGGCATATTGGGCGCGGGCGAAATCGCCGGGCGCGGCCTGGCGCCCGCGCTGAATCGCGCGGCCGACACGGACCTCCTCGCGGTATACAACCGCACGGTGGACAAAGCCGAAGCCTTTGCGGCGAAGTTCGGCGCGCGGCGGAAGTACGACGCGCTGGAGCGCTTCCTGGCCGATCCCGATGTCGATGCCGTCTACATTGCCACGCCCAACAGCCTGCATGCCGAGCATGCCATCGCAGCGGCGCGCGCGGGGAAGCACATCCTCGTCGAGAAGCCCATGGCCAATACGATGCAGGATGGCGAGCGCATGATGGAAGCGGCGGCGAAGCATAACGTCAAGCTCGGGGTGATGTACCAGAATCGTTATCACGCGGCGCACGATGCAGTACGCAGGCACATCGCATCCGGGGCGCTGGGCGAGATCCAGCTCGCATCGGCGCATCACTGCCGCGGCTTCACGCGTAACGGTCATTGGAGCGGCTGGCGTGTCGATCCGGCCATGGCGGGCTCCGGCGCGATCGTCGCGCAGGCGGTGCATCCGGTGGATTTATTGCGTTACCTCCTCGGCGCCGAAGTCGCGGAGGTCGAGGCGATGACGGACGAGGCGCCGCCGCAACGTCCGGTGGAGGAAATGGTGTACAGCCTGCTGCGCTTCGATAACGGCGTGCATGCGACCGTCGTGTCCGGAACGCTCGTGCCGCGCCACGACAACGATGTCCTCTTCTACGGCAGCATCGGCAAGATCACGTGCAAAGGCACCCTCGGCAATCCGCGCGACAACCGCGACGGCGAAATGACGCTGGAAACCGACCGCGGCATGGAAACGATGACTTATCCGACGAGCACCGTAGTCGACAAGATGAGGGCGATCGTCGAGGATTTCACTTCTCACGTCACGCGCAATACGCCTTTTTCTTCCGATGCGGAAAACGGCCTGCAGATGGTGCGCATTGCGCTCGCGATGCAAGAGTCCGGCAGAACCCGGAAGGCGGTGCGCACGGCTTGAAGCGCATCAGCGATGCGCGCTGACGAGGTAGACGATCGCAGCGACGGTGATCAGCGCGCCGGTTGCCGACGGCAGCGTGAGCTTTTCGTCGTGCAGTAGGGCTGCTCCGAGCAGCGCCGTCACGAGCGGATAGGCGGCAACGATAGGGGCCACCGTCCACACCGGGGCGAGGCTCAGCGCAGCGTACATCAGCACGACCGCGCTGCCGTTCAGTATGCCGGTGGCTGCGAACCACGCGAGCGCTTTGCCGCCGATACGCTGCTTTGAGGGTCTGCGCACGCGGTCGGCCGCCACAACGGTGGCTGAAGAGACCACGTAGCCGATGAGACTCGCTGCGAACGCATTGCTCCACAGCAGCAGGCCGGCTTTCGCAAACGTCTGCGCAAGCCCGCGTACCGCGGCGCCTGCCGCGGGCCAGAGCAGCGATCGCGCGCTCACACCGGAACGCATGGCGTTCTTCTTCCATGACAGCAGCGCGATGCCGACCACGACCCCGGTCGCGGACAGCGCGGCCTGCGGCGGCACGCGTTCGCCGAGAAAGACGGCCGCGGCGAGGAGTGCGAAAAGCGGTGCAGTGCCGGATACCGCGCTGGTGACGGTCGGTCCGAGCAGCTCGTTCGAGCGGAAAGTGAGCAGAGTGACGATTGCGGGGAAAAACAGGCCGACCGCAGCGAACACCAGCACGGCTCGCGGGTCGTAGCCTGCGCCGTCGAACGCGAACGGCGCAGCGAGTATGAGGAACAGCGTGGCTGTGGGGATGCTGATCGCCGCGCCCGCGCGCGCGTCGATCGTTCGCAGTCCGACGCGACCGGTAATCAGCGCGATGCCGAAGCACAGCGAGCTCAGGACTGCGTAGACGAGATCCGCGTGCGGGAAAATCGCTGTTCCCCGATCTAAGCGTCTACCGCTATTTCGCCGCAGAGATATTCGACCACTGCACCGGCGATACCTACTCGATCACCGCGCAGCTCGCAGCGCAGCTCACCGCCTCGCGCGGACACCTGCTTCGCACTGAGCCTCTTCCGGCCAAGCCGGTCGGCCCAATAAGGCGTGAGCGTGCAATGCGCGGAGCCGGTGACCGGATCCTCCGGTATGCCGGCGCCGGGCGCGAAGAAGCGCGACACGAAATCGACATCGTTGCCCGGTGCGGACGCGATAACGGCGAAGGCGTCCAGTGCGGCGAAAGCGTGGAAGTTCGGACGCAGATCCCGCACTTGCTGTTCGGTATCGAAGATCGCGAGCAGATCGCGGGCAAGATAGGCTTCGCGAGGACGCGCGCGCAATGCTGCGACGAGAGCATCCGTTACTGCTACCGGTGTGCCGGGGCGAGACGGAAAATCGAGCTCCAGCAGACCGCCCGAGCGCGCGACAGCCAGCTCGCCGCTGCGCGTGCTGAACCGCAGGCGATCAAGTTGCTGAAACCGGTAGCGGAACAGGACGTCGGCTGTCGCCAGTGTCGCATGGCCGCACAGATCCACTTCCACCGTCGGCGTGAACCAGCGAAGCGGTATGACCTCGGCTTTCGGAATCGCGAACGCCGTCTCGGCAAGATTGTTTTCGGCAGCGATGGCCTGGAGCACCGCATCCGGCAACCATTTCTCGAGCAGCACGACCGCCGCCGGATTGCCGCCGAAGAGCCGGCCGGTGAATGCGTCGAGTTGGTAAAGAGCCAGCTTCATGCGGCGATTGTAGCAGTGGGCGCGGCAGAGTCGGCCTCTCCGCTCCATGCACCGGCGATGTAGCAGGCGCGCGCCGCGATCATCGGCCCCATAAGCCACCCGCCTAAGCCCCGGCAGCCGAGCGTTACAACATTGCAACAAACTGTTGCCTCGACGACATCCTCTCGAAACGGTAGCTCTTTACAGTGGCACCTGTAGCACCGCGCCCGCTGCGCGAACCGAATTGATCGTCGAGAGAGGTAACCCATGCGACCGTACTTGATAAGGACTGTTTCCGCTGCATTCGTAGCAACCGGCTGCGCCAGCGCGCTCGCGGCGTCCGGGCAGGTGCCCGAGAACTTGAACCCTCCCACCGGAGAGGTCGTATATGTGGAAGCGCTGGCTTCCGGAGTTCAGAT
>JBLNBW010000228.1:0-3622 GCA_050260255.1 Rhodospirillaceae bacterium | reverse complement strand
TGCAGCGGGGCTCGGCCTCGGGGTGTTGCCCGAGCATTGCGCCGCGCCGCATGCGAAGGCGCTCAAGCTGCGCTGCGTGTCGATCGCCGACAGCTGGGCGCATTATCCGCTCAACATCTGCACGCGCGAGCTCGACACGTTGAGCATGTCGGCGCGGCTGCTGCTCGCTGAGCTGGAGCGAGCCTGAAAAAAGCGAAAGCATTACCGCAAAGGACGCGAAGGAAAGACAAAGCTTCATCGCAAAGGACGCGAAGGACGCAAAGGGAGAATCAGAATTTTGATGCGGTGTGGCGATCCTAAGAGGATGGGCACTATCTCAACGGGTAGCGGCGCCGATAGAAGGACCGAGCTTGAGGCGCTAGGTTAGGTTTCGGCATTGCCGCCAAGGCGTACGCACGTTGGTCCGTATAGATTATGCCGAGGGCGATTGCATTTCCCGATATGAATTCATGTCATTGTCTTCCTTGGCGTCCTTTGTGTCCTTGGCGGTAAATCTTCGTTTTTTTCTCTCATCCGATCGCCTTCGTCGTTCGCCGCCGCGCGCCGGCGATGCATCATTTCCATCTCGCGCCGGGTCGGGACACGGAAGTAGGGCTTGAGCGTCTGCGGACTGCCACGTCGGACAAGCATGCTGCGCAGCGTGGCGTCGTCGAGATCGGAAGCCGCGAGCCTGCGCACCGCGCTGCCTTCGAGCGCCGCGATCGCTACGCCGTCGCGGAACAGCACGCGGTTGCGCGAGATGGCGGTGACGCGCGCATCGGGCGTCACGATACCGACGAGGTTGAGCGGATCGGCAGCGCTCAAGACGATCATCTCGCCTGATTTTTCCTGCTTGCGCACCGCGCGCAGCCGGCCGACCGCTTCGGGCAGCGCGAACTGCTCGCCGCCGAAACCCGTGACGAAGCGGCCGCCGCGTATTTCTCCGCGCGCTTCCAGCCGCCGGTACACCGTCGCGAGCTCGCGCCACGTCGGCATGCGGGTCTCGCGTGCGAGCAGCGCCCGGAATACGACGCCATAGCGCTTGAGCAGCGTGCGGGCGACCGCTTCGGTGCGTTCGATGCCGCACGCTTCGGCTCGGAGCAGGGCCCAGCGTCCGGCCGTGTCCACGCCGTACGTCGAGCGCCGACGGCGTCCGGCGAAGTCCTTGCGCTTGTCTTCGGGCACGAGCAACGCGCGCAATCCGCTGTAGCTGTCCGCCGTGATCAACCCTGCGCCGGCAAGCTCGCCCAGGGCACGCTCGACCTGCGTGCGCAGCTTGCGCGTGTGCGCCACGAGCTCGTGGAAGAACGACGCGCCGCGCGTCGCAAGCACGTCGTACACCGCACGCGCATCGGAGCTCAGCATGTCCACGTGCGCTTCCTCGGCGATGCGCCACAGCGAGGCGTGCTCGCGCATCATCAGCGCCATCGGCGAAGTGCGCAGCGGCGTCTTCACCGGACCGTCCATCGGTGTGAGCCGCCCCCAGGCGACACGGCCGGACAGGCACAGCATGTCGAGCTGGCTCGCGTCGTAATCGCGCACGCGGGCCGGCAGCACGTCGTGCTCCCATGCCGCCGCCGGTACCTCGTACCCGTCGAGCTGCTCGATGACCGCCGCAAGGCCTTCCATGCCGTTCATGACATCGTCGCCTGCGACGTGGTGCCAATGCAGCAGGAAGCGCATGTAATCGGCCGCCGTAACCGGCTCGATCTCCGCCCGCAGGCGGTTGAGCGTGTAGCGGTGTATGCGCGCGAGCAGCCGCCGATCGCACCATTCGAGCTCGCTCTCGCCTGTCGTGAAGCGGCCGCGCAGAACGCGGCCTTCGGTCTCGAGCGCGAGCAGCGCCTGGTGGATCAATGCGGCAGACGCGCCGGACAGCGACGCCTTGAGCTGCGAGGTGGTCACGGGCCCCAGAATCTCCATGCGTCCGCGCACGAGCTCGCGGGCGGCCGCTTCCGGCGCCCAATCCTTCCGTATCCGGTCCGGTATGACGGGGTGCACCGTTTGCGGCAGTACGGCGTTGAACTCCTCGTACCGTTCGATCGCGAGCCAGTGCATTCCCGTATCGATGGCGCGCCCATCGGCGATCAGGGTGTCGAGAAGCGCCCGCCAGTGCGGCGCGGCTTCACGCGGCAGCAGGTATCCGGCGAGCACCAGCGCGTCCTGGAGCTCGTCGGCGGTGTTCGCGGTCGGCCATGCCTCGTCGCGCACGCGCTGTATTGCCGCCGGGTCGAGCGCCCCCAGATCGTCTGCATTGCGCGTTTCGGTCGCGCGGCGCGTGTACACGGCCTGCGTCCGGCGCTCCTCGAGCGGTGCATCGTCGAGGAACGTGTAAACCGCGGAGTTGAGCAGCTCGTGGCAGAACACCGAAGGTTCGGGAGTGTCTTTCGCGACGCACTGGAGCTCGCCGTTCACGACGCGCTTCAGGATCTCAGTGAGCTGCGGCAGGTCCATCGCTTCTTCGAGGCAGTCGCGCAGCGCCTGATTGACGAGCGGGTGGTCCGGCACTTCGCGTACCCCCTGCAGATTGTCCTGGCAGGCGACGGCATCCGGAAATACGCCCTGGAGCAGATCCTCGGCGTACATGCGTTGCAGCTGCCCGGGCAGGCGCACACCGTTGCGATTGCGCGGTACGGCGAGCGCCAGCGTCGTCGTCCAGCGCCAGCGCGTCTCGAATATGGGAGAGGCGAGCACCGCCTGCGTGAGCGTTTCGCGCAAGGTGTTCGGATGCAGATAGCGGAACACATCCTCTAGCGGGAACGAATGCGCTTCGCCCAGCGACAGGATGATCCCTTCCTCGGTTGCTGCGGCCTGCAGCTCGAAATTGAAGCTCTGACAGAACTTCTTGCGCAGCGCGAGCCCCCATGCCCGGTTGACGCGGCTGCCGTACGGGGCGTGCAGCACGAGCTGCATGCCGCCGGATTCGTCGAAGAAGCGCTCGAGCGCGATGGTTGCCGTCGTCGGCACGACGCCCAGCGCGCGCTTGCCTTGCGCAAGATAGCCAGCGATCTGCTCGGCGGCCGCGCGCTGCAGCGCATAGTGTTTCATCAGCCATGTAATCGCAGGCTCCAGCTCATCGGCAGTCCGCGGCACGTCGGGCGTGGGCAGAAGCGCGTCGACGCCGGCGCGCAGCCGCGAAGCGGCGGCGGTGACTTCATCGCTGCGGGCGGGCGCTTCGCCGAGCCAGAAGGGCATCGACGGCGGCTGGCCTTCGGCGCTCGCGACGCGCACCACGCCTTTGCCGACCTGCACGATGCGCCACGACGTATTGCCGAGCTGGAACACGTCGCCGGCGAGAGACTCGACGGCGAAGTCTTCGTTCAGCGTGCCGATGAACGTGCCTTCGGGCTCCAGCAGCACGCGGTAATCGAAGACCTCCGGGATCGCGCCCCCCGACAGGATCGCGATCATGCGCGAGCCTCGCCGCGCGCGTATCTTGCGATTGACCGCATCGTAGTGAACGAGCGCTGCGCGCCGCCCGCGCCGCGTCGTGTACCCGCGCGCCAGCATGTCGACCACGTCGTCGAACTCCTTGCGCGTGAGCCCGCGGTACGGATACGCCCTGCGCACGAGATCGAAGAGGGCGTCTTCGTCCCACTCGGCGGCCGCGCTCTCGGCCACGATCTGCTGGGCGAGCACGTCG
>JBLNBW010000227.1:0-11962 GCA_050260255.1 Rhodospirillaceae bacterium | reverse complement strand
CATGTGCGCGAACAGCACGCCTGCAAGATGGCTTTGAAAGCCGGTGCCGGCATTCGACATGTTGAGCTTGCCGGGATTCGCTTTCGCGTACCCGATGAGCTCCTTCACGTTCTTCACCGGGAGCGTAGGATTGACGACCAGCACGTTCTGCGTCAGTGCGAACATCGAGATCGGCGCGAACGACTTGATCGGATGGTAAGGCAGCTTCTTGTAGAGCTGCGGCGAGATGACCTGGACGCCGGTCGACGTGATCAGCAACGTGTAGCCGTCGGGCGCCGCATTGGCCGCGAGCTCCGCGCCGATGATGCCGCCCGCGCCGCCGCGGTTGTCGGCGACGATCTGCTGTCCGAGCAGCTCGCCCATTTTCGCGCTCAGCACGCGGGCCAGCGTGTCGACCGAAGTGCCTGTCGTGTTGGCGATGATGAGTCTGACCGGCTTGGCGGGATATGCGTCCGCCGGTTCGGCGGCGTGCGCCGACAGGCTCATTGCGACGCAGGCGGCGCGACCTATTGCGCGCATCAACCGTCCTTGCATGACTCTCCTCCTTGTACTTGTGCGGCTATCGTAACGACCGCCTGGTACGGGTGCAACGACGCTCGATTGACGCGTGGAGCGGCACGACTCAATATCCCGCCGAGGAGGAGATCCCGATGACTATCGCTGCAGCAGGCCGCGCGCTGTGCGCCATATTCGCCGTTCTTGCGTCAGCCGCGCATGGTCTATCCTATCCGTCCAAGCCGATACGTCTCGTGCATGGCTTCGCGACCGGGTCGGCGGTCGACGTGTTCGCGCGCCCGCTCGCGCAAAAACTGAGCGAGCAGCTCGGGCATCAGGTCGTGGTGGATGCGCGGCCCGGCGCGACGGGAACCATCGCCAACGAAATCGTAGCGAAAAGTCCTCCCGATGGGTACACGCTGCTTGCGGCGCCCGGCTCCGCGATGGCGGCCACGCCGCATCTCTACAAGGTGAGCTACGCGCCGTTGACCGATTTCGCGCCTGTCGTCCAGATCACCGATTTCTCCTACGTGCTCGTAGCGCATCCGGCGGTACCCGCCCGCAATGCGCGCGAGCTCATCGCGTTGGCGAAGTCGCGCGACGGCAGGCTGACTTACGGCTCCACGGGGGTGGGCAGCGGTTTTCATCTTGCCGGCGAGCTGTTCTGTGCGATGGCGGGCGTGCACATGCTTCACGTGCCTTATCGCGGCGGCGGCTCGGCGGCGATCACGGATCTCGTTGCCGGGCGCGTCGATCTCATGTGGGACAGCCTTGCCGTGGTGAAGCCGCAGATGCAGGCCGGCAAGCTGAAAGCGATAGGCGTGACCGGCTCGCGTCGCGCCGCCGCACTCGCACAGGTTCCGACCATCGCCGAAAGCGGCCTGCCCGGCTACGAGATGACGGGCTGGCACGGCATATTCACGCCGGCCGCCACGCCGGGCGACATCGTGACGATGCTCAACACGTCGATTTCTAAGATTCTTGCCGCGCCGGACATAAAGGAGCTGTGGAACACGCAAGGCATGGAAATCGTGCCGAACACTCCCGAGCAGTTTGCCGCACGCCTGCGGTACGACTACGAGCGCTACGGCAAGCTCATCAAGGCCTCCGGTATCACGATACAACGCTGACATAGCTCCGGGCACGTCCCTTGCCCCTCGCCCGGAGGCCGGGATGCGCACGGCATACCGGCCTTTCCTCATAGGCGATCATGGAGGCAGGTATGGTGGCTACAGCGGTGCGCGGCTTATGCCGTTTCCTGGTGGTGTCGGTGATGATGCTGTCGTTTCACTCCGCATGGGCGGGAATGATAGGAACGCAGCAAGCGATGGCTGCGAGCCACGCTCAATCCGAACGTCTGATGGTGCAAGACCTGTTGAGCCGCACCGAGCTGCAAAATCAGCTCCAGACGCTGGGTGTGGATCCGAATGCAGTGCGCGACCGCGTGGCGGCGATGACGGACGAGGAAGTGCACGGGCTTGCAGGACAGATCCAGAGCCTGCCGGCCGGCGGCGACTGGGGCTGGTGGGTCGGCCTGATTGTCGTCGCGATCATCATCTTCATGATCTGGGGCTCCATGCCTTCGAAGCGGTAATCGTACGGCGGCGTCTTCCGGGACGCCGCCTTCCTTACTTCCGGATTGCGCCCCGGCTCTCCCGCAACGTGCCGGTGAGCTGCCGGTAGACTTGCGGCAGTATGCCGCCCTGCCGGTACTGCTCCAGCTCGTCAAGCGTGTCTATGCGCGCCACCGCGCGCGTCTCGTACGTCGTCCCGTTGCTGCGATGGATGCGCACCTCAAGCATCGCACCGGGGCGCAGCCCGCCCGCTATGCCCACGACATCGAAAAGCTCGGTGCCGTCGAGCGCAAGGTCTGCGACACGCAGGCCGCGCAGCTCCAGCGGCAGCACGCCCATGCCGACAAGATTCGAGCGGTGTATGCGCTCGAACGACTCCGCCAGCACGACGCGCACCCCGAGCAGGGCTGGCCCTTTCGCCGCCCAATCGCGCGATGAGCCGGCGCCGTATTCGCGTCCCGCAATGACGATGAGCGGCACGCCGCGGCTGCTATACTGCTGCGCGGCGTCGTAAATCGGCATGGTCTCGCCTTCCGGATACAGCCGCGTGTAGCCGCCTTCCGTGCCCGGCACCATGGCGTTGCGCAGCCGGCCCGACATGAACGCGCCGCGCATAGCGATCTCGTGATTGCCGCGCCGGAATCCATAGTTCTGGAAATCCGCCGCCGCGACGCCGCGTTCAGCAAGATAACGCCCCGCCGGACTGTTGACCGAGATCGTGCCGGCGGGTGCGAGATGATCGGTCGTCACCATGTCGCCGAGGATGGCAAGCGGCCGCATACCCTCGATATCGCCCAGCGGTGGCGGCGTCTCCGGCACCTCGTCGAAATACGTCGGCCGCCGCAGGAACGTACTGGCCGTCTGCCATCGATACAGCGGGCTGCCATCGCCGCGCAGCGCCTGCCATTCGGGCGCACCTTCGAACAGCCGCGCGTAGCTGTCGCGATACAACTCCGCGGTGAGCGCGGTGGAGAGGACGCGCGCCACTTCGGCGGGCGCCGGCCACACGTCGCGAAGATAAACGGCACGGCCGTCGCGGTCCGTGCCGAGCGGCTCGGTGTCGAGATTGCGCGTCAGCGTGCCGGCGATCGCGTACGCGACGACCAGCGGCGGCGAAGCAAGATAAGCAGCGCGCGCCGACGCGTGCACTCGGCCTTCGAAGTTGCGATTGCCCGACAGCACGGCCGCGCACACGAGCTCGTTCTCGCGTATCGCGGCTTCGACGTCGGCTGCGAGCGGCCCCGAATTGCCGTTGCAGGTGGTGCAGCCGTAGCCGACGAGGTGAAAGCCGAGCTGCTCGAGCGGCTCCACGAGCTGGGCGCGCTCCAGGTACGCCATGACGACCTTCGAGCCCGGCGCAAACGAGGTCTTCACCCACGGCTGCGAGCGCAGGCCCCGTGCCGCCGCATTGCGCGCCAGCAGCGCTGCCGCAACCATGTTGGAAGGATTGGAGGTGTTGGTGCAGCTCGTGATCGCCGCGATCACGACATCGCCGTCGCCGAGATCGTGCGTGCGGCCGGCGATTGCAACGCGCTTTGGCGTCTTACGCCCGTCGCGCGCGAGCGTCGGCAGCTGAGCCGCGAAACCGCTCGCCGCGTCGTCGAGCCGGACGCGCTCCTGCGGACGCCTTGGACCAGCGATGCAGCGCTCGACGCGCGAGAGGTCGATGTCCAGCACCGCATCGAAGCGCGGCACGGGGCTCGATGCATCGCGCCACAAATGCTGCGCTTTGCAATACGCTTCCACGAGCCCGATATGGGTCGCATCGCGGCCGGTGAACGCAAGGTATTCCATGCACGCACGATCGACGGGAAAGTACACGCAGGTCGCGCCATACTCCGGCGCCATGTTGGCAATCGTCGCGCGGTCGGCAACGGGGAGCCCATCCAGGCCGGGGCCGTAGAATTCGACGAACTTGCCGACCACGCCGTGGCGGCGCAGCAGCTCCGTGATCGTCAACACGAGATCGGTTGCCGTCGCGCCGGCCGGCAGCTCGCCGGTCATCCGCACGCCGAGCACTTCCGGAACCCGTAATGACAGCGGCTTGCCCAGCATCGCCGCCTCCGCTTCGATCCCGCCTACACCCCAGCCGAGAACGCCGATGCCGCTCACCATCGGCGAATGACTGTCGTTGCAGATCATCGTGTCGGGATACGCGACCGTCGTCCCGTCTTCCTCGTTCGCCCATACGACGCGCGCAAGCCGCTCCACGTTCACCTGATGCACGATACCGCTGTCCGGCGGCACGACGCGCAGATTCCGAAACGCACCCTGGCACCACGCGATGAATTCGAAACGCTCGGCGTTGCGGGCGTATTCGAGCTCGCGATTGCGACGCGCGGCCTCAGAGGTGCCTGCGACATCGGCGATGACCGAGTGATCGACGACGAAATCGACCGGTATGCGCGGATTTACGGTAAGCGGGTCACCGCCGGCGCGCGCAACCGAGTCACGCAGCGCAGCCAAATCGACCATGAGCGGCACGCCCAGCATGTCTTGCAGAAGCACGCGCGCAGGATAGAACGGAATTTCGAAGCCGCGTTCGCCGTTCGCCAACGCCTGGAGCATGCGCTCGCCCTCCGCACCCGGCGAGCGGCGCAGCAGGTTCTCGGCGACAACCCGCAACGCGTATGGCAGCTCGAGTACGCCGGCGTAACGCGGATCGCTTGCTGCTGCGATCAGGCTGTAATAGCGAAAGGAACGACCATCGGTGGCGAGATGGCGTACGACATCCTGGGTCATGCAAGGCTTTCGGTGTGGGAAGTAGCGCGCAATGATAGCGCAGCGCCGGCGCGCGGTGTTATGCGGCTCCCGAGCGATGTTGCTTTCGTTACGAGCGGCTCAAAAACAAAATGCGCAGGAATTAAGATAACAACGTGGAGCTTCTCGCCTCAATCGCGTAAATCTTGTAAACCCTGTCTATGGTCTTGTGGCATTTTGAGATGCGTTCCAGTGGTGTAGAGGCTACGCCGCCGGCGTGTCCGGCGTTTGCCCTCGCGACGCCGCTGCGTCCCGATCTGCCGATGCGCGCCGCTGCCGTTCTTCCTGAATTCGCGCGCAAGCGGCATCACGTTCAAAGCGAGGCCGCGCGAAACGTATCGCACGCCTCCATCTTCCCGGAATTGAATCCGGTACTGAACCAGCGCACCCGCTGCTCCGAGCTGCCGTGCGTGAAGCTCTCCGGCACGACGCGTCCCTGCGTCTGGCGCTGCAGCGTATCGTCGCCTATCGCCTCGGCGGCGCGTATGCCTTCTTCGACATCGCCCGGCTCGAGGAGTCGGCGGGCGTCGTTGGCATTGCGCGCCCAGACGCCCGCGTAACAATCGGCCTGCAGCTCCATCCGCACCTGTAGCGACCCGGCCCCGCCACGCGTGCCGCGCCCGGATGCCCGCGCCACCTTTTCGGCAATCCCGGTGAGGTTCTGCACGTGGTGACCGACTTCGTGCGCAACCACGTATGCTCGCGCGAAATCGCCGGGAGCGCCGAAGCGGCGATCGAGCTCGCGGAAAAAATGAAGGTCGATGTAGACCTTGCCATCGCTGGGACAGTAGAACGGACCCATCGCAGCCTGCCCCATGCCGCACGCGGACGGCGTGGCATTGGTGAAGAGCACCAGCCGCGGCGCCTGATAGCGCGCACCGTGCTGAGCGAAAATGCGCGCCCACGTGTCTTCGGTCGAGCCGAGAACCGCTGCGACGAAGTCGGCCTGCCTGTCGCGTGCGTCGGGCGTGCCCGCCGGCGCCTGCTGCACCTGCTGCTGGGGCGGTGCCACGCCCTGAAGCATGTTGAGCAGCGTGGCGGGCGAAATGCCGGTGAACAGCGACACGACGAACACGATCAGGATGCCGAGACCGCCGAGCTGCACGCCGGGACCGCCGAAGCTCATGCCGCGGCGGTCCTCGATGTTCTCGCTACGCCTTTCGTCTTCCCAACGCATGATTCGTCTTCCGTTTCTGTGCCTTGCAAGCCCCAAGCCCGTTCCGGAGATTTCCCGCTCCGAGCCGCGTCACCCGCGCAGCGGGCGGCCCGCGCGCGGCTGATGGTGCGATGACGAGCGCAGCGGGTCCGGCGCGACCGCGTCGGACTAGAAGTACGGCTGTCCACGGCGGATCGGCGGCGTCCAGGCGCAATCGCCCCAGGGTCCGTCGCCGTTCTCGCGGATGTACGAGATCTTGCCGCTGCGCTTAGGCTTCACCGTGCCGTCGAAGAACTGCTTCAGCCAGTCGAAGACGTAGTCGTGGCAATCCATGCCGCCGAAGTTCGGCAATCCCCACAGCGGATGGTACTGGTTCTCGACGACCCACATCTCCTTGGGCACCTTCAGATCCTCGAAGGCCTCCACGGCGTCCTCGAGCGGGCACAGCGGATCGAATTCCCCGGTGACGAGCAGCGTCGGGCACGTGATCTTGTCCATGTAGCCGCGCACAGTCATGCCCTTCGCGACTTCCTCGTCGAACTTCTGCTCGTCCTCATAGCCCGCCATGTACATGAACATCTGCTTAAAGCGCGGGGACGACTGCGTGAAGATCGTGTTGTTCGGATTGAAGCACGCCACCGAGCTCACCACCGCTGCGGCCCGATGGTCGTAGCTCGAGAGCCTCAGGCACCAGTAGCTGCCCATGCTGATCCCGTAGATCGCAATCTTCTTCTTGTCGACTTCCGGACGCTTCATGAGGTAGCTGATCACCGCGGCGCCCGCGCGCTCGTAGTTGTCGCCGACCGAGCGGATCTTCTGCATGTTCGAGTTGCCCTGGCCCGGGCCGTCCATGGCGATGACGTGGAAACCGCGCGAGAGCGCGATGTTGTGATACGCCTTGGGAAACACCTCCTTTGTCTGATCCATGCCCGGCACGTAGATCACGACGGGCGCCTTGCGGCGATCCGGCAGCAGATGAAACAGGCACGATATCGTCTTGCCGTCGTCGAACGGCACTTCCACCCGCTCGATCGGATAATCGGCCACCTCGGAGCGTCGATCCACCATCTCCGAGAGCTTCCTGTAGAGCTGCTTCTTCACCGGATGGTTGTCGAAGTAGATGGGGTGCTGCGCCATCCGATATGCCTCGATGGCGTGGTCGTAGTGGTAAGTCGCGGTCGCGTTCGCCCCGCGCGCGGCGGCGCGTTTCGCCAGCAGCTCCTGACGCTCGGCCGCTTCGCGCCACACCTTGGGCAGCATGCGGTAGTTGCGGGCGCGCTTTCCCGCCGGCACTTCGATGTCGTCGCGCTCGAAGTTTTGTACCCGGCCGCGCATGTTGAGCGCGAGATCGAGCATCCATTGTTGATTGTCGCGCTCGGTGCGTAGCTTGCGTATCATCCGTTCTCCTCTCCGAATCGCCGTTTGCGGCGCAGTGCGTGGACGCGGCGGCAAGCCGCGAATGGCGCATAGTAAGGATCGCTCGGTGGGTGGTCAACCGAGCGTCCCCGGCGCTAGGCACGATGGCATTGCGTCATCGTCTCGCCTCATCGCAGGCTTCATGCGCAAGTCATCATCCCGTTGTTCTCGCTCGGTCTTCGATGACATCGCGATGTGATGTTTCGCACACATGAGCCCAGTCGTTAACAATTCGTTACAACCATAAAAGTCTGTTGCACTTTAGTTCAACACGACCGTGCGCCGCTTCTATAGCATCGGCGTTGTAGTGCACAGGGTTCAAACAGAAAGGAGTACCACCATGTTAGCGAAGAATTTGATCGGCATAGCCGCCGCAGCCATCACGTTGGTCGCCGCCGCGCCCGCCCTCGCGGATCCGCCCTACTGGGCCCCGGCTCACGGCTATCGCGCGAAGCATTACGAGCGCAATCACTACGCTTACGGTCCGCGCGTGGTGGAACGCGTTTACGTCGAGCGGCCCATGGTGGTCGAGCGCCGCGTCGTCGTCGAGCGCCCGGTCTATGTAGAGCGCCCGGTCTACGTTGAGCAACCGCGCGTTGCCTATCCGGCCCCGGCGCCCGCGCCGGTGTACGGTCCGGCACCACCGTACGGCGTACCGGCCAGCATCGTCGGCACGGTGGGCGGCGCGATCGCGGGCGCCGCACTGGGCAGCACCATAGGCAATGGCAACGGCAAGACCGCTGCCATCGCGATCGGCACCGTGCTCGGCAGCGCAGTGGGCAGCTCTATCGTCCGCTAAGCGTTGTTGCCACTATAAGAGGCCGATGGAGGCAACTCCATCGGCCTTTTCTTGCGTACGCGCGCGAACCCGGTCAGCGACGCGCTTTGTACACCAGTATCCGCGCCGAATTGCGCGCCGCTCGCGGCGCGGCGACATATATCGTTCGCTGCTCCGGAGCAAAGAGCCCGGTCCGCGCACCGGGCGCCGTCTTCAGCGACGCCTCGTTCGTGTAATGACCGCCGGCGTCCTGGCTCACGATGTCGGTCGATGCGTCCCTCACCACAAATCACGTAAATCCGCTTCCGATCCGCATCGAAAAACAGATCGACCGTGTCCCCGCCGATCGGCATTGTCGCAACCACCTTCCCGCTATTGGTGGCATAAAGTATTAGTACTGCCGACGACCGGGCTCCGACGAATAGGCGCGGCGCCTCCCGGTCTCGTCCAATGCCATAGGGAAGGTTGCGCGCGCCTTGCACGCTCTATGTCGCGACAACTTCTCCTTTCACGCGATCGACGATCTCAACGCTATGGGAGCTTGGCACATTGACATACGTCCGGACGCCTGCCTTCTCCAGTTGGGACGACTCGGGATGACCGGAGAGCCGATACGCGAGGCTGGCCAGCGAATACCCGAAGCTCACGACCGCGACGCAAGCGGTCACGACGCGGCGCCGGGTGTCATCGGACCTCACTGCTTCGCCGCGGTCTTGGTTTGCGTATCAATGACCTGCTTGATGGAGCGTGCCAGTTCCTGGGACTTACCTTCACCCCAGTAGTGCAGAAAGATGTATCGCGGCTCCTCCCGCGTCATATGGTGGTGAATCGATACGATGTTGATTCCGGCCTTGCGCATGGCCTTGAGAACACCCTGGAGCTCGTTTTCCAGCATCGCGAAATCACCATCGACCACGGCTTGGTCATCCGTGCCTGCGAATGCAGCCCAGGTATTCACGCCCATTTCTTTACCGACCTCGATGCCGTGCATATGAGCGGTGCGGCCAAAGACAACCTTAAACATGCCGTCGGTCGTATCGCCCTTCAGGCCGAAGATCTGCTGCAGCGGCGCGGCCGTAATCGCGTTTTGCTGGGATACCCGCTTGCCGGTGAACCGCGTTGCCGGCTCCGAAGAAGATGCGCGAATTTCTCGGATCTTGTCATAGACCCGCTTTACTGCGGCCCCAAGCTTCGCTGCCTCCCCTTCGCCACCGATGTGCATGAAGTAGACTTTCGGCTCGTCGAAGAAGAAGTGATTATGTAAGGCGGTCACCTCCAGCCCGCTGTCCAGAGCGACGCTCATGACCGGGTTCACCTCGTCCTGCATCAGAACGGTGTCACCCATCATCATGACATTCGAGCCGTGCCCTCGTTTGAAAAACGCGGTCGATGTGAGTCCCATGAACGGGAGCATCGGCAAGCCGTCAACGGCGACTTTCACGTCGTTGCGAGGAAAGGCAATCTTGAACACGCCTTCCTGCTCGACGTACGCCCCTTTCAAGCCCGTTGCCTTTTCGATGCTTGCCGTGTCGAAGGGTGCCTGGGCCGAAAAAGCCGGTGAAGGGACGATCGCGCTGATCGCCGAAACAGCTACAGCCGTGCAAATGTAAGCAGTACGCATAGGAGGTCTCCATTACCCGGTCATTTAAGGGTAAGCGCTTTCCCCGAACATCTCTGCTTCTAATCAAGTCCAGCCGGTTGATTCGAAACACGCAAATATGCAGATATAACGGTAATGCAGTCCCGGCGCAGTTCGACTTTTCGCCCCGCACCCACACCTCAAAGCACTCCTCCCCCGCTTTCCGTCGCCCTCGAATCGTGCATAGCTCGTTCCCGCTAATGCGCCAACTACCGTTCTTTGGTCGCCCGGGCTCCAGTGTATGAAGCCGACCATCGGTATCGAACCGATCTGACCAGTGCGCGTCGTCAGTGATAATGTGACGTGCGATTCTGTGCTTGATTTGGGACGCAGTGAGGCGTGTGAAGTGCGCCGCGCCGGCCGCGCTGCAAGTTACAGCCGCAGGGAGTAACAACCAGCGGGTCATGCGTAGGCTTTTGGATTCCATGTATGAAGTTCGTCCTGCCCCTCCTTGCACCAGGTGTACAACGCGTCGTATATCACCATCCCGTGACGCAACATCTCATGATCGTCGGGGCAATTGCGCGACAGACCGAGGGAAATCGCCGCAAGCCCCGCTGCTTGAGGCGCGATGTCGAGCTTTGCCGTGTCCGCTCCGCGGATGATCACGGCGAGCTGTTGCAGCGCCGGGTCCTGCAAGCGGTAATGCCGCAGAAAAGTATCGAAGCTGCATTTCTCTCCCTCGTGCGAAAAATGCACGTCCGGTATGTCGTACGGGATCGCGTCGCGTGCCGCCGCCGTTTCGCGAACGTGCGGCGTGGAGACATACAGCAACTCAGCCTCTCGCTCGATGAATCGACGTATCAGCCAAGGGCATGCAATTCGATCGATTTTCGGATGCTCGCGCGTAACCCAGCGAGACGGACCGCCGATCGGCTTATGGTCGATGGCGCCCGACGCCGTCTGCCACGTCTCGAGTCCGCCTTCGAGATACGAGGCATTGATACCGCAGGAACTCAACGCCGCCGCCACGCCCTGGCTGGCACTCCGTCCGTGGGCGCAATACGCCACGACGCGACTCGCGGCCGGCAACTCGGTCGCCCACGAATCGACTGCATCTGGATCGCGGCGAAGCGCCCCGGTAACCGTGACGCCGGATGCGAGGTAGTCACCGGATCTCCTGACGTCTATGACGAGCGGCGGGGATGCCGTATCGAGCGATTGCCGAAGCTCCTGTACAGAAATTGAAGACATGATGTTCTCCATTCGAAATCGATTGGATATCTCAAGAGCGCGTGCATGCCGCAAGTCGCGTCGCCACGCGAGACCACGCGATATTGCTCATGTAAGCATCGACGTACGCGGCTGCCCGGGCGCCGTAGTCCATGTGGTACGAGTGCTCGTACATGTCGAGCGCCAGTATTGGTGTTGCACCGGCCATTGCATGCGTATGGTCGGCGGCCCACTGATTCACCAGCCTGCCGTCGCGTTGCGACCACGTGAGCAGCACCCATCCCGAGCCGCCGCCCAATGCCTTGCCCATTGCGCTGAACTCGGCGTGCCAGCGCTCCAACGAGCCGAAGTGACGGCTCAAGGCCTCGAGCGTGTCCGCGCTCGGCGACTCGTCGGGCGCGAGCGAGTCGAAGTACAGCTCGTGCAGGATCATGGAGTTCGTCGCAATCAACTCCTCGCGCTTCAGCCCGTTGACGACGTAGACCGGTGCTTTCGCAAAGTCGAGGTCGGCAAGCTGCGCGGCAATCGCGTTCAGGCGCTTGACCGCTCCGCCATAGTTGTTCTCGTAATGGCTCACGATGAGCCGCTCCGACAGCCCGGCAAGTTTCGCAGCGTTGCATACCAGAGGTTTCATTGGGTAAATTGTCATAGAAATCTTCCGCGTATCACTTGGCCGGCGCGCCGCCATAGCTGAAATCGTCGAATGCAGTGACGCTGTCCGCCTTCGTCCATACGCCAACCCCACCGCCGCCAGTGATGTGGGTGTCCTGCGCTTCGATATACGTCTTTCCGTTCAACGACACCTTGATCGCCGTGCCGGAGAAATCCACACGGAGCACGTGCCAGGTGTTTGGCGGCACGGGCGCGTCGACGTATTTGATCGTATTGCGGCGGCCGTTCGTCGTGTAATACAGCGATACGTTGTTTTCGAGGGCATTCGCACGCGCAACGTAATAGTTATCTCCGTCTTT
>JBLNBW010000226.1:0-18040 GCA_050260255.1 Rhodospirillaceae bacterium | reverse complement strand
ACCGGCGACGAGAGCGGTGGAGGCCGCTGGTACGACCTCGAGCCTGCAACGGAGACGCCGCTGCATCAGTTCGATGTCGTGATGATGCGCAAGGACCCGCCCTTCGACATGGAGTACGTCTACAGCACTTATCTGCTGGAGCTCGCCGAGGCGCAGGGCGCGCGCGTGGTCAACAAGCCGCGCGCCATTCGCGATCACAACGAGAAGCTCGCGATCGCCCGCTACCCCGATTACACCGCCCCTACGCTGGTGACGCGGCAGGAGCAACGGGTACGCAGCTTCCTCGCACAGCATCAGGACATCATTCTCAAGCCGCTCGACGGCATGGGCGGCACGTCGGTGTTCCGCGTGCACCGCGAAGACCCGAACGTGAACGTCATCATCGAAACGCTCACGCACTACGGCCGGCGCACGATCATGGCGCAGCGCTACATCCCGCAGATCAAGGACGGCGACAAGCGCGTGCTGATCATCGCCGGCCAGCCCGTCCCGTATGCTCTGGCGCGGATACCACAGCCGGGCGAGACGCGCGGCAACCTGGCTGCGGGCGGCCGGGGCGTGGCCCGCGAGCTGACGGCCCGGGACCGCGAAATCGCACAGGCCCTGGGTCCCGGCCTGCACGCGCAAGGACTGCTGCTCGTCGGCCTGGACGTGATCGGCGACTACCTCACCGAGGTGAACGTCACCAGCCCGACCTGCTTCCAGGAAATCATGCAGCAGACGGGCTTTAACGTCGCCGGGATGATGATAGACGCCCTGGAAGCGCTGCCCTAGCCGGGGCTGCCGATCCACCCGGCACGCTCCCTGCTACGCCCTCACAAAAGGCGTAGAATGCGCGGTTTGCGTAACCCGCCACCCTCACATGATAGGGATCCTCATCATCGCGCACGGGACGTTCGGCGAAAGCCTGATCCACTGCGCGAGCCACGTGCTCAACAAGCGGCCGCCGCGCGTGCGGCAGCTTGGCGTCACGGCCCACGACGACCCGCTGCTTCTCCTGCCCCATGCCCGCGCCCTGGTGAAAGAGCTCGACGACGGGGACGGTGTGCTGATCCTGTCGGACATCTACGGCGCCACGCCCTGCAACATCGCCTGCAAGCTGACCATCCCGGGCAGAGTCGAAGGCATCGCGGGCGTGAACCTGCCGATGCTCATCCGGGCGCTCACCTACCGGGAGCGGGACATGACTACCCTCATCAACAAGGCAATCTCCGGCGGCTGCGAAGGCGTGGTCCGTATCCCGACGTTGAGCGTACACAATGCAGCAACAGGAAGTTGAGATCATCAACAAGCTCGGGCTGCATGCCCGCGCGTCAGCAAAACTCACCGAAACCGCAGGACGCTACCAGGCCGATGTCTGGGTCAGCCGGAACGGCAAGCGCGTGAACGCCAAAAGCATCATGGGCGTCATGATGCTCGCAGCGGCCAAGGGATCGCGCATAATGATAGAAACCGACGGTCCCGACGAAGCCGAGGCGATCGCCGCTGTCGCCCAGCTCGTCGCGCAGCGATTCGGCGAATCGGAATAATTGAATCGTGAGGAGTCAGGAGTCAGGAGTCAGGAGTGTGCACGGAGTGCGTGCTTTTGCTCCTCACTCCTCACTCCTCACTCCTCACCCGCGTAGCGGCACATGAGCTTTACCTTGCACGGCATCGGCGTCTCGAGCGGCGTGGCGATAGGTCACGCTCACCTCGTCTCGCACGCGCGCCTTGAAGTGGCGCACTACACCGTTCCCGAAGCGCAGGTCGACGAAGAGCTCGCGCGTTTCGATGCCGCCATCGCCGATGTGCGGCACGATCTGGAAACGCTGCGCGACCAGGTTCCCCCCGGCGCGCCCGCCGAGTTCGCCGCGTTCATCAATCTGCATCTCATGATCTTGAACGACACGATGCTCTCCGCCGTGCCGCGCAACATCATTGCCGCCGAGCGATGCAACGCCGAATGGGCGGTGAAGGTGCAGATGGATGCGCTGCTTGCGCAATTCGACGAGATCGACGACGCGTACTTGCGCGAGCGCCGCGCCGACGTATTCCAGGTGGTCGACCGCGTGCTGAAGGCGCTCACCGGGCAGCCAGGCCACGTCCCGCCGCCGTCGGCGGGGCCGAACGGCGCCGTCGTCCTCGTGGCGCGCGATCTATCGCCCGCCGACGTCGTGCAGTTCAAGCAGCACCAGTTCGCGAGCTTCATCACCGATCTGGGCGGCACGACGTCGCACACGGCAGTCGTCGCGCGCAGCCTCAACATTCCGTCTATCGTGGCGCTGCACACGGCAAGACAGCTCATCCGGGAAAACGATCTCGTCATCGTCGACGGCACGCAAGGCGTCGTAATCGTCGATCCCGACCCGCAGGCGCTCGCGGAATACGAGCTGCGGCGCCGGCAATTCGACCTGGAGCGGCAGAAGCTCAAGCGCCTGCGCAACACGCGGACCGAGACCGTCGACGGCGTGCCGGTCGAACTGCAGGCCAATATCGAGCTGCCGAGCGACGTACCGCAGGCCAAGGAGAACGGCGCGACCGGCATAGGGCTCTTCCGCAGCGAGTTTCTGTTCCTGGGACGCAACGGACTCCCGGACGAAGACGAACAGTTCGAGGCGTACCGCAAGGTGGCGCAGGACATGGACGGCATGCCGGTGACCATACGCACGTACGACCTCGGCGCCGACAAGGTGAGCGGCGACAGCGAACAGCGCACGCCGGCGAACCCGGCGCTCGGCTTGCGCGCGATCCGACTGTGCCTCATCGAGCCCAAGCGCTTCCTCATACAGTTGCGTGCGCTGCTGCGCGCATCGGCGTACGGGCGCGTCAACATCATGATCCCCATGCTCGCCACCGCGGGCGAGCTGGAGCAGACGCTCGGACTCATCAAGCAGGCAAAGCAGAGCCTCGACGATCAGGGCATAGCGTACGACCGAGACATCAAGGTGGGCGGCATGATCGAAGTGCCGGCGGCTGCGCTTGCGCTCGGCATATTCATGCGCAAGCTCGACTTCATGTCGATAGGAACGAACGATCTCATCCAGTACACGCTGGCCATCGATCGAACCGACGACACGGTGTCGCATTTGTACGATCCGCTCCATCCGGCCATACTGCAGCTCATCGCCCACGTGCTCAAAACGGCGGAGCGCGCCGGCGTGCCGGTAGCGCTGTGCGGGGAAATGGCGGGCGATCTCACGCTCACGCGCCTGCTGCTCGGCCTCGGGCTGCGGCAGTACTCGATGCATTCGGCCCATCTGCTCGACGTAAAGCAGCGCATCCTCCAGACCGATCTCTCGCGCATCAAGCCGCTCGCGCGCCGCATGCTGCGTATGAACGACCCGCACCGCCTGCGCGCGGCGCTGGAGGAGCTCAACACCTATTAGTGACGCAGCTATTTGACAACCCGGTCCGGCGCGGGTAATTTGAGCGCCGTTCCATCGCGCCGATTTGATATCAGCTTGCGGGCGCGTAATAAATCCGGCTAAAGAGATCAGACGTATCTCCAGACCCGGCCGCGCAAGCGTCGCCGGGTTTTTTATTGCCCGGCGCACTCGGCACATGACGAACGAAAGTAGCCCGACATGGACGGGAGCAGCAGCGAACGATCGGTAGGCTTCGTTACCCCGCAGCACGCGCGGTTCGACGAGTCCTTGCGCCTCAAAAGCGGCGCCGTGCTCGAAGGCTACGACCTCGTTTACGAGACGTACGGCGCGTTGAACGCGCAAGCGTCGAATGCCGTGCTGGTCTGCCACGCGCTCAATGCTTCGCACCACGTCGCCGGCCGTTACGCCGACGACCCGGACAACGTCGGCTGGTGGGACAACATGATCGGTCCCGGCAAGCCGCTCGACACCAACCGCTTCTTCGTCGTCGGTGTGAACAATCTCGGCGGCTGCCACGGCTCGACCGGGCCGCGCACTGTGAATCCGCGCACCGGCAAGCCGTGGGGCGGCGACTTTCCTATCGTCACGGTGGAGGACTGGGTCGCCGCGCAAGCGCGGCTCGCCGATCGCCTCGGCATCCAGCGTTTCGCGGCGGTGATGGGCGGCAGCCTGGGCGCCATGCAGGCCCTGGCGTGGACGATTCAGTATCCGGAGCGCCTGTGCCACGCGGTCATCATCGCGTGCACGCCCAAGCTTTCCGCGCAGAACATCGCCTTCAACGAAGTCGCACGTCAGGCGATCATCACCGATCCTGACTTCTACGGCGGCCACTACCAGGAGCACGGCGCAACGCCCAAGCGCGGATTGCGCGTTGCGCGCATGGTGGGCCACATCACGTACTTGTCCGATGACGAGATGGCGAGCAAGTTCGGGCGGCAGTTGAAGCACGGCAAGGTGAACTACACGTTCGACACCGAATTCGAGATCGAGTCGTACTTGCGCCATCAGGGCAACAAGTTCGCCGAGTACTTCGATGCCAACACTTATTTGCGCATCACCAAAGTGCTAGATTATTTCGATCCCGCGTTCGAGCACGACGGCAATCTCACGCGCGCGCTCGCGCCGGCGAAGGCCGGCTTTCTCGTCGTGTCGTTCACCACCGACTGGCGCTTCTCGCCCGAACGCTCGCGCGAAATCGTCAAAGCGCTGCTCGACAACCGCCGCGACGTGACGTACGCCGAAATCGATGCGCCGCACGGCCACGACGCTTTCCTGCTCGACGATCCACGCTATCACCGCCTGGTCGCCGCATACTTCGAGCGCATCGCCCGGGAGTGCTCGGCATGACCCATAACGGCAACGGCATCAGCCGGGCGGACTTCGCCGCTATCGCCGCGTGGATCAAGGCCGGGTCGCGCGTGCTCGATCTCGGCTGCGGGGACGGCTCACTGCTCAAGTACCTCAAAGAACGCCGGAAGATCACCGGCTGCGGCGTCGAGATCGACGACACCAAAGTGCTTGCGTGCGTGAAGAACGGCGTCAGCGTGATTCAGAGCGACTTGGAGCGCGGGCTCGCGGACTTCACCGACAACTCGTTCGATTACGTCGTCCTCTCGCAGACCATACAGGCGGTGAAGAACAGCGAGCACATCATTCGCGAGATGCTGCGCGTCGGTCGCGAAGGCATCGTCACGTTCCCCAACTTCGGCTACTGGAAGAACCGGCTGCAGGTCTTGCGCGGCCACATGCCGGTGTCGGAAAACATGCCGTACGAGTGGTTCGACACGCCCAACGTGCATCTTTGCACGGTGGACGACTTCGAGCGCTTCTGCGCGGAGCGCCGCATACGCGTGCTCGAAAGCAAAGTCCTCACGCGCGGCCGCGCGGTGCACCTGTGGCCCAACCTGCTCGGGGCATTGGCGGTGTACCACTTCGGCAGCGCGTCCGCGTGACGAACACGCGTTCGTGAATGGTGAATAGTGAGTGGTGAATCGGTGCACGCAGCGCGATGCGCCGCTACGAATCATCACTCACTAATCACGACTCACGCCTTTGCAGCTTGCTCACCCACCGCAGCAGCACGAGACCCGGTATCGCGATCAACGCGCAGAATGTGAAGAACGCTGTCCAGCCCATGGTCGCGGCCAGCCATCCGGTTGGCGCGGCAGCCAGCACGCGCGGGACGCCCATTAGGCTCGACAGCAGCGCATACTGAGTAGCCGTGAAGCGCTTGTCCGTGAGGGCCGCCATGAAGCCGACGAACGCCGCCGTACCGAGTCCGCCCGTGAAGTTTTCGATCGCGACCACGGTAGCCAACGCGGCGTCACTGGGCGGCAGGCCGGCGAGCACCGCAAAACCGAGCGTCGACAGCATCTGGCCAAGGCCGAACAGCCAGAGCGCCCGATCCATGCCGATGCGCAGTATCCAGACGCCGCCCAACGTGCCGCCCGCGATGGTCGCCCAGAAGCCGAACAGCTTCACCACCGCGCCGATCTCGGTCTTCGAATAGCCGAGGTCGAGATAGAACGGGATGGTCATCGCCGAGGCCATCGTGTCGCCGTGCTTGTAGAACAGAATGAAGGCGAGCGCGAGCCAGGCACCATCGCGCGTAAAGTAGTCGCGAAACGGCAGGAATACCGCTTCCATCAACGTGCGCGGCCTGCCTTCGGGCAGCGCCGGCTCGGGCGCGTAGAGCGTCACGGCTATGACCGCGAGCATAAAGCCCGCCATGAGCCGATACATCATCGGGAAGGAGCTCCAGTCGGCGAGTATCAACCCGCCGCCGCCGGCGAGCAGCATCCCTACGCGGTAACCGTTGACGTACAGGGCGGAGCCGAGGCCAAGCTCGGCTTCGCGCAAGCTCTCCCGCCGATACGCATCGATCACGATGTCCTGCGACGCGGAAAAGAACGCGACCAGCAACGCTGCGATGGAGATCGGCAGCAGATCGTGCGGCGTCGGCGCGGCGTAGCTCAGCGCGAGGAGCGCAGCGGCAAGCGCGAGCTGAACGATAAGCAGCCAGCCGCGCCTGCGGCCGAAGAGCGGCAGCGCGTAGCGGTCGAACAGCGGCGACCACAGGAACTTGAGTGTGTACGGCAGGCCCACGAGCGCGAACAGGCCGATCGCCTTCAAGTCGACCCCGCTGTCCTTGAGCCACGCCTGCAGCACCGACCCGGTAAGCAGCAGCGGCAGGCCCGATGCAAAACCCATCAGCAGCGCGAGCAGCATGCGGCCGCTGAAGATCGCCGCCAGCGTCTCCGACCAGCTCGGCCGTCGTGCGCGCGCGGCGGAAGACGGCGACGGCGTCATCGCGCGCCCAGCTTGTAGTCGTAATCGATCGTGAGCGGCGCGTGATCGCTGAATCGTTCGTCTTTGTAGATCGCGCACGACTTCGCCTTCGCCGCGATGCCGGGCGTGGCGATCTGGTAATCGATGCGCCATCCGACGTTCTTCGCCCACGCCTGACCGCGATTGGACCACCAGGTGTACTGCTCGGGCCGGTCGTCGACGCAGCGGAACACGTCCACCCAGCCCAGCTCCTCGAAGACACGCGTCAGCCACTCGCGCTCTTCCGGCAGGAATCCGGAGTTCTTGCGGTTACCGCGCCAGTTCTTGAGGTCTATTTCCTTGTGCGCGATGTTCCAGTCGCCGCACAACACGATTTCCCTGCCCTCGGCGCGCAGCTTTCCGAGATGGGGGAAGAAGCGGTCCATGAAGCCGAACTTGATGCGCTGGCGTTCTTCGCCGCTGGATCCGGATGGTTGGTACACCGAGATGACGCTCAAGTCCGCGTAGTCGACGCGCAGGTAGCGGCCTTCGGCGTCAATATCCGGTACGCCGAGCCCCTCGACGACCGCTTGCGGCTTGCGCTTCGTGTAAATGCCCACGCCGCTGTAACCCTTCTTCTCGGCGCAATGGAAATAGCCGTGGTAGCCCGCGGGCGCGAGCATGTCTTCGACCATGTCGCACAATTGAGCTTTGAGCTCCTGCACGCAGATGATGTCGCCGCCGCTCGCGGCCAGCCAATCGAAGAATCCCTTGCGCCCCGCCGAGCGGATGCCATTGAGGTTAAGCGTTATAATTCGAAGCATCGATAACAATTCCGCGTTGCACCCGCCGCAATGGCGCGGGTGAACGCTGCGTTCCCCGAGCGCCGCTCAGATGCCTTCCGATTTTCGACTCGAGTTCATCCGTTTCGCCGTGCAGCAGAACGTCCTGCGATTCGGCGAGTTCAAGACCAAGGCGGGCCGCCTGTCGCCGTATTTCTTCAATGCGGGCCTGTTCCACGACGGCGCCTCGCTGAAACAGCTCGCGCAATTCTACGCGAAAGCAATTTTGTCGTCGGGCATAGCATTCGACATGCTGTTCGGTCCGGCATACAAGGGCATACCGCTCGTCGCCGCGGTCGCCATCGCCCTTTCGGACAGCGGACGCAACGTGGACTACAGCTTCAACCGCAAGGAAGCGAAAGACCACGGCGAGGGCGGCACAGTGATAGGCGCGCCGCTCACCGGCCGCGTGCTGATCGTCGACGACGTGATTTCCGCCGGCACGTCGGTGCGTGAATCGGTCGCGCTCATTCGTGAAGCGCAGGCCGTACCGTGCGGCGTGGTCATCGCGCTCGATCGGATGGAACGCGGCACCAGTGAGCTGTCCGCGACGCAGGAAGTCACGGAACAGTACGGCACCCCTGTGGTGAGCGTGGCCAACCTCGACGATCTCGTCGCTTACCTGCGCGCCGACCCGGCGATGGCCGAGCACCTGCGCGCCGTCGATGCCTACCGTGAGCGCTATGGAGTCGCCGCCCATGAATAAGACGAATGCTGCTTCCCTGTCCGCGATCGTGTGCGCCGCCGTAATGCTCGCCGCGCCGCTGCCAGGAGCGTCCGCGAAGATCGTGTGCTGGAAAGACAAGTCGGGCAAGGTGATCGGGTGCGGCGACTCGGTGCCGCCCGAGTATCAGGAAAGCGCGACCAAGGAACTGGACAAGCGGGGCGTCACGCGCAAATCGACCGATTCGGTCCAGGAGGAGGCGCGGCAGCGCGCTCAGGCCGACGAAGCCGCCAAGGCGAAAGCGGAAGCCGAGCGCCGCGCTGCCGAGCAGAAGCGCCAGGACAACGCTCTCCTCAACACGTTCAGCAACGAAGCGGAGATCGACGCGAAGCGCGAGCGTGACTTGCAAGCGATAGAAGGACAGCTCAGCCAGCTGCGCGTGTCGCTGAAGAACGCCACCGACCGGCAGAAGGATACGAAGAGCCGGCTCGACGCCGCGGAGAAAGCGAAGAAGGGCGGCACCGACGTGCTGAGGGACGACATGTCGAAAGCCGGTGACGAGATCAAGCGCATCGAGCAGACGATCGCCGGCAAAGAAAAGGAAAAGGAAGAGATCCGGGCGCGCTACGCCGAATACAAGAAGCGCTACGCGGAGCTGAGAGGCGCCACGCTCACGAAGAAGTGAGCCTCGCGTGCGCCCTTCCACCGGCGCGCGCTAGCCTGGGGCGAGCTTGCGCTTCAGAATTTCCGACAATTGCTGGGGATTCGCCTTGCCCTTGGTGGCTTTCATCACCTGCCCCACCAGCGAATTGAACGCCTTCTCCTTGCCGCTGCGGTAGTCGGCGACCTGCTGCGGATGGGCGGCGAGCACCTCGTCCACCATTTTCTCCAGCGCGCCGGTATCGGAGATCTGTTTCAGCCCTTTCGCCGCGATGAGGGCGTCCGCCGCATCGTCGCCCTGCGCTTCTCCGGCCCACATCGCATCGAACACGTCTTTTGCGATCTTGCCCGAGATCGTGCCGTCGGCAATGCGATCGACCAGGCGGCGCAGTTGGCGCGCCGAGATGCGGCTCGCGTTCACTTCGATGCCTCCCTCGTTGAGTCGAGCGCTCAATGCGCCGCTGATCCAGTTGGCGACGAGCTTACCCCTCTTCGCGTCCGCGCCCGCTGCCGCGGTCTCGAAGTAGTCGGCGAGATCGCGCGCGCCGGTGAGCAACGCCGCATCGTACGCCGTCAGTCCGTACTGGCTTACGAAGCGATCGCGCTTCGCGTGCGGCAGCTCGGGCATTTCGTTGCGCACGCGCGCAAGCCAATCTTCCGAGATCGCGAGCGGCAGCAGGTCGGGATCCGGGAAGTATCGGTAGTCGTGAGCGTCTTCCTTGCTGCGCATGGAGCGCGTCTCGTCGCGGTCCGGGTCGTACAAGCGCGTCTCCTGCACCACCGTGCCGCCGTCCTCGATCAGCTCGATCTGGCGTCGCACCTCGAACTCGATGGCGCGCTCGAGAAAGCGGAACGAATTGAGATTCTTGATCTCGCAGCGCGTGCCGAACTTTTCCTGACCGACGGGGCGTACCGATACGTTGGCATCGCAGCGGAAGGATCCTTCCTGCATGTTGCCGTCGCAGATGTCGATCCAGCGCACGAGCGCGTGCAGGGCCTTCGCATACGCGACCGCTTCCTGCGCCGAGCGCATATCCGGCTCGGAGACGATCTCGAGCAAAGGCGTGCCGGCACGGTTGAGATCGATGCCGGTCGCACCGTGGAAATCTTCGTGCAGCGACTTGCCGGCGTCCTCTTCGAGATGCGCGCGCGTGAGACGTACAGTTTTCTCGGCGCCGTCGACCAATATATCGAGCTGCCCGCCCGCGACGATCGGAACCTCGTACTGGCTGATCTGGTAGGCCTTCGGCAAATCGGGATAGAAATAATTCTTCCGTGCAAACACCGATTGCATGTTGATGGTCGCGCCTACTGCGAGCCCGAGCCGCAGTGCCTTTTCGACGGCCGCGCGATTGAGCACCGGCAGTACGCCGGGGAGCGCCACGTCGACCGCACACGCCTGCGTGTTGGGCTCCGCGCCGAAGGCAGTCGCTGCGCCGGAGAATATCTTTGATCGGGTGTTGAGCTGGGCATGGACTTCCAGCCCGATGACGGTTTCCCACTTCATCGTCGCGTGCACTCCGAACGGGAGGCGGGAGGCGAGAGGCGGCAGGCGCGGATGCCGGCCGCGCCCATCGATGTTGCGTCACTCCTCACTCTTCACTCCTTACTCGCATCCTGCCGGGATGCGCGTGTGCCAGTCGGTGGCTTGCTGGTACCGATGCGCCACATTGAGCATGCGCGCTTCCGAAAAATAATTGCCGATGATCTGCAGCCCCACGGGCAGCCCTCGCCTGTCGAAACCACACGGTATCGACATGCCAGGCAGGCCGGCGAGATTGACGGCGATGGTATAGATGTCCGAGAGATACATCTGCACAGGGTCGGCTGCTTTGGCACCCAGCGCAAATGCCGTCGTCGGGCTGGTCGGCCCCATGATCACGTCGCACTTCCTGAAAGCCTGTTTGAAATCGTCGGCGATCAACCGGCGCAGTTTCTGCGCGCGTATGTAGTAGGCGTCGTAATAACCGGCGGACAGCACGTACGTGCCGATGAGAATACGCCGCTTCACTTCTGCGCCGAAGCCTTCGGCACGCGTCTTCTCGTACATGTCGACGAGATCGCGATATTCCTTCGCGCGGTGTCCGTAGCGCACGCCGTCGTAGCGCCCGAGATTGCTGGAGGCTTCCGCCGGCGCGAGCACGTAATACACCGGTACCGACAGGCCCATGTTCGGCAGGTCGACTTCGACGGTCGTGCAGCCGAGCTTGCGGTACTCGGCGAGCGCAGCTTCGACCGCGGTCAGCACTTCAGGCGCAGCGCCGTCGCCGAAAAATTGCCGCGGCAAGCCGATGCGCAGGCCGTCGAGCCTTTCGTTTAGGGACCGCGCGTAGTCTTCGGTCTCGCGCTCCAGGCTCGTCGAGTCGCGCGGATCGAACCCCGCCATCACGTTGAGCATCACCGCGAGGTCTTCGGCGCTTCGCGCCATGGGACCCGCCTGATCGAGGCTGGAGGCGAACGCGATCATGCCGTAGCGCGAGCAAACGCCGTAGGTCGGCTTTAGCCCGCAGATGCCGGTCAGTGCGGCCGGTTGCCGTATCGACCCGCCGGTATCGGTGCCCGTCGCCCCGGGCGCGAGCCGCGCCGCCACGGCGGCCGCCGACCCGCCCGAGCTGCCGCCGGGCACCAAGTCGCGGTCCCAGGGATTGCGGACAGGCCCATACCAGGAGGTCTCGTTGGACGACCCCATCGCGAACTCGTCCATGTTGGTCTTGCCCAGGTTCACGGCCCCCGCGGCATTGAACCGTTCGATCACGTGGGCGTCGTAAGGCGAGACGAAATTCGAAAGCATCTTCGAGCCGCAGGTGGTGAGCCAACCTTGAGCGCAGAAGATGTCTTTCTGGGCGAGCGGCACCCCGGTCAGCGGGCCGGCTTTCCCCGCTGCACGCAGCGCGTCGGCAGCCTTCGCCTGGGCGAGACTTCTCTCTTCGTCGACCGTGATAAAACAGTTATACTGCGCGCCTAGCGAGCGGATACGATCCAGAAACTGCCGAGTCAGCTCGACGCTGGAACAACGGCCCGCGGCAAGCGCGTCAGAAAGATATTTGATGGTTGCGTCGTGCATGTGAAGCTGGAAGCGCGCGGCGTAGAGCGGAAGACCGCCACCCCGGCACGCGGACTATAACGACTACTCGATGACTTTAGGGACCAGGTACAAGCCGGCTTCAACTTCGGGCGCGACGGCGAGCAGCCGTTCCCGCGCGTCGTGTTCGGTGACCTCGTCCTCACGCAGCCGCAAGGTGATGTCCTGCGCATGAGACATGGGCTCGACGCGGCTCACGTCCACCGCCTGCATCTGCTCGATCAGAGAGAATATGCCCCCGAGCTGCCCGAGCACGGCATGCGCTTCTTCATCGGTGACGGCGATCCGCGCAAGGCGGGCGACGCGCTTCACGTCGTCGAGTTCGAGCGCCATAAAGTTGCAGTATTACCCTTAAATTGCCAAGCCGCATAGGGTATCATAACCTATTAATGCAAAGCATCATTTCGTTTACCCGGAACAGTTTATGTTCGGTTTCCTGAGCAACTACTTTAACGACGATCTCGCCATCGACCTCGGCACGGCGAACACCCTCATCTATTTGCGCGGCAAAGGCATCGTGCTCGACGAGCCGTCGGTAGTTGCGATCCGGCAGGAAGGGGGACCGAACGGGAAGAAGGTCATACAGGAAGTCGGTCTCGCCGCAAAACAAATGCTCGGACGCACGCCGGGCAACATCAGCGCGATCCGGCCGATGAAGGACGGCGTGATCGCGGACTTCACGGTGACCGAGCAGATGCTGAAGCACTTCATCCGCAAGGTGCACAACTCGCGGCTGTTCAAGCCCTCGCCGCGCATCATCATCTGCGTGCCGTGCGGATCGACGCAGGTGGAACGCCGCGCCATTCGCGAATCGGCGATCGGTGCCGGCGCGAGCCGCGTATATCTCATCGAAGAGCCCATGGCCGCTGCGATCGGCGCCGATCTGCCGGTCGGCGAGCCCACCGGCTCCATGGTGGTCGACATCGGCGGCGGCACGACGGAAGTGGGCGTCATCGCCCTAGGCGGCCTCGTGTACAAGGGCTCGGTGCGGGTCGGCGGCGACAAGTTCGACGAAGCGATCATCAACTACATCCGCCGCAACTACGGCATGCTGATCGGCGAGACGACTGCCGAACAGATCAAGAAGGAAATCGGCTCGGCGTTTCCCGGCTCGGAAGTGCGCGAGAAGGAAGTGAAAGGCCGTAATCTCGCCGAAGGCATACCACGCAGCTTCACGATTTCCAGCAACGAAATCCTCGAGGCGCTCACCGATCCGCTCAACAGCATCGTGTCCGCCGTGAAGTCTGCGCTCGAGCAGACGCCGCCCGAGCTCGCGGCCGACATCGCCGAAAAAGGTATGGTGCTCACCGGCGGCGGCGCGCTGCTGCGCGACATCGACCGGCTGCTCATGGAGGAAACGGGCTTGCCGGTGGTCATCGCCGAAGATCCGCTCACCTGCGTGGTGCGTGGATCGGGCATGGCGCTCGAGAAGATGGAACGCCTCGCCAGCATATTCACGAACGACTAGCGTTCGCGTGAGGCGTAAGGAGTGAGGAGCAAGGAGTAACGTTATCCGAAGCACGACGCGCAGCCCGCCAGGCTTTACTCCTCACGCCTAACCCCTCACTCCTCACTGCGCGACCCGCGCCCGATGGAACATACGCCGCCGCCGTTTTTCAAGACCGGCCCCAGCGCAACGGCCCGCCTGATCTTTTTTGCTGTACTGTCGCTCGCTCTCCTCGTCACCGATGCGCGCTTCAAGTATCTCGCTGGCCTGCGAGAGGTTGCGTCGATCATCGTCTATCCGCTGCAGCGGATAGCGATAGCGCCGGCCGTCGTTGCGCGCCGTGCCGCGGAGTTCTTCGTGTCGAACGCCGCGTTGCGCGAGGAAAATGCAAGGCTCGCGCAGGAAAGCCTGAACAATGCGGCTCGGCTCGTGCAGTTCCAGGCGCTGCAGGCCGAGAACAATCACCTGCGCGGACTGCTCGCCACCCGGGAACGCATCAACAACGAAGTGCGTGCGGCGGAAATCATCTACGCCGCGCGCGATCCGTTCTCGCGCAAGATCATCCTGGACCAGGGCTCGCAGCAGGAGATCAAGGAAGGCCAGCCCGTGATCGACGAGCGCGGCGTCGTGGGCCAGGTGACGCGCGTATATCCGTGGGTCTCGGAAGTTACGCTCATCACCGACAAGAATCATCTCGTGCCCGTGCTCAATCCGCGCAACGGGCTCCGTGCGGTGCTCGGCGGCACCGGCAACGACGGCGTGCTCGAGCTCAAGTTCGTGCCTTTGAACGCCGATTTCCAGACCGGCGATCGTCTCGTCACGTCCGGAATAGACGGCGTCTATCCGCCGGGCCTGCCCGTTGCAGAAATCGCCAACGTCGAGCGCAATGCCGCCTACCTCTTTGCGCGAATCTACTGCCGCCCGCTCGCCGGCGTGAATTCGTACACGCAAGTGCTGGTGGTGGGCGCGGCACGTCCGATACCCGAGCGTCCGCCGGAGGAATCGCCGCCTCCCGCGCGTCCGAAGAAATCCCGGCGCGGTGGAGGTGCATGATGTCGTTACCGCTACGCGATGCCCCGCCGCAGGAGTTTCTGCTCCCGGTAAAGCCGTCGTTCATCGTGGCAACGCTGGTCGCTGCGCTGCTTTTGAACCTCCTGCCATGGTCCGGCTACGGCCTGTGGCTGCGTCCGGATTTCGTCGCCCTGGTGCTGCTCTACTGGTGCATAGAGCAGCCGCGCCGCGTCGGATTCACCGCTGCATGGGTGCTCGGCCTGCTGATGGACGTCGGCGACGGCGTCCTTTTCGGTCAGCATGCGCTCGCCTATTCGCTGCTCGCGTACGCGGGCATCGTGCTCCACCGCCGTGTGCGCATGTTCCCGTTGCCGCTGCAGGTCCTGCATGTCATGCCGCTCTTGCTGGTCAACGAGGTGATCGTGCTCGTGCTGCGCCTTGCGGCGGGCGGCGAATTTCCGGGCCTGCGATATTTTCTCGGCGCCGTGATAGGCGGCGTGTTGTGGGCGCCGGTGTCCGTACTCCTCAAGCTGCCGCAGCGCCCGCCGGAATCCGATGCCTGAGCTCAGCATCAACCAGGGCATGGAGATCCGCAACGCGCAGGCGGAGATCCACCAGTTTCGTGTGCGGACCGCAATCGCCGGCGCGTTCACGCTGGTCATGTTCGGTCTTCTCTTCGCGCGCTTCTTCTATCTGCAGATCATCCAGCACGACCATTACCACACGCTGGCCGAAGCAAACCGCATCTCCATCGTCCCCATCGTGCCCAACCGAGGCATCATCGTGGATCGCAATGGGGTAGTGCTTGCGCACAACTATTCCGCATACACGCTGGAGATTACGCCCAGCAAAGTGACGGACCTCGAAGGGACGATAGACGAGCTCGCGACCATCGTGGAAATCACGCCGCGTGACCGCCGGCGCTTCAGAAAGCTGCTCGAGGAGAGCAAGCGCTTCGAGAGCCTGCCGATACGCACCCGTCTTTCGGACGAGGAGATCGCGAAGTTCGCGGCGAACCGCTATCGCTTTCCCGGCATCGACGTGAAAGCGCGCCTCTTCCGCCAATATCCTCAAGCGGAACTCTTCTCGCACGTCGTGGGTCACATCGGGCGCATCAACCAGAAGGAGCTCGACCAGCTGGAGAAGAACGACAAGCTGTCGAATTATCGCGGCACCGATTACATCGGCAAGACCGGACTGGAGCAGAGCTATGAAGAGTTTCTGCACGGCACGACCGGCGTCGAGGAGGTCGAGGTCGATTCCGGCGGCCGCGCCATCCGCTCGCTCTCCCGCACGCCGCCGGTGTCCGGCGCTAACCTCGTCCTCAAGCTCGACGCCAAGCTGCAGGAGATGGTGTACCGCTCGTTCGGGGAACGGCGCGGCGCGCTCGTTGCAATCGAGCCGGAAACCGGCGGCATACTGGCGTTCGTCAGCAAACCCGGCTTCGATCCCAATCTCTTCGTCGACGGCATCGATCCGCAGAACTGGAACGAGCTCAACAACTCGCCCGACCGACCCATGGTGAACCGCGCGCTCGCCGGCACTTATCCGCCCGGCTCGACGTTCAAGCCGTACATGGCGCTCGCGGCGCTCACTTACGGCAAGCGCCGTCCCGAGCAGGCCATCAGCGATCCGGGCTTTTTCAACTTCGGCGGCCACACCTTCCGGGACGACAAAGTCGGCGGCCACGGCTCGGTCGACATGTACAAGTCGATCGTCGTGTCCTGCGACACCTATTACTACATGCTCGCGAATGATCTCGGTATCGACAATATCGCGCGCTTCATGAGCCAGTTCGGCTTCGGCAGCCGCACCGGCGTCGATATACCGGGCGAATCGGGCGGGATACTGCCGTCGAGCGAATGGAAAATGAAGCGCTTCAAGCAGAAGTGGTACGCGGGCGAAACGGTGAGCGTCGCAATCGGCCAGGGCTACAACTCGTACACGCCGCTGCAGCTCGCCACCGCGATCTCGACGCTCGCCAACGACGGCCTCATGTTCCGGCCGCACTTCGTCAACTACGTCGAAGACATACGCACGCGCGAAAAGACGTATGTCGAGCCCAAGCCGCTCCGGCAGATCGACTTGAAGCCCGAGCACATTGCCGTCGTGAAGAACGCGCTGGTGGGCGTCAACAAGGAAGGCACCGGCGCGCGCGCCTTCGCGACGGCGCCGTACACCAGCGCGGGCAAGACGGGTACCGCGCAGGTCATCGGCATCAAGGCCGGCGAGAAATACGTTGAAAGCCGCGTCGCCGAGCGGCATCGCGACCATGCGCTCTTTATCGCGTATGCGCCGGCCGACAAGCCGAAAATCGCGCTTGCCGTGATCGTCGAGAACTCGGGCTTCGGCGCCGCCGCAGCCGCGCCGATCGCGCGCCAAGTGTTCGATTACTACCTCACCGGCAAGGAGCCGCCGAAGCCCGCAGAGGACGAAACCGATGCACCCTAGCCTGCGCCGCATAAGCAACTTCCTCGTCGCGCACGTCGACGGGCTGCTCCTCGGCGCGATAACCCTGCTCGCGATCACCGGGCTGGTTGCGCTCTACAGCGCAGCCAACGGTAACTTCGCCCGCGTGTCGAGCCAGCTCGGCAACCTCATGGTCGCATTCGCGGTGATGTGGATGGTCGCCAACATCCCGCCGCACTACCTTGCGCGGCTCGCCGTGCCGGCCTACCTCGTCGGCCTGGTGCTGCTGGTGGGCGTTGCGCTGTTCGGCGAAGTGGTGAACGGCGCGCGGCGGTGGCTGCACATCGGCGTCACCCGCATACAGCCGTCGGAGCTCATGCGCATCGCCGTGCCGCTGATGCTCGCGTGGTATTTCGACCGCTACGAGGGCGCACTGCGGCTGCGGAACTTCGTCTTCGCTGCGCTGCTTCTCGTCGTGCCGGTCGGCCTCATCGCCCGCCAGCCCGACCTCGGCACGTCGATTCTCATCCTCGCGAGCGGTGGCTACGTGCTCTTTCTCGCCGGGCTTTCCTGGCGGGTGATCGCCGGCATGGGCATCGCCGCGGCCGCGAGCCTGCCCCTGCTGTGGTCGGTGATGCACGACTATCAGCGCCAGCGGATTCTCACGCTGATCGATCCGACGCAAGATCCGCTCGGCACCGGATATCACACGATACAGTCCACGATCGCAGTCGGATCCGGCGGATTGCTCGGCAAAGGCTGGATGAACGGCACGCAAACGCATCTGGACTTCATTCCCGAGCGCACCACCGACTTTATCTTCGCCGTGTTCTCCGAAGAGTTCGGGCTGGTGGGCAACGCAGTGCTCCTGTTCCTCTTTCTGCTGGTCATCGCGCGCGGCATGGTGATCACCGCGAATGCGCCGACGTTGTTCGCGCGCCTGCTCGCCGGCGCCATCACGCTTACGTTCTTCACGTACGCCTTCGTGAACATGGGCATGGTGAGCGGCATACTGCCCGTCGTCGGCGTCCCGCTGCCGCTTATCAGCTACGGTGGCACATCACTCGTCACGATCTGCTTGAGTTTTGGCATACTCATGAGCATACAGACGCATCGCAAGCTCGTGCAGACGTAGCGCGAGCGCGCTACGTCGGTGAGAAGTAGGAAGTCAGGAATAAGGAGTAAAGGCGCAGCCCTCCGGGCTGGCTGCTGAGCCGCAAGGAGCCAAAACATGAAGAAGAGCGTTAGCCGTGCAGCCCCCATCACTCCTCACCCCTCACTCTTCACTCACTA
>JBLNBW010000225.1:0-36836 GCA_050260255.1 Rhodospirillaceae bacterium | reverse complement strand
CAGATCCAGATCAAGATGGCGCAGGGTGCGAAGCCGGGCGAAGGCGGCCAGCTGCCGGGTAAGAAAGTTTCTGAATACATCGCGCTGCTGCGCTACTCGACCCCCGGCGTGGAACTCATTTCGCCGCCGCCGCATCACGACATTTATTCGATCGAGGACCTGGCGCAGCTCATTCACGATCTGAAGAACGCGAATCGTTCGGCGTCGATCAGCGTGAAGCTCGTTTCGGAAGTGGGGGTCGGCACCGTAGCCGCCGGCGTCGCGAAGGCGAAGGCCGACCACGTGACCATTTCGGGCCACGATGGCGGTACCGGCGCCTCGCCATGGTCGTCGATCAAGCATGCCGGCACCCCGTGGGAATTGGGACTTGCCGAAACGCAGCAGACGCTCGTGCTCAATCGTCTGCGCGGCCGCATCGCGGTCCAGGCCGACGGGCAGATGAAGACCGGACGCGATGTCGTCATCGGTGCACTGCTGGGCGCCGATGAATTCGGGTTTGCGACCGCACCGCTCGTGGTCCAGGGCTGCATCATGATGCGCAAGTGCCATCTCAACACCTGTCCCGTGGGCGTGGCCACACAGGACCCGGTGCTACGTAAAAAATTCACCGGCCGTCCCGAGCACGTCATCAATTACTTCTTCTTCGTGGCTGAAGAAGCGCGTGCGCTGATGGCCAAGCTCGGCATCCGACGCTTCGACGAGTTGATCGGCCGCAGCGACTTGCTCGACACCCGCAAGGGTATAGAGCATTGGAAAGCCCGCGGACTGGATTTCTCGAAAGTTTTCCAGCAGCCGCCGGTGCCGGCCGACGTGCCGCGTTACCACGTCGAACAGCAGGATCACGGCCTCGACAAGGCGCTCGATCATCGGCTCATCGAGCTCGCGCGCCCGGCCTTGGAGAAGGGCGAGAAAGTCACCATCGACATGCCGATCCGCAACATCAACCGCACCGTCGGCACGATGTTGTCGGGCGAAATCGCCAAGCGCTACGGTCATGCCGGACTGCCGGATGATACGATCCGCGTCCGGTTTGCCGGGTCGGCGGGGCAGACGTTCGGCGGCTTCCTTGCGAAAGGGGTTACGCTCGACCTCATCGGCGACACCAACGACTACTGCGGCAAAGGCTTGTCCGGCGGTCGCATCAGCGTTCAGCCGTCGCCGAAATTCCGCGGCGATCCGAGCGAGAACATCATCACCGGCAACGTTGCGCTGTACGGCGCGATCTGCGGCGAAGCGTATTTCCGGGGCGTCGGCGGCGAGCGCTTCGCGGTTCGTAACTCGGGCGCTGAAGCGGTCATTGAAGGCGTAGGCGACCACGGCTGCGAGTACATGACCGGCGGCACAGTGGTCGTCATCGGCAGCACCGGGCGCAACTTTGCGGCGGGCATGTCGGGCGGCATTGCGTACGTGCTGGACGTCGACGGCACCTTCTCGATCCGCTGCAACACGAGCATGGTCGAGCTCGAGCCGGTACTGGCGGAAGCCGAGCAGGAGGCGAAGATCCCGCGCGAAGTCTGGCATCAAGGCTACACGGACGAAGCGATGGTGAAGCGGCTCCTCGAAAATCACGTGCGCTATACGGGCAGCACGCACGCGCGCAGCATCCTCGAGGGCTGGGCAACGTACCGCACCAAGTTCGTCAAAGTGTTCCCGCGCGAATATCGCCGTGCGCTGACCGAACTCGCGGCGAAGAGCAAGAAGATCGCAGCCTAATACTGGTCGCGCGAGCGGCGGATGCAGCCGCGCGACCGCTTACGAGTCGATTATGGGAAAAATCACCGGATTTCTGGAATACGAGCGCCTGAGCGAAGCGTACGAGGCGCCGCGCGAGCGCGTGAAGCACTGGCGCGAATTTGTGCAACGGCTCACCGACGAGCAGGCCGGCATACAGGGCGCACGCTGCATGGATTGCGGCACGCCGTTCTGCATGAATGGCTGCCCGGTGAACAATATCATTCCCGACTGGAACGACCTCGTTTACAAGCAGGATTGGCGCGCGGCGATCGACACGCTGCACTCCACGAACAACTTCCCCGAGTTCACCGGCCGCATCTGTCCGGCGCCTTGCGAAGAAGCGTGTACGCTCAACATCAATAACGACCCGGTCGGCATCAAATCCATAGAGCACGCGATCATCGACAAAGCGTGGGAGACGGGATGGGTGGTGCCGCGCCCGCCTGAGCGTAAGACTGGCAAGCGCGTCGCGGTTGTCGGGTCCGGTCCGGCGGGCCTTGCATGCGCGCAGCAGCTTGCGCGCGCGGGGCACGACGTGGTGGTGTTCGAAAAGAGCGATCGCATCGGCGGCCTGCTGCGGTACGGCATCCCGGATTTCAAAATGGAGAAAGGGCTCATCGACCGCCGCATGGCACAGATGAGCGCAGAGGGCGTGCAGTTCCGTGTCAATCAGCACGTGGGCGTGAACGTCTCCGCGACAGCGCTGGCCGATGAGTTCGACGCGGTCGTGCTCGCAGGCGGCGCAGAGCGTCCGCGCGACCTCCCGGTGCCGGGCCGTGAGCTGGACGGCGTGCATTTCGCCATGGAGTTCCTGCCGCAGCAGAACAAAGCTGTCGCGGGCGAAGCCGTCGCGAATCAAATCATGGCGACGGGCAAGCACGTGGTGGTCATCGGCGGCGGCGACACGGGCTCCGACTGCGTCGGTACATCGAACCGCCACGGCGCCAAGTCGATCACGCAGTTTGAGCTGCTGCCGCAGCCGCCCGAGCAAGCGAACAAGCCCCTCGTGTGGCCGTATTGGCCGGTCAAGCTGCGCACGTCCAGCTCGCACGAAGAAGGCGGTAAACGCGACTGGGCTGTTGCCACCAAGCGTTTCGAAGGGCGCAACGGCAAAGTAGAAAAGCTGGTCGCCGCGCGCGTCGAGTGGAAAAAAGACGACGCGGGGCAGATGCGTATGCAAGAGGTGCCGGGGTCCGAATTCGAGCTGAAAGCCGATCTCGTGCTGCTCGCCATGGGTTTTCTCGGTCCCACCGAAGGCGGCATGCTGAAGGAGCTGGGTGTGCAGCAGGACGCACGCACGAATGTCGCGGCCGATGTCTATTCGTATCGGACATCGGTGCCGAAAGTCTTTGCTGCCGGCGATATGCGGCGCGGGCAATCACTCGTCGTGTGGGCGATACGCGAAGGCCGCCAGTGTGCCCACGCGGTCGACGAGTTTTTGATGGGCACTACGCTGCTGCCGCGTTAGCCGGGGCGGGCGGCCTGCGCCGGCCAGCGAGGATGGAACAGGCGCTTGCCTCATGACCAAGCTCAAAAACGACAGTCTCATACGCGCGCTGTTGCGCGAGCCCACGCCCTACACGCCGGTGTGGATCATGCGACAGGCGGGGCGCTATCTTCCCGAGTACAACGCCACCCGCGGACGCGCGGGCAGCTTTCTCGCGCTCGCGAAAAATCCCGACTTCGCCACGGAAGTGACGCTGCAGCCGCTCGCGCGTTTTCCGCTCGATGCGGCCATTCTGTTCTCTGACATACTGACGATTCCGGATGCGATGGGACTGGGGCTGTATTTTGCCGAAGGCGAAGGCCCGAAGTTCGAGCGGCCGGTGCGCGACGAAGCGTCGATAAGGCGGCTCAGGGTCCCCGATCCTTCCGCCGAGCTGCGCTACGTGGTCGATGCGGTCTCGCAGATCCGGCGTGCACTGAACGGCAGCGTGCCTTTGCTCGGTTTTTCGGGCAGTCCATTCACGCTCGCCTGCTACATGATCGAAGGCGGCGGCAGCGCGGACTTCCGACGCATCAAGACCATGATGTACGACCAGCCTGCGCTGCTGCACGAATTGCTCGCGGTGAATACGAAGGCAGTGATCGCTTACCTCAACGCACAGATCGAAGCGGGCGCGCAGGCCGTGATGTTGTTCGATACGTGGGGCGGCACGCTGAGCTCGGTGGCGTATGAGGCGTTCTCGCTGGCGTACATGCAGGCGGTTATGGAAGGCGTGCATTCCGCTTACGACGGCGAGCGTATCCCGAAGATCATTTACGCGAAGGGCGCACACGGATGGCTTGAACGACTCGCCGACTGCGGTGCCCATGCACTGGGACTCGACTGGACGGTCGACCTGCGCGTGGCCCGTCAGCGTGTCGGCGACCGCGTGGCGCTCCAAGGCAACCTGGATCCGAGCGTTCTGTTTGCGCAGCCGGACGCCATACGTCGCGAGACGGCGCTCGTGCTCGAGCAATACGGCAAAGGTCCTGGCCATGTCTTCAACCTCGGGCATGGCGTATCGCAGTTCACGCCGCCGGAACACGTGGCCGCGCTGGTCGACGCCGTGCACGAGCTCAGCCGGGCTTATCATTAGGTCCGACTACGCACTCCTGGTCGCGATGAAAAAATTATGCACAGCAAGGGGTTAGCAAGGCGGCCGCAGCCCACACGGTAGAATTGCGGCGCAGGCGCGTCGCAAGCCGTTGAATCTACAGCGCTAAAGTGATCGGCTGCACTTGCGGCAGGAAGATTTTCAGTATCTGGACCGGCCGAGTGGATTGCGACGAAACATCTCATCAACAAAGTTATCCACAGGCCGGTGTGTATAACCGGAAATTCCCTAAGTGCGCGAAGCGCTTAAGACGCGTTCTGCATACGACCTTCAGATGTTGCGGCTAAGTGTCTTCACTTACGCTCTGTGAGCGGCGAAAAAATCATTAGCGTCGGCCTCGACGTCCCGGTGCAGAAGCTGTTCGATTACCGCATCGATGGTGCATCGCATGCCGACATCGGATGTCGCGTGCGCGTCCCGTTCGGGCGCGGCGAGCGCATCGGCATCGTTCTCGACGTGCGCGATCGGAGCGACCTGCCTGCGGACAAGTTGAAGCGCGCTACGCAACTGTATCGGGAAGGACCGCGGCTTGCGTCCGAAGACATCGATCTCCTGCGCTTCACCGCCGATTATTATCAACACGCGCTTGGCGCTGTGGTGATGAGCACGTTGCCTGCGAAGTTGTGCCGGACGGACTCGTCGACGCGTACTACACAGACCGACTTCGTTGTGACCGAGCGCGGAATGTCGGCGGTCGCCGACATGTTGCCGGCACGGGCGCACGCGCAACGCCGGTTGCTCGCTGCGTTGCAAGCGCGGCAATCGATCGACCGCAAAGCGGCGCTCGCAATCTCGCGCAATGCGATCAGCATATTGAGGGCTTTCGTCGCCGAGGGCTGGGTGGAAGAGCGGTTGTTGGAGGAGTCCGTGCCCGCAGCGTGCAGCGCGCGGGCGTCATCGCCCCCGCTCACGGCGTACCAGCAGCAAGCGGTGAATGCGATTGGAGCAGCGCTAGGTCGATACAGCGCTTTCTTGTTGCTCGGCGTGACGGGGAGCGGCAAGACCGAAGTGTACTTGCACGCGATCGAGGTGGCGCTGGCCGCTGGCCGCCAGGCGCTGCTTCTCGTGCCGGAAATCGCCCTCACGCCGCAGCTCTGCGAGACAGTGAGCGCGCGCTTCGGTAAAGCGGCGCTCGTCACGCTACACAGCGGCCTCAACGAGTCGGAGCGCCTGCGCCATTGGTGCGCCGCTCAATCCGGGACGGCCCGAATCGTTGTAGGCACCCGCTTGGCGGTATTCGTGCCCCTGCCGGAACTTGGTGTCGTCATCGTCGATGAGGAGCACGATAGCTCATTCAAGCAAAGCGACGGGCTGTGCTACTCGGCGCGCGACGTCGCCGTCGTGCGTGCGCGCCAACGCGGCATTCCGGTCGTGCTCGGATCCGCGACCCCTGCGCTCGAGTCGTACTACAACGCGCAACGCGAGCGCTATCGGTTGCTCGAGCTTCCGGAACGCATCAATGCAACGCCGCCCCGCGTACACACGATAGACACGCGCGGCGCACGGATGGACGAGGGCCTTGCCTCGCCGCTCATCGAGGCATTGAAAGAGCGCCTGGCACGGCGCGAACAAAGCCTCGTGTTCATCAATCGGCGTGGGTTCGCGCCCGTGCTGATGTGCCATGCGTGCGGCTGGCTATCAGGCTGTGAGCGCTGCAGCGCCCAGCTTGTCCTGCATCTGCGCGAACGCAAGCTCCGTTGTCATCATTGCGGCCACGAGCGCGGCGTGCCGGTGCACTGCCCGGATTGCGGCAACGCGGAGCTCTTGCCTGTGGGCCAGGGCACGCAACGGATCGAAGAGGCGCTCGGACGCATATTTCCGGATGCGCGGGTGTTGCGCATCGATCGCGACAGCACTCGGCGCAAGCACGCGTGGGCCGATATGCGCGAGCAGATCCACGCCGGCGCGGTCGATATCCTGGTCGGCACACAGATACTGGCAAAAGGCCACGACTTTCCGCGGCTCACCCTCGTGGGCGTGTTGAATGCGGACGGCGCGCTGTATAGCGCTGACTTCCGCGCATCCGAGCGGCTGTTCGCGCTGCTGATGCAGGTAGCAGGACGTGCGGGACGCGCCGACATCCGAGGCGACGTGCTCATCCAGACCGAATTTCCCGACCATCCGCTGTACGCGGCGCTCGCGACGCAAGACGTGAAGGCCTACGCCGCTGCCCTGCTCGCCGAGCGGGAGCAAGCCGAGTTTCCGCCGTTCGTGTATCAAGCGTTACTGCGTGCTGAAGCCCCGAAGCTCGAAACCGCGCTCAAGTTCCTGAACGAGGCGGCACAGGTCGGGCGGCGCATCGCGCATGCCGTTACGATATACGACCCGGTGCCCGCACCGATGACCCGGCTGGCGGGGCGTGAGCGCGCGCATCTGCTCGTGCAAGCGGCCTCCCGACAACCCCTGCAGGCGTTTCTGCGATCATGGCGTGGCGAACTCGCCGCCGCGCGCGGCCCGCGAGCACGCTGGTCGCTCGATGTCGACCCGCTCGAATTTTGAGCTCGGCTATAATACGGCCTCTTCAACGCCCTCCTGGTATGAAAACTCCCGGTTATCCTGATCTGCGCGGCCATTGCGTCGAGTTGTTCGCTGCGGCCCTTAAAGCGATCGCTCCCGACGCGCGGGCTCAGGTCGTGCTGGAAAAGCCGAAGCAGGCGCAGCACGGCGATTTCGCTTGCAATGTCGCCATGCAGCTGGCGAAGCCGCTCAAGCGCTCGCCCCGCGACATCGCGGGCGAGCTTGTCGCGGCGTTACCGGCTTCTCCCTACGTCGAAAAAGCGGAGATCGCCGGCCCGGGTTTCATCAACGTCTTTATCCGCCGGTCCGTGAAGCAGTCGTTTGTGAACCATGTGCTGAACGCCGGCAAGGAGTACGGGCGCAGCAACCTGGGCGAAGGCAAGCGCGTTCAGGTCGAGTTCGTGTCCGCCAATCCTACCGGCCCTTTGCATGTCGGACATGGGCGGGGCGCGGCGTACGGCGCAAGTGTCGCCAACATTCTCGACGCCGCCGGATATGCGGTGACACGCGAGTACTACGTCAACGACGCCGGCCGGCAAATGGACATCCTCGCCTTGTCCACGTGGATCCGATATCTCGCGCTGCACGATGTCGCCGTGCCCTTCCCGCGCAATGCTTACCAGGGCGATTACGTGATCGCGATGGCGCGGCAGGTCAAGCAAGCGCAGGGTGCGCGCTATGTGCGCCAGGCGACCGAGGTGATTGCCGGCGCACCGGCGGCCGACACCGACGCTGAAGGCCACCTGGACGCGCTCATTGCAAACGCCAAGTCGCTCTTGGGCAGCGATTACGACTACATACACGCGCATGCGCTCAATGAGCAGCTGGCCGACTGCCGCGAGGACTTGACCGAGTTCGGCGTGACGTTCGATCACTGGTTCTCGGAGCGCAGCCTGTACGAGGCTGGGCTCGTACACGCGGCCATGACGACCCTCGAGCGGCGCGGTTACCTTTACGAGCGCGACGGCGCCAAGTGGTTCCGGTCTACCGAATTCGGCGACGAGAAGGACCGCGTCGTGCAGCGCGATAACGGTCAGTACACCTACTTCGCCTCGGATATCGCCTACCACCTCAACAAGTTCGAGCGCCGCTTCGACACCGTTATCGACGTATGGGGTGCCGATCACCATGGCTACATCCCGCGGGTAAAAGGCGCACTGCGCGCGCTCGAGCTCGACCCCGAGCGCCTCGTCATTGCGCTCGTGCAGTTCGCCGTGCTGTACCGCAATGGCGAGAAAGTATCGATGTCCACGCGCGCGGGTGAATTCGTGACGCTGCGCGAGCTCCGCCGCGAAGTCGGTAACGACGCGGCGCGATTCTTCTACGTGCTGCGCAAGAGCGACCAGCATCTCGATTTCGATCTTGATCTCGCGAAGTCGCAGACCAACGAAAACCCCGTCTACTACGTGCAATACGCGCATGCCCGCGTGTGCAGTGTCTACGACCAGTGGGGCGGCGATCCAGCATCGCTTCCCGGTGCGCCGGTGGACGTGCTCTCGACCGAACCGGAGCTGCGGCTGCTCGAGCGGCTCGTGGAATATCCCGAGATCGCCGCAGCCGCTGCCCGCGAGCTTGCCCCGCATCTCGTCGCTTTTTATCTGCGCGAGCTCGCGGCCGAGTTCCACAGCTACTACAATGGCTGCCGTTTCCTGGTGGACGACGAAGGCGTGAAGCGCGCCCGCTTGGCTTTGGCGGGCGCGGTGCGGCAAGTGCTGCGCAACGGCCTCGCCCTGCTGGGTGTTACAGCTCCTGAAAAAATGTAAGATAAGTCGATGTCCCGAGACTATAAGAACGTCGAGCGCAAAGGCGGCCGCCGCAGCGGCGGATCACTCCTCGCCGGGATATTCATCGGGCTTGCGCTCGGTCTCGTTATCGCGCTCGTGGTCGCGTGGTACATCAACAAAATGCCGAACCCGTTCGCCACACGGGGTCCGGCTGCGCGCACCGACGCGACGCCGAAAGGCGCACCGCCCTCCCCGCCCGCGCAGAATGCCGACAAAGACGGCAAAGCCGCGGATGCGAAGCAGCGATTCGAGTTCTACAAGATCCTGCCGGGCAGCGAGGAATCGGCTCCGGATCAGCGCGCTCAGCAGGGCAAAAAGGCGGCCGAGACCGACGGCAGGGAAGCATTCTTCCTGCAGGCTGGTGCCTTTTCCAACGCGCCGGAAGCAGACAACATGAAGGCGAGGCTCGCGCTGCTCGGCGTTGAAGCCACGATACAGACCACACCGGCGTCCGACAAAGGGCTGCTGCATCGCGTGCGCATGGGGCCTTACACCAGCATCGATGAACTCAACCGCACGCGCGAAACTCTCAAGCAGAACGGCATCGCGACGACGCTCATACGCGTGCGTGAGACCGAGAAGTAACGCCTTAAACTCAGGAGATCGTCATGCGTAACCGGGTTCGCTGGTTGTCGGTGCTCGCTGTACTTGCCTGCCTCTCGCTCATCGCCCCATCCCAGGCTCAACAGGCGCCGGTCGCGGGCCGAGAGTACCAGCTGGTCAAGCCGCCGCAGCCTACCAACACCGGCAACAAGATCGAAGTGCTGGAGTTTTTCTGGTACGGCTGCCCGCACTGCGCGCATCTGCAGCCGCATCTCAACGCCTGGCTCAAGCGTAAGCCGGCCGACGTCGAGCTCAAGCATCAGCCGGCCGCCTTCCAGGAGTCGTGGCTGCAGTTGGCTCGCACTTACTACACGATCGAAACGCTGGGCCTCGTCGACAAGCTCCATGGTGAGCTGTTCAGCGCTATCCATGACAAGCACGCGCTCGATCCGGCAACACTGGCGCGCGATCCGAAATCGCTGTTCGATTGGGTAGCGGCGAAGGGCGTAGACCGCAAGAAGTTCATGGACACGTACAACTCGTTCTCGGTGCAAAGCCGCACGAAGGGCACCATAGAGTTCACCCAGCGCTACGACATTCCGGGCACGCCGGCACTCATCATCGATGGTCGTTATATGACCGCGCCGTCCATGACGCTGAAGGGGGACCGCGGCATCGATTACGACCGGTTCTTCTCGGTCGTCGATCAACTCATCGCGCAAGCTCGTAAAGCACGTGGTGCCAAATAAAGGCCGGCGAACGGCGCTGCGGCTGCTCGCTGCGCTGCCGCTCGCGGCCGCTTCTGCCCGAGCCCAGGAAGCGGGCCAGCACGCACGGCTCAACGTCAGCTATCGCGAGATTCCGCCGCAGCCGGTCCCCGCGGGCAGCGCGATCGAGGTGGTCGAGTTCTTCTGGTACGGCTGCCCGTACTGTTTCCAGTTCCATCCCCACTTCCAAGCTTGGGTGCACCGGCAGCCGGCCGACGTCACGGTGCGTCGTGTGCCGGCCGTGTTCCGCCAGTCCTGGATTCCCCACGCGCGCATGTACTACACCCTCGAACGCCTCGGCGCACTCGATCGTTTGCATGACGAGGTGTACAAGAGCTATCACGTCGACGAAGTACCCCTTAACACCGCGGACGCCATCGCAGACTGGGCGGCGAAGCACGGCTTGGATCGTGAGCGCTGGCTTACGGTCTATCGCTCCGACGAGGTGAGCGGTCGCCTCATGGATGCGCAGGATCAATTGCGCCGCTATGCCGTGTCCGGCACGCCGAGCGTGGTTGTGGGGGGCCGCTATCTCACCTCGAGCGGTATGACGCCGGGCGTCGCTGCAATGATTCCCGTACTGGATGAGCTCGTCGCGCTCGCGCGCGGGCAGCGCGGCGTGCGGTAGACCGACGCGGCGACGCAACACCGTTGCGTGTCGTCATCCCCGGCGCATCGAGCGGCATAGGCGATGCCCTCGTCCAACTGCTACGTTCGCCGTGGTGCAATCGTCGCGCTGATGGCCAGGGGCGAATCCGTCTCGCGTGAAGTCACCGCGACGTTCACGACACGGCCTCGCTCTACCCTTGCGATGTGCGCGATCGAGCGCCATGCGGATTCAAGCAATTCTCAAATGGTAGCTGGTCGCCCGATGCACCGGCAGCGCGGCGTGCCGCTGCGGTTTGCGTCAGTGCCGTCCACCGGGCGCAGAATACAAGCTATAAATCCCTCGAGCGACACTGCGACGTAAGCCTTACACGAAGAATCACCATACCGGTCGCGTCCGCTGCGCCGATCGGCGAATTGCACGGCGGCATACGGCTTGCAGCACGCAACACTCAAATCGCGACGCGGTATACAAGTCGCGCGGTTCCCTGCCGCGTCGCTTTTCCGCTTCTCACAACTTCCCACGCCGGAGTGCGAACGCCATGAATGGATTGTTCACCACCAAAGGCTGTCCCATAGATAAGCAGCGCCTCACGTGGCGCGATATGGTGCAGAAGCCGATCAGCAAGCTCGACGACGACGCTTATACGCGCGTGCGCGTCATCCTGATGAACGGCATCGAGCTGGAAGCCATCAGCTTCCAGCATGCGTGTGCACGGATGAACGGTGCGCTGCGTTTGCCGCTTGCGCAGGTCCGGCGCGTGGAGCAGCACCAGGCCACGCTCGTCAACTGGCTGATCGGCGCCGATCATTCTCCACTGGAGACGACCATCGCATATGAGCAGGTGGCGATCGACATTACTGCCGCCGTCGCGCAGCACGAGCCGGACGAATACCTGGCGCAGACGTACCGGTTTGGTCTGCTGGAAGACTTCGATCACATGTACCGCTACTCCGCACTGCTCGACCGGCTGGAGGGGAAAGACGCGAATAACATTTTGCAGAGCTACACCGATATCCTTCCCGGTAGACCGACGGTCGTTGAGCACCGCGCTCCGGAAGACGACTTGCGCAATGCATACGATAAGACCACTGCGAAGCCCTTGAGCAAGCTTCACGCGCTGACGATCATGGCGGCCGAACAGCAGACGCACAACTACTACATGAATATCGGCCCATTGTTCGCCGATCCCGTGGCGCGCCAGCTGTACGCGGAGATCGCGCACATCGAGGAACAGCATGTGACGCAGTACGAGTCGATTATCGATCCGACGGAGACGTGGCTCGAGAAGTGGGTGATGCACGAGGCGACCGAGGTGTACAACTACCACTGCTGCGTCGAACAGGAGAGTAACCCCAGAATCAAGGCGATCTGGGAGCGCTTTCTCGACTACGAGCTGGGGCACCTCAACGTCGCCATGGATCTATTCAAGGAGCACGAGCGGCGTGATCCGATGGAGATCCTGCCCCAAGCGATCCCGGATCCGATTCCGCATGCAAGTCAGCGGGAGTTCGTGCGCCGCGTACTCACCGGAGAAGTGGATCTCCGTGCGGTGGGACCGAACTACGTGGACAAGGCCCAAGAGAGTGAAGCGTCGCTCGCCTATCGCTCCGCGGTGAATGCGGACGGCTCGCCTTCGGAGATCGTGTCTGCCGGCTACCAGTGGCGCCCGGGTACGGAGCGCTTCCGCAAGGTCGTCAATTTCTAGAGATGCGAGAACGTTATGGAAAACTCCACCAAGCTGGGGACTAACCGAACCGGAGTGCAAATGTCGCGCAAGAACACGACCGAAATGCTACAGGGCAGCCCGCGAACGGTTAGCGAGCCCGACGTCGACTCGAGGGCCTTTGACGAGCTCAGGCAATCCTATGTGCAAGACGCCGAAGCCGTAGGCTCGGTACCGCCGCCGGCAACTGCCAAGGGCGTGGTGCAGACGGGGATGCAGGCGCTTACCGGAAACCGCGCACAGGTGTTCATCGACAAGCTGTCCGAGCGGCTTGCGTTCGAGCGCACCGGAAGCCGCTTGTACGACGCGATGATCGTCAAGTGCGAGGCGCAGGCCGACAGCATCGGGCCGATCTCGGTGGAACAACTAAAGCAGATCCGTGACGACGAGCTGAGCCACATGCATCTCGTGGCCGACGCAATCCAGTCGCTGGGCGCGGATCCGACCGTACAGACACCATGCGCGGACGTGGCCGGCGTGCAGGGCCTCGGACTCGTCCAGGCGCTGACCGACCCGCGCACCGACATCGCACAGAGCCTCAACACGATCCTCGTCGCAGAGCTTGCGGACAACGCGAGCTGGGAGCTCCTGTCGCGCCTTGCCGTCACGCTGGGCAAGGACGACATGGCGCGGACATTCGATGCGGCCTACGCAAAAGAACAGGAGCACCTCATGACGATCCAGCAGTGGCTGGAGACATTGACACTCGATCTGGCAAAAGTCGACCGCGGCTCATAGCGGGCAGGCATATTGACGTTTACGCGCGGTGTCCAGAACCGCCGTCGACGCACGGCACGCCGGCTCCTCTACGCACGACCGGGACCTCTGGATGACATTGTCGCGGTGAACAGGTCCTCGCCTTTAAGACCGCCGGGGCTTCTGCGGCGCCTCGGACAACACCGCGTCGAAAAGCCATCGGGGAATCATTCGAAGCGATCGAGCGACTATCGACATCTGCCACGGGAGCACGGTGTAGTCCCGGCGCCTATCAATGGTGTTGGCGATCTTCCTCGCCGCGCGTTCCGCCGTCAGCATGAACGGCATAGGATAGGGGTTCTTTGCGGTCATCGCGGTGGCGATGTAGCCCGGGCTCACGGTGATGACCTTTATGCCGTCCTTCTTCAGCCGTATCCGGAGGCTCTCAAGGTAAGTAATAGCGGCAGCCTTAGACGCGCAGTAAGCTTCCGCCCCCGGCAGCCCTCGGTATCCGGCAACGCTTGCAATGCCGACAAGGGTTCCGCGGCGTTCGGCGCGCATCGACTCGATGAACGGTTGGAACGTAGCCACCATCCCCAGTACATTCGTATCCAGGATCTCGCGAAACGTTTCGAAATCTTCAGGCAGTTCTGTGAGCGTCCCATAGCTTACGCCTGCGTTCGCGATAACGATGTCGGGGCAACCATGACGACGAACGAAATCTTCTCCGGCGGCCCGCATGGCGGCGGTATTCCGAACATCACATCCGTAGACTGCAACGGGAGAAGACAGGACAGCAGCAAGCGCTTGCAGGACACTTTCGCGCCGGGCGATAAGCCCGAGAACGGCGCCTTCTTCCGCGTAGTGCTTCGCCAATGCCTCGCCTAGGCCGGCAGATGCACCTGTGATCACGACCCGGCGCGCTTTCCGTTCACTGTGCATGCAGCACAACTCTACAATGGCCGTCGACGATCCCACCCGACTCTTCAGCGGATAAGACGCATAACGGGAAATCCAAGGAGCCGCGTCACTCCACCGTAACGGACTTCGCGAGGTTGCGCGGCTTATCGACGTCGTTGCCGCGGTGAACCGCAGCATGATAAGCGAGCAGCTGCAGCGGCACGGTATGCAGTATGGGCGAAAGCAGTCCCGCGTGATCCGGCATGCGGATAAGATGTACGCCACTGGTATCGCCAAGGTGAGCATCCCGATCGGCAATGACGTAGAGCTCGCCGCCTCGGGCGCGAACCTCCTGCAGATTCGACTTCAATTTCTCGAACAATGCGTCGGCCGGCGCAATGGCAACGACCGGCATGTCTTTGTCCACGAGCGCGAGCGGTCCGTGCTTGAGCTCGCCGGCCGCATACGCCTCGGCGTGGATGTACGAGATCTCCTTCAGCTTGAGCGCACCTTCCATCGCGATGGGATAGTGAATGCCACGCCCGAGGAAAAGCGCATGGTGGCGCTGCGCGAACGCCGGCGCCCAGCGTTCGATTTCCGACTCGATCGCGAGCACGTGGGTCAATGCGGCCGGCAAATGGCGCAACGCCTGCAGCAGCTCGGCCTCACGTTGCGCGGGCAGGCGCCCCCGGACCTTGGCGAGCGCGAGGGTGAGCAGCACCATCGCCGCGAGCTGCGTCGTGAAGGCCTTCGTCGACGCCACGCCGATCTCCGGGCCCGCGCGGGTGAGAAAACGCAGCTTCGACTGCCGGATCAGCGCGGACTCCGGCACGTTGCACACGGCTAGACTGTGCTGATGACCGATGCGCATGGCATGCTGGAGCGCGGCAATCGTATCGGCCGTTTCGCCCGATTGCGAAATCGTCACGACCAACGTTCGCCGATCGGGCACGGAATCGCGATAGCGGTATTCGCTCGCGATTTCCACGTTGCACGGCACCCCGGCCACCGCCTCCAGCCAATAACGCGCGACCATGCCGGCATGGAAACTGGTGCCGCACGCAAGTATCAGGATGCTGTCGACCTCGCGCAGCACCGCTTCCGCTTCCGCGCCGAAGATCCGCGGTGAAACGCCGTTGCCGCTCACTGCCATTTCGAGCGTGTTCGCGACCGCCATCGGCTGCTCGAAGATCTCCTTCTGCATGAAATGCCGATAGGTGCCCAGCTCGACTGCTGCAGGTGTCAGCTCGCTGATATGGATGCGCCGTTCGACGGCGTGTCCTGCGCCGTCGATGATACGGATGCTGCTGCGCTTCAGCTCCGCGCAATCCGCATCCTCGAGGTAAATGACCCGCTGCGTCACTTGCAGAAGCGCCGAGGTGTCGGACGCCGCGAAGTTTTCGTCCTTGCCCAGGCCGATCAACAGCGGCGCGCCCATGCGGGCGACCACCACGGTGTCGGGCTCGCTGTCGGCGATGACTGCGATCGCATAGGCGCCTTGCAGCTCGGCAACCGCCTTGCGTACCGCATCGAGCAAGGGCACACCGCTTCTCTTGTACGAGTGCACCAGGTGCGCGATTACTTCGGTGTCCGTCTCGGAAACGAACTGGTAGCCCTCGCGCTTTAACCGCTCGCGCATGACATCGTGGTTTTCGATGATGCCGTTGTGCACGACCGAAATCCCGCCCGAGACATGCGGATGAGCGTTCCGTTCAGAGGGCACGCCGTGCGTCGCCCAGCGCGTGTGAGCGATGCCGACCTGGCCTGTGATCCCATCGTTAGCGGCAAGGCGCGCCAGCTCGCGCACGCGTCCCGTGCTACGCAGGCGTTTCAGCGTGCCATCGATCACCGCGACGCCCGCCGAATCGTATCCGCGGTACTCGAGACACCGCAGACCTTCGAGCAACACCGGCACGATGTTGCGGGTAGACACGGCACCGACTATGCCGCACATGGCGCCGTCTCCCTCGATGCTGCAACACTGTGATGACCCATGGCCCTATTTCTTTACTTTGACGGGCCGCTTCCAGCCTTCGATCGACACTTGCTTTACGCGCGTCAACGTGAGCTGGTCTGCCGGCACTTCTCGAGTAATCGTCGACCCAGCCCCTATGGTTGCGCCACGCCGGACCACGACGGGAGCCACGAGCTGCGTATCCGAGCCGATGAAAACATCGTCCTCGATGATGGTGCGATGCTTGTTCGCGCCATCGTAATTACAGGTGATCGTGCCGGCGCCGATATTGACATTGCGGCCTACGGAGCTGTCGCCGACATATGCCAGATGGTTGGCCTTGGACCCGGCGGCAACCACGCTTGCCTTCACTTCGACGAAGTTGCCGATATGGACGTCCTCGGCGAGTTGGGTACCGGGACGCAGTCGCGCGTACGGTCCGATACGGCATCGCTGCCCGATCTGCGCGCCATCAATGTGGCTGTATGCTTCGATACGCGTTTCTGCGCCGACGTGCACGTTCTTCAGCACGCAATGCGGACCGATATCGGCGCCGGCGTCGAGTGTCACGTTGCCTTCGAACACGCAGTTGACGTCGATGCGCACATCGCGACCGCATGCCAGGTCCCCCCGCACGTCGATGCGCGCAGGATCCCGCAGGCTCACCCCCTGCTCCATCAGGCGCGCCGCGTAGCGCGCTTGGTAGATGCGCTCGATCTGCGCGAGTTGCTGCTTGCTGTTCACACCCAGCGTTTCCGTCGCATCGCTCGCCGCTACGGCGGCAACCGGGACGCCCTCGCCGCGCGCTATCGCGACGAGGTCGGTGAGGTAATACTCGCCTTGCGCATTTCGGTTCGACAGTTGGCCGAGCCACCCGCCAAGGCGTGCCGTCGGCAGCACCATGAACCCGGTGTTCACCTCGCGTAGCGCGCGTTGAGCCTCGGTCGCATCGCGCTCCTCGACGATGCGCTCCACCAACCCGCGCGCATCGCGCAGCACCCGGCCATATCCCGTCGGATTGTCGAGCATCGCAGAAAGCAACGCCACGCCCGAGCCGCCGGCTTGCACCAAAGCCCGCAATGTATCGGTCGTGATCAGCGGGACATCGCCGTAGAGCACGAGCGTCGCGTCGGCCGCGTCGAGGTGTGGCAGTGCCCGCTGCACCGCGTGGCCCGTCCCGAGCTGCGGCTCCTGCAGCGCGAATACCAAGTCCGGCTCCTGCAGCGCGTCTTTGACTTGCGCGCCGCCGTGCCCATAGACGACAACGATACGCGCGGGGTCCAGGCTCCGGGCCGTGGCAACGACATGGGCGAGCATGGGTCGGCCGGCAACGTCGTGCAGCACTTTGGGCAAGGCGGAATGCATGCGCTTACCTTGCCCTGCCGCGAGAATAACGATGTTCAGTGACATGCAAGGATTATCGCATGCAGCGGTAATGGAACGCTGTGCGGAAACCGCTCGCCGTGGCGCCCACCGTAAAAAAGGCAGCGCTCGGCTGCCTTTTTGATACCTCCATCAGTAGCCGGTTATCGGCGCTCGCGCAGCGTCCGGATGGCCCCCAGCTGCGCGACGGCGGTCGCGAGCTCGGCCGGCGCGTTGGCGATATCGAGCTTGGTGGTCTGGTTGCGCATGGCTTCTTCAGCCTGCTTCTTCGCCTCCAGCGCTTTTGCCTCGTCGAGATCGTGCCCCCGAATAGCGGTGTCGGCGAGCACGGTCACGGCATACGGCTGTACTTCGAGCATGCCGCCGGCAACGAAGATGAACTCTTCCTCGCCCTCGGCGGGCTTGATGCGCACCTCACCCGGCTTGATGCGGGTGATAAGCGGCGTATGACGCGGGTAGATGCCCAGCTCGCCCGCTTCGCCGGGAAGCACGACGAATTGCGCCTCGCCGGAATAAATCGATTCTTCGGCGCTGACGACGTCCACGTGTATGGTAGTGGCCATGGATTTGATGAGGCGGGAAGCGGGAGCCGGGAGGCGCGAAGCGCAAGCCCTGCTCCTCACTCCTCGCCCCTTACTCCTTACTGTAGTGTCTTCGCTTTCTCGAACGCTTCTTCGATCGGGCCGACCATATAGAACGCCTGCTCGGGCAGCGCATCGCACTCGCCGTTCACGATCATCTTGAAGCCCTTGATCGTATCTTTGAGGGTGACGTACTTGCCGGGCGAACCGGTGAACACCTCGGCCACGTGGAACGGCTGCGACAGGAAACGCTGAATCTTCCGCGCACGCGCGACGACCAGCTTGTCTTCGGGCGACAGCTCGTCCATGCCGAGAATCGCGATGATGTCGCGCAATTCCTTATAGCGCTGCAGAACGGCCTGCACCTGACGCGTGGTCGTGTAGTGCTCCTCGCCGATGACGTTCGGGTCCACTTGGCGGGAGGTCGAATCGAGCGGGTCCACGGCGGGGTAAATACCGAGCGCCGCGATGTCGCGCGACAACACAACGGTCGCATCGAGGTGGCCGAAGGTCGTGGCCGGCGACGGGTCGGTCAGGTCGTCGGCCGGCACGTACACCGCCTGGATCGACGTGATGGAGCCGGTCTTGGTCGAGGTGATCCGCTCCTGCAGCTTGCCCATTTCTTCGGCGAGCGTCGGCTGGTAGCCCACCGCGGACGGCATACGGCCCAGCAGTGCGGACACTTCCGTGCCGGCCAGAGTGAAGCGGTAGATGTTGTCGACGAAGAAGAGGATGTCGCGGCCTTCGTCGCGGAAGCTTTCCGCCATCGTGAGGCCGGTGAGGCCCACGCGCAGACGGTTGCCGGGCGGCTCGTTCATCTGCCCGAACACCATCGCCACTTTCGATTCCGCGAGGTTGTCGAGCTTGATGACGCCCGCTTCGGACATCTCATGGTAGAAGTCGTTGCCCTCGCGCGTGCGCTCGCCAACGCCCGCGAATACCGAAAGACCCGAGTGCTGCTTGGCGATGTTGTTGATGAGTTCGAGCATGTTCACCGTCTTGCCCACGCCGGCGCCGCCGAACAGACCGATCTTGCCGCCCTTGGCGAACGGACAGATCAGGTCGATCACCTTGATGCCGGTCTCGAGCAGTTCCACCGAAGGCGACAGCTCGTCGAACTTCGGCGCCGACTGATGGATGGAGCGACGCGTGTCGGTCTGGATGGGACCGGCCTCGTCGATCGGGCGACCGAGCACGTCCATCACGCGGCCCAGCGTCGCCGGTCCCACGGGCACCGAAATCGGCGCGCCGGTGTTCTTCACCTTCATGCCGCGGCGCAGGCCGTCGGAGGAACCGAGCGCGATGGTGCGCACCACGCCGTCGCCGAGCTGCTGCTCGACTTCGAAAGTGAGCCCCTTCTCGACGATCGTGTTGCCCTGTTCTTCGACGAGCTGCAGCGCGTCGTACACGTGAGGCATCTGCTCACGCGGGAACTGGATGTCGATCACCGCGCCGATGCACTGGACGATGGTACCTTCCGCTTGTGCCATAGTATTTTCCTAACCGTTGTATGCCGATAGCGCCGCTGCTAGACCGCCGCAGCGCCGCCCACAATCTCTGCCAGCTCTTTCGTTATCGCCGCCTGCCGCGCCTTGTTGTAAGCGAGCGTCAGCTCGTCGATCACATTGCCTGCGTTATCCGAAGCGGACTTCATCGCCACCATGCGCGCCGATTGCTCCGAGGCCATGTTCTCGGCCACCGCCTGATAAATCAGCGCTTCGATGTAGCGCGTCAGCACCTGGTTCAGTACCGTCTCCGGATCCGGCTCGTAGATGTAATCCCACGCGCCCGACGGCGTTACCGTCTGCCCGCCGTTGTCGAGCGCAAAGCTGCTGCCTGTGAGCGGCAGCAGCTGCTCCATCACGGGCTCCTGCTTCATGGTGTTGATGAAGCGCGTGTAGAAAATCATGAGACGGTCGAAACGGTCTTCCAAGTAGCCGTCCAGCATGATTTTCACTGCACCGATCAGCCGATCCAGGTGCGGACGATCGCCAAGGCCGGTCACCTGCGACACGACCTTCACACCGAGCCGTTGCAGGAAGCCGAGCCCCTTGTTGCCGATGGCGCACGCTTCGATCTCTTCGCCTTGCGCTTCCCACTCGCGGATGTTATTCAGCGCGACGCGCAGCACGTTGGTATTGAGACCGCCGCACAGCCCCTTGTCCGTGGTGACGACGATGATTCCCACGCGCTTCACGCTGTCGCGCGCCACCAGGAACGGATGCCGGTATTCCGGATTCGCGCGGCTCATGTGCGCGGCGACGTTGCGGATCTTCTCGCCGTAGGGGCGCGCCATGCGCATGCGCTCCTGCGCCTTGCGCATTTTCGACGCAGCGACCATTTCCATCGCCTTGGTGATCTTGCGCGTGTTCTGCACGCTCTTGATCTTGGTGCGGATCTCTTTCGATCCAGCCATTGCTCTCAGTCCTTCTCGCGGCGCGTTGTCAGTACGTACCCGCCTGCTTCCAGTCCTTCATGGCCTGGTGCAGCTTCTCTTCGTCGTCCTTGGACAGGTCCTTGGTGTCCTCGATACGTTTCACGAGGTCGCCATACTTGTCCTTGATGAAGTCGCGCATGGAGCGCTCTGCCGGCAGGGCCTTCTTGACGTCGATGTCGTCGAAGTAGCCGTTGTTCACCGCGAACAGCGTAAGCGCCATCTCCCATACCTGCAGCGGCTCGTACTGCGGCTGCTTCATGAGCTCGGTCACCATGCGGCCGCGCTCCAGCTGCTTGCGCGTCGCTTCGTCGAGGTCGGAAGCGAACTGTGCAAACGCCGCGAGCTCGCGGTATTGAGCGAGCGCAAGACGCACGCCGCCGCCGAGCTTCTTGATGACTTTCGTCTGCGCTGCACCACCCACCCGCGACACCGAGATACCTGCGTTGATGGCAGGACGGATGCCGGCGTTGAAGAGGTCGGTCTCCAGAAAGATCTGGCCGTCGGTGATCGAAATCACGTTGGTCGGCACGAATGCGGACACGTCACCGGCTTGCGTCTCGATGATCGGCAGCGCGGTGAGCGAACCGGTCTTGCCCTTTACGGTGCCGTTGGTGAAGCGCTCGACGTACTCCTCGTTCACGCGGGCGGCACGCTCCAGCAGACGCGAGTGGAGATAGAACACGTCACCAGGATAGGCTTCGCGGCCCGGCGGGCGGCGCAGCAGCAGCGACACCTGACGATACGCCCATGCTTGCTTGGTGAGGTCGTCGTAAATGATCAGCGCGTCCTGGCCGCGATCGCGGAAGTACTCGCCCATCGTGCACCCTGCATACGGCGCGATGTACTGCATCGCGGCCGATTCGGAAGCGGAAGCGGCGACGACGATGGTGTAGGCCATCGCTCCGTGCTCCTCCAGCTTGCGCACGACGTTGGCAATCGTGGAAGCCTTCTGACCGATGGCGACGTAGATACAGAAGAGGTCCTTGCCTTTCTGGTTGATGATGGCGTCGACGGCAACCGCGGTCTTGCCGGTCTGGCGGTCGCCGATGATGAGCTCGCGCTGGCCGCGGCCGACGGGCACCATGGAGTCGATCGATTTCAGTCCGGTCTGGACCGGCTGCGACACCGATTTACGCGCGATCACGCCGGGAGCCACTTTCTCGATGACGTCGGTCATCTTGGCCGCGATCGGGCCTTTGCCGTCGATAGGCTGACCGAGCGCGTTGACCACGCGTCCGATCAACTCGGGACCGACCGGCACTTCGAGAATGCGGCCGGTGGTCTTCACCGTCGCGCCTTCGGTGATGTGCTGATATTCGCCGAGCACCACCGCACCGACGGAGTCGCGCTCGAGGTTCAGCGCAAGGCCGTAGGTGTTGCCCGGGAATTCCAGCATCTCGCCCTGCATCACGTCCGCGAGGCCGTGGATGCGGCAGATGCCGTCGGTGACCGAAATCACCGTGCCTTGCGTCCGCGCTTCGGCGGTCGCACCAAGATTCTGGATCCGGCTCCGGATGAGTTCGCTGATTTCGGAAGGATTGAGTTGCATGTAAAACTCCTAATGGGTAAGCGCGGCAGCCATGGCGTCCAGCTTGCCGCGCACCGTCGCATCGATCACTTTGTCGCCGATGAGCAGGCGCACGCCGCCGATGAGATTGGGATCGACGTCCACTTTCGCGGTCACTTTGCGCTGATGCTTCGCTTCGAGCCGCGTCACCAGGTCGCGGACCTGACCGTCGGACATCGGCAACGCCGTGAGGATCCGCACTTCGAGCACGCCTTCGTGTTCCCGGCGCAGCTCTTCGTACAGCGTTCGAATGTAGGGCACCAGCTCTAGCCGCCCGTTCTGGATCAGCACCTGCACGAGATTGCGCGCAGAGCCGTCCAGGCGGTCACCGGCGATGCCGAGGATGAAGCTCTCCAGCGCTTGTGGCGTGACGTTGGGATCGTCGATCGCAGCGCGCACGCGCTCGTCGCCCATCACGGCGTCGAGCATGGTCAGCATGTCGGACCACGCCGGAAGCATGTCGCTGTCGCGCGCGAGCCGGAACGACGCTTCCGCGTAAGGCCGGGCGATGGTGACGGGTTCCGCCATGGTCGTCCTTACAGTTGTCTCTGAATGTCGGCGAGCAGGTCGGCGTGGGCTTTCGCATCCACCTCCCGCTTGAGGATCCGCTCGGCGCCGGCAACCGCAAGCACAGCAACTTGCGTACGCAGCGCTTCACGCGCACGGGCGACCTCCTGGTCGATCTCCGCTTTGGCGGCGGCGACCAGGCGCTGACCTTCGGCCGCAGCGGCCTGCTTGGCCTCCTCGACGAGCTGGCTGCCGCGGCGCTCCGCTTGCGCAATGATCTCCTGCGCCTGCTGACGCGCTTCGCGCAGCATGTCGGCAGATCGTTGCGAGGCCTGCTGCAAATCCTGCCGGCCGCGCTCGGCGGCGGCGAGGCCGTCGGAGATGCGGCGGTTCCGCTCGTCCATCGCATCCGTGATCATGGGCCACACGAAGCGGACCGTGAACCAGATGAGGACCGCGAAGGACAGCGCCTGCGCGATCAGTGTTGCATTAATGTTCATGAGCTAGCTCCCGCGGCACGCGGAGTGAAAATTAACCCGCGACGCCGATCACCGTGTTGAGCAACGGGCCGCCGGCGAAGTACATGGCGAGACCGACGCCGATCAGGAACGCCGCGTCGATCAGACCGGCCAGGATGAACATGAACTTCTGCAATTGCGGGATCAGCTCCGGCTGGCGGCCGGCCGATTCCAGAAACTTGCTGCCCATGATGCCGATGCCGATACAAGCGCCGATGGCGCCCAGACCGATGATCAGGCCGATCGCGATGGCAGTCGCCCCTTGCACGCTGCCCAGCATCATCAACTTTTCCATGTGAGTCTTCCTTTCTGTTTGGAACGGGTGGTGGTGAACGAAAACGGTTAGTGATGTTCGTGTGCGAGCGCGATGTACACCACGCTGAGCACCATGAAAATGAACGCCTGGAGGACGATGATCAGGATGTGGAAGATCGCCCAGCCGGTATACAACACGGCTGAAGGCAGCATCCACATCCAGCTCGTGCCGAGCAGCGCGAGCAGAATGAAGATGAGCTCGCCTGCATACATGTTCCCGAACAACCGCATCGCGAGCGACACGGGTTTCGAAATGTACTCGATCACGTTCAGCACGAAGTTCGGAATCCAGAACAGCGGATTCGATCCGAACGGCGCGGTAAACAGCTCATGCACGAAGCCGCCGGCGCCCTTCGCCTTGAAGCTGAAGAAGATGGTGAGAAAGAACACCGTGAGCGACATCGCAAACGTCGTGTTGAGGTCACTCGTCGGCACCGGCTTCCACGCATGCACGCCGACCGCCCCCGCGCCTTGGCCGACGAAGTCCACCGGAATCAGATCCATGAGGTTCATCATCAGGATCCACACGAACAGTGTGAGCGCAAGCGGCGCTAAAAACCTGCGATCCCCGGGAAACATGCTCTTCACGGTATCGTCTACGAACTCGACCACGAGCTCGACGAAACCCTGCAAACGTCCCGGGACGCCGGTGCTCGCGCGGCGGGCGACGAGGTAGAACAGGCCGATCCCGGCGATGCCGGTGATCCAGCCCATCAGTATCGTGTCGAGATGAAACGTCCAGAAGCCTTCACCGACGCGAAGATTGGTGAGGTGGTGCGAAATATATTCGCTCGCGCCTTGCGGCGCGTGTTCGGCTGCCATGTCAGTTACGATCCGTCTTTCTGTTTACCAGGAGCAGTGCAAACGGGTACACCAGCACCCCCGCGGCGAACCCCGCGACGTATGCCGCGGCATCGAATTGCCAGCGAGAGCTCAAGCCTGCGATCAGCAGCGTCACGGTCACCGCAATCTTCGCGGCTTGCGCCACGAGGTGCGCACGCAAGACGTGCTGCGTGCCGTCGCGCAAGAGCACGGCGATGCAGAGCGCATACGCGGCTGTCCCTGCCAGCGCGCATGCGCTACCCGCGATGAAGGAGACTGCGATCCAGCGACTTGCCGCGAACCAGAGACCCGCACCGCCTGCTGCAGCGACCCCGACCTGCAGCGCGGCCACGATTCCCGCCGCGGCGTTCACGTCACGAACCGCTAAGCCGCGGACTACAAGGATTCAGGCCACGAAAAATTTGTCGATTATACATTGACCTGAGTAGACTGAGCAACGCTCTGCACTGTTTTAGCGCAGGCGCGTGAGCAGCGCATCGAGCTCATCCAAGGAGCGATAGCTGATCAGCAGTTTGCCGGCGCCCTTTTTTGCTCCGTTGCGTATTTCCACCGTGGTACCGAGACGCTGCGACAGCTCTTCCTGCAAGCGCGCGACGTCGCGGTCGACGACACGGCGCGGCGTCGGTGCAGCAGCCGTTGGCGCCTTCAATGCGGCGGCCACGCGCTGCTCCACCTCGCGCACGGACCATTGATGATCCACCGCTGCGCGTGCAAGCGCGACCTGGCCGGTAACCGGCAACGCCAGCAGCGCACGTGCATGCCCCATGTCGAGCTTTCTCTGCGACACGAGCTCGCGTACCGGGGGTGCAAGCTCGAGCAATCTCAGGAGATTGCTGACCGCGGCGCGCGACCGCCCGAGACTGTCGGCCACCGCCTGATGCGTGAGGCCGAACTCTTGAACGAGCCGCTGTATGCCGATGGCTTCTTCGAGCGGATTGAGGTCCTCGCGCTGTATGTTTTCGATGAGGGCCGCGGCCAGCGCCTGCTGGTCGGGAATGTCGCGCACGAGGGTAGGCACGACGGTAAGCCCGGCCATGCGCGCAGCGCGCCAGCGCCGCTCGCCAGCGATGATCTCGTAGCGGTCGTCGCCGACGGGGCGTACCAGCACCGGCTGCATGACGCCTTGTGTCTTGATCGAGGCGGCGAGCTCCCCGAGTGCCTCCTGCTCCATGTGCGTGCGCGGCTGATATTTGCCGGGCTGCAGGCTATCGATCGGTAGTTCTCTGAGCCCGTCGCCTGCAGTCGCAGCAGCGGACGTTTTTTCTTCGTCGGCACCGAGCAGCGCATCCAGGCCGCGGCCGAGTCCTTTGAGCTTCACCATGAACGCGCCTGTTATGCAGTGGTGGGTTGCGAATGGCGATTGAGCATTTCGCCAGCGAGGGCGATGTATGCCTGCGCGCCTTTCGACGTGCGGTCGAACTTGATCACCGGCATGCCGTGGCTGGGCGCCTCGGCGAGCCGGATGTTGCGCGGTATGACGGTGCGGTACACCTTTTCTCCAAAGTGTTCCACGAGCTGCGCGGATACTTGCTGTGCCAACGTATTGCGCGGGTCGTACATCGTGCGCAGCAGGCCTTCGATCTGCAGGTCTGGATTCAAATGCGCGCGCACTTTTTTGACGGTGGCAACGAGATCGCTCAAGCCTTCGAGCGCGTAGTACTCGCATTGCATCGGAATCATCACCGCTTGTGCGGCGGTAAGGCCGTTCACGGTGAGCAGGTTGAGCGCGGGCGGACAGTCGATGAGAACGAAATCGTAGTCGGCATCGACCGCTCGCACCGCGTCCTTGAGCCGCGTCTCGCGTCGCTCGATATCGACCATCTCGACTTCGGCACCCGCAAGATGACGGTTCGCCGGGACGACGTCGTACTCCCCACTCGCGGATCGTACGCGCACATCGGCGATGTTTCGTTCGCCGAGTAGCACGTGATACACGGTCGACTGCAGCGAGCGCTTATCGATGCCACTCCCCATGGTGGCATTGCCCTGGGGATCGAGGTCGACGAGAAGCACGCGCCGATGCGCCGCGGCGAGACTCGCGGCGAGATTCACACCGGTCGTCGTTTTGCCGACGCCGCCTTTTTGATTGGTGATCGCGAGTATGCGTGCCATGGGTTATGTATTGGTGGCGTTAACGGCGGTGGACTGTAACAACACTAGATGACGGTCGGCGTTCAGACCCGGCACGCTGACCCGTTTGACTTCAACAGTACGATAGCCGGCCGGTATCGACGCGAGTTCTTCATCCGGGTACACGCCCTTCATCGCGGCCATGACGCCGTCATCAGCACACAAGTGGCTGGCGACCGCGACGAACTGAGCGAGCTCGGCGAACGCGCGCGAAATGACGACATCGAACCGTTGCGCCGGTCGCCATGACTCGGCGCGCTCGCACACGACCGTCGTGTTGCTGAGATTCAACTCGATCACCGCCTGACGAAGAAAGGTCGTCTTCTTGTGATTGCTGTCGAGGAGCGTGACTCGCTTCTCGGGACACATGATCGCGATCGGCATGCCGGGCAGTCCGCCGCCGCTGCCGACATCGACCACCGATGTGCCAATCAGATACGGCACCACCGCCAGGCTGTCGAGCAGATGGTGCGTCATCATGTGATCGACATCGCGGACGGCCGTCAGGTTGTAAACGCGGTTCCACTTGTCGAGCAGCTGCAAGTAGGCGACTAGCCGCGTGCGCGTCGAGGCGTCGGCCCGCAGTCCCATCGCTGTCAGGCCCTGCTCCAGTACCGTCTCCAAATTCATGCCGTTTTTTGGGCTTCGCCACCGGAGGCGGCATTGCTCGCGGGAGGCGCACCGAACCCGCGTTTTGCGTACACGAGCAAGATGGATATCGCGGCTGGCGTGATGCCGGAGATCCGTGCCGCCTGTCCTATGGTTTCCGGTTTGTGCCGATTGAGCTTCTGTTGCACTTCGATCGACAGCCCGCGCAGCGTCGAGTAATCCAGTTCGGCCGGCAGCGCGGTGTCTTCGTGCCGTTCGCGCCGTTCTATCTCTTCACGCTGGCGATCGATATAACCCTCGTACTTCGCCTGCACTTCCACTTGTTCCGCGACGTGCGGATCGTCGACCGCGGGACCGGCGCCAGGCAAGGCCATTAACGCCGCATAAGACACGTCGGGCCGTTTCAGCAGCTCGTGCAGACTGTACTCGCGTTCTAGCGCCTGACCCACCACGCGCTCGATGGCATGCGCGTCGATTACGCGCGGGTTCACGATCGTCTGCTTCAAGCGCGCCCGTTCCGCGTCGATGGCATCGCGCTTGCGGCAATACGCATCCCAGCGGCGATCGCTCACCACGCCCAACGCGCGCCCGCGCTCGGTGAGCCGAAGATCGGCATTGTCCTCGCGCAAGCTCAAACGATATTCCGCGCGGCTCGTGAACATCCGATACGGCTCCGAAACGCCGCGCGTAATAAGATCGTCCACCAGCACGCCCAGGTAGGCTTCATCCCGACGCGGACACCAAGGCTCGCGCTCTTTCACGCGCAAGGCGGCGTTGATGCCGGCGAGCAAGCCCTGCGCGGCTGCTTCTTCGTACCCGGTTGTGCCGTTGATCTGACCGGCGAAGAACAGTCCTTGAATCGCCTTCGTTTCCAGCGAGCTGTGAAGACCACGTGGATCGAAGTAGTCGTACTCGATTGCATAACCCGGCCGCGTAATGTGTGCGTTCTCGAGGCCGCGGATCGAGCGCACGGCGCGATACTGAACGTCGAAGGGAAGGCTGGTGGAGATGCCGTTGGGGTAGTACTCCTCCACCGTCAATCCTTCGGGCTCGAGGAAGATTTGATGCGAGCTCTTGCCCGCAAAACGCGTGATCTTGTCTTCGATCGAAGGACAGTAGCGCGGCCCTACGCCTTCGATGACGCCAGTGAACATCGGCGATCGATCCAGCCCGCCCCTTATGATCTCGTGCGTCGCTTCGTTGGTATGCGTAATCCAGCACGGCACCTGACGCGGATGCTGGTCGCGTGTCCCCAAATAAGAAAACACCGGCACGGGCTCATCGCCGGGCTGTGGGGTCATGACGGAGAAATCGATGCTGCGCCCGTCGATGCGCGGCGGCGTGCCGGTTTTCAGCCGCCCGACGCCGAGATTGAGTTCACGCAGGCGCCGACCCAACGTCACTGCCGGCGGATCCCCGGCGCGCCCCGCTTGGTAATTTTGCAGACCGACGTGCACCAGCCCGGAGAGAAACGTTCCGGCAGTCAGCACGACCGTGTGGGCACGGAACACCAGACCGATTTGCGTTACGACGCCCGTGATGCGATCGCCCTCGACGAGCACATCATCCGCGGCCTGCTGGAAGATGCGCAATCCCGGTTGGCGCTCCAACCGCCCGCGAATGGCCGCCTTGTACAGCACGCGATCCGCCTGTGCGCGCGTCGCCCGGACGGCGGGTCCCTTGCGGGAGTTGAGGGTGCGAAACTGTATGCCCGCCTCGTCCGTCGCGGCCGCCATAGCGCCGTCGAGCGCGTCGACTTCCTTGACGAGGTGTCCTTTGCCGATGCCGCCGATCGACGGGTTGCACGACATCTGCCCGAGCGTCTCGACGTTATGCGTGAGCAGCAGCGTACTGCACCCCATCCGCGCTGCAGCCAGCGCGGCCTCAGTTCCGGCGTGTCCTCCGCCGACGACGATAACGTCAAACTTTTCAGGGAATTGCGTCATACCGCATACTCGCGTGGGGACCGCATCATAGCCGAAATGAGCCGGCACAGGGAGATTTTAGAGCAGAACAAGCCGGCGAGGTTTCACGTGAAACATCCGCCTCCGGTGTTCCACGTGAAACATCACTTACCGATGCAGAATCGGCTGAAAATCTCACCGAGCAAGTCGTCTGCCGAAAACTCTCCGGTGATCCGGCCGAGCGCCTCTTGGGCTAACCGCAGCTCCTCGGCGTAGAGTTCGAGCTGCACCGTAGCGCCAGCAGCCGCCTCCAAGTGCGTCCCTGCTATCTGCAAGGCAGACAGGTGCCGTGCACGGGCCACAAAGACCGCTTCGTCGCGCCCGTGCCACCCCACCGCTTCGAGCAAGGCGGACCGCAGCAGCTCTACGCCTTCGCCCAGCTTGGCCGACACCCACACGCCGGTGGCCTCGCCCTCCATCGCGCGCGCTGGCGTGCCGCCCACCAGGTCCACCTTGTTGTGAACGAGGATTCTCGGCATGTCCGCAGGCAGCCGCGCCAGGATCGCGGCGTCCTCCGCCGTCACCCCCACTCGCGCATCCACGACCAGCAGGACGACGTCCGCGCCCTCCGCGGCAGCCCAGGTGCGCGCCATGCCGGCCTGCTCTACCGGGTCGGCGGATTCGCGAAGCCCCGCCGTATCGATGATGTAGGCCGGAATACCGGACAAGTCGATCGCTTGGCGTATGACGTCGCGCGTCGTGCCCGGTATGTCGGTGACGATGGCGACATCGTCGCCGGCGAGCCGGTTGAGCAGGCTGGATTTGCCGACATTAGGCCTTCCGATCAGCACAACGCGCGCCCCTTCCCGCAGCAGGCTGCCCTCGCGGGACGCGCGCCACACCGCAGCCAACGTCGCGCGGATGCGAGCGAGCCGCCCAGCGGCGTCCGCAGCAGCGAGGAAATCGATATCCTCTTCGGGAAAATCAATCGTACCCTCCACCAGCGCGCGCAGCTCGATGAGCTGAGCCACCAGCTCCTGAATCCGGGCGGAGAACGCGCCGGTGAGCGATCGCATCGCACCGCGCGCCGCGGCGGTCGTAGACGCGTCGATCACGTCCGCCACGGCCTCTGCCTGCGCGAGATCGAGCTTGCCATTGAGGAAGGCGCGACGGGTGAACTCTCCCGGCTCGGCCGGCCGCGCACCCAGGTCGACACACCGCTGAAGAAGCATGCGCTGAACGACCGGGCCACCGTGGCCCTGGAGTTCCAGGACCGGCTGACCGGTATACGAAGCCGGCGCAGCGAAGTAGAAAGCTATGCCTTGGTCGACCGGCTTGCCGTCGCTGCCGGTAAAGGAGACGAGGGAGACAGATCTGGGGCGCAGCGAAGCCCCTACCAGCTTCGGCATCATGGTCGGCACCGCCGGCCCGGAGATGCGCACGATACCGATCGCGCCACGGCCGGGTGCCGTGGCGATGGCGGCTATCGTATCGTCGTCGCGTACCATGCGCGGGCCTCCGGCGCGCCGCGCGCAGCTTGCATCAGCTCTTGCGCGGGGGCGCCAGGTTGGCACGCTCCAGCACGCGATTGATGTGCCATTGCTGCGCGATGGACAGGATGTTGTTCACCAGCCAGTACAGCACGAGGCCGGCCGGGAAGAAGAAGAAAAAGACGCTGAAGGCGACCGGCATGATTTTCATGACTTTCGCCTGCACGGGATCGGGCGGCTCGGGGTTGAGCTTGGTTTGCACGATCATCGTGGCTCCCATGAGGATGGGCAGCACGAACCACGGATCCGGCGCCGACAAGTCTTGTATCCACCCGAAGAACGGCGCGTGCCGGAGTTCGACGCTGGCGAGCAAAACCCAATAAAGCGCAATAAAAACAGGTATTTGTATAATGATCGGAAAGCATCCGCCCAGCGGGTTGATCTTCTCGGTGCGGTAGAGCTCCATCATCGCCTGCTGCATGCGCTGACGATCGTCGCCGTACTGCTCCTTGAGCCGCTGGAGCTTGGGGGCCACCACGCGCATCTTCGCCATCGAGCGGTAACCGGCCTGCGAGAGCGGATAAAACAGCAGCTTGATCAGCACGGTGAGCAGTATGACAGCCACGCCCCAATTCCCCACCAGGTGCTGCAGCCAGGACAGAACGGCGAACAACGGTACCGCGATGATCGTCAGCCAGCCGTAGTCCACGGTGAGCTCGAGACCCGGCGCTAGCGCGGCCAATTTATCCTGCTCCTGCGGGCCGGCGTACAGCGGCACAGTCAGCGTGCTCACCTGCCCTGCGGCTATGGTGCCCACCGGCACGATGACGCCCGCCGCGTAGACATCGCCGTCGAGATGGCGGGCGTAGAACTCGCGCTGCACACCGTTTGCGGGCAACCACGCGCTGAAGAAGTAATGCTGCAGCAGCGCGATCCAGCCATCATTGCTTGTCTTCGGAAACGGCAGCTTGCCTTTGTCGATGTCCGAGTACGGTGCCTTCTGGAACTTTTCTTTATCGGTATAGGCCGCAACGCCGTTGAACGTCGGGACCATTTTCGAATCGCCCGCCGGCGGCTTGCTGTCGCGCACGAGCTGGAAATAGCCGAAGGGGGCTATCGGCGCGCCGCTCTCGTTGGCAATCTGATAGCTCACATCAATGACATAGCTGCCGCGATGGAACCGGAAGACCTTGGTCACCTTCACGCCGTGCGCGGGAGGCGCCTCCAGCCGAACCTCGAGCGAGCGCTCACCTGCTGCAAGCTTGTAGTCTTTCGCGTTTACCGTATACATCGTGCGGTGGTTTGGCAGCTCCCCGCCGATGAGGCCGGATTGCGCGACGTATATATGATCGCCCGTGTTCTGGAACAGTACGAACGGCTTGGTGTGGTCCTCGCGGTCCGCATGCTGCTTCAACTCCAGATGCCGCAAGTCGCCGCCCGCCGTGCTGATCTGTGCCCGATAGACGTCCGTCTCGATTTGAACGACGTCGCCTTTCGCGAGGGTCGCGCCGGGCTCGCCTTGCGGCGGTGTCGGCGGCGCTACCAGCTTGTCGCTTGGAACGGGCGGTGCAGCCGTCGTCGGCTTGGCGGCTTTGTCGGCTGTTGAGACGGCAGGCGCGGTCACCGGATGCTGATCGCGCTGCCATGCATCGAGCAGGAGAAACAGCGAAAACGAAAAAACGAAAAACAGTATGAGGCGTTTGGATTCCATCACTGCCGCCCGTATTGTTGCCGAGCGCCGGCTGCGCGCAACCTCTCGAGGAGTTGCTGCAATTCGGCGCGCAAGGCGTCGTTATCGGATTCGCGCAGGGGAGTACGCAGCTGCACGATGACGTCCAGTGCGAGGAGCTCCTTACTTACGGCGCGAAACCATTCTCGGATAAGGCGCTTGCCGCGGTTTCTATCAACGGCGCGTGGCGCCGCTTTACGTCCGGCGATGATGCCTAACCTCGGCCCGCCCGCTTCATTGGGTAGTGCCCAGACGTGAAAGTTGCGGGTGCTGGTTCTGCGGGCCTGTGCCAGCACGCGCTCGAACTCCGCCGCCCGGCGCAAACGCGCCTCGCGAGCGGCGGCGGTGCTCAAACGCTGAGGCGAGCCCGTCCCTTGGCACGACGGGCAGCGATGACCTTGCGCCCACCGCGCGTGCTCATGCGCGCACGAAAGCCGTGGGTGCGCTGGCGGCGCGTCTTCGAGGGTTGATAAGTGCGCTTCATGGTAAATACCTTATTGTGCGTGGCCGAAAAACCCGCTATTACAACCTTTATAGCGCTGACTTGTCAATTGCTTATGAGTACGCTGAGCAGGCGAAAACGGCGCGCTTCGGCTGTGGATAAGTACTTCCGAAGCGGGTAGAATTCGGCGCTACTCCGCCCACCTCCCGGGCCATAAATAACCTCAGCCGCACAAGATGAACAGCTTCTGGCGTCATTGTCTCTCGTATTTCGAAAAGGAGCTGCCGGTTCAGCAATTTGTGACGTGGATCAAGCCGCTGAAATACCACGCGCACGGCGATGTCGTGACGCTGGTCGCTCCGAACCGCTTCGTGCTGCAGTGGATACGCGACAAGTTCTACACCCGCATCCAGGAACTCGCGCGCGAGCACCTGAAAAAGGATGTCGAGATTCGGCTGCTGCTCGCAGAAAAAGAAAAGGAAAAAGACGCGGCCCCAGCGCCGGTCGTCTCCCCGATCGCCGAGCCGGTTGCGCCGCAAAGCCGTCCCTCCTCGCGCGACATATCGCGTCTTAACCCGGCATTCACGTTCGATACCTTCGTCACCGGAAAGGCGAACGAACTTGCACGCGCGGCGGCAACGCAAGTGGCCGATCGCCCGGGCACCGCGTACAACCCCTTATTCGTGTACGGCGGTGTAGGCCTCGGCAAGACGCACTTGATCCACGCAATCGGCAATCATCTGCATGCGCGCGCGCCGGAAAGCAAGATTCGCTACATTCATGCCGAACAGTACGTGTCCGACGTGGTCCGCGCGTATCAGCACAAGGCGTTCGACGATTTCAAGCGCTATTATCACTCGCTCGATCTGCTCCTGATCGACGACATCCAGTTCTTCGGCGGCAAGAGCCGTACGCAGGAAGAGTTTTTCTACGCGTTCAATGCGCTGATCGAATCGCACAAGCAGGTGGTGATCACCTGCGACACTTACCCCAAAGAGATCTCGGGTATCGAGAGCCGCCTGATTTCGCGCTTTGGCTGGGGCCTCACCGTGGCGGTCGAGCCGCCGGAACTCGAGATGCGCGTGGCAATTCTCTTGAAGAAGGCGGAGGCCGAATCGCTCAAGCTCGACCAGTCGGTCGCGTTCTTCCTCGCCAAGCACATCCAGTCCAACGTGCGCGAACTCGAAGGCGGCTTGAAGCGCGTCGTAGCTTACGCGCGGTTCTCCGGACAGGAGCTTTCCGTCGACCTGTGCCGCGAGGCACTGCGCGATCTGCTCGCGGTACAGAACCGCCAGATCTCGGTCGAAAACATCCAGAAGACCGTGGCCGACTACTACAAGATCAAAGTGTCGGAGATGTATTCCAAGAAGCGCAGCCGTAACGTGGCGCGCCCGCGGCAGATCGCCATGGCGCTCGCGAAGGAACTCACGCAATTAAGTCTCCCGGACATCGGTGAAGCGTTCGGGGGACGAGATCATACGACCGTGCTGCACGCATGCCGCAAAGTGGCGTCGCTGCGTGCAACCGACACGGATATCACGCGAGACGTGAACTCGCTGTTGAAGGTATTACGCAGTTGATGGCCACGGGATGTTTTGTGGATAAGGGGCGTTCGCGAGCGAACCGCCCGAACGATCCACAATTCATCCACTGCGCCGATACAAGCATGTGCACAGTAGTGAACGACCGGACAGCCACTGATAAGACTGGAGTTTTTGCGTTATCCACAGGGTGTGGTCCCCGTTATTAGACCTACTAAATAAAGAATTAACTTATGAAACTACTGCAAATCTCGCGCGACGCGTTGCTCAAGCCGCTGCAGGTCGTCACCGGCATCGTGGAAAAGCGGCACACGCTGCCCATTCTGTCGAACGTGCTGCTCGAGAAAAAAGACGGCCGGCTCGACCTCATCGCGACGGATCTGGAAATACAGGTTTCGACGAGCTGCGAAGCAAGCGGCAGCGCGAAGGAGGATCAAAGCCTCACCGTATCGGCGCGCAAGCTGCAGGACATCCTGCGTTCTCTGCCGGAAGACGCGGAAGTGATCCTCGACGCGCAGGCAAATCGTGTCCAGGTCCGCGCAGGCAAGAGCCGCTTCAACTTGCAGACGCTGCCTGCTGCCGACTTTCCGATGCTCGGCGACGCGGGTGCGCCTCTCGCACAAGTGCAGCTCACGCAGAAGGCGCTGCGCGAGCTGCTGTCCCTCGCGCAGTTCGCCATGGCGCAGCAGGACATCCGCTATTACCTCAACGGCATGCTGGTGGTGCTGGAAGGCGAAGAGATCAAGGTCGTGGCAACCGACGGGCATCGTTTGAGCTATGCCAGCGGCAAGATCGAGCAGTCGCAGGAAAAACGGGAGGTGATACTGCCGCGCAAGGCCGTTCTCGAGCTGTCGCGCCTCCTTGCCGACAGCGACGAGCCGGTGAATGTCCAGATCTACGCCGGCCAGGTGCGGTTCCGCTTCGGCAGCGTCGACATGGTAACCAAGCTCATCGACGGCAAATTCCCCGATTACACACGGGTGATCCCGACCAACTACCAGAAGCACATCACGGTGAGCCGGGCGCTCCTGCTCCAGGCGCTGCAGCGGGCGGCCATTCTTTCCAACGAAAAATTCCGCGGCGTGCGCTGGATGCTTACGGCCAACGCGCTCCGCATCTCGTGTACCAACAACGAACAGGAAGAGGCGCAGGAAGAGCTGGAGGTCGAATATAGCGGCGACGCCCTGGACGTGGGTTTCAACATCACCTACCTGCTCGACGTGCTGAACCACGTGCACAACGAGCGCATCGACTGCGCTTTCGGCGACGCGAACAGCAGCATGCTGATCACGCTGCCGGACAACACGGATTACCGCTACGTCGTCATGCCGATGCGGATCTGAAGCAGTTATCAGCACAAGTGACCCGAGAATGAGCGATCAGGCAGAACAGAACAGCAACGGCAGCGACTACGGCGCAAGCAGCATCAAGGTCTTGAAGGGCCTGGACGCGGTGCGCAAGCGTCCGGGCATGTATATCGGCGACACGAGCGACGGCACGGGCCTGCACCACATGGTGTTCGAAGTCGTCGACAACGCGATCGACGAGGCGCTCGCCGGTCACTGCGATGAAATCACGATCACCATCCACCCCGACAATTCGGTGAGCGTAGCGGACAACGGCCGGGGCATACCGACCGAAATCCATCCGGACGACGAGCTGCACCGGTCGACCGCCGAAGTGGTGATGACCGAGCTGCACGCGGGCGGCAAATTCGACAACAACTCGTACAAGATCTCGGGCGGCTTGCACGGCGTGGGCGTGTCGGTGGTGAATGCGCTTTCGGAATGGCTGCGTCTTACGATCAAGCGCGACGGGCTGGTGCACAGCATGGAGTTTCGCATCGGCGAAGCGGTCGCACCGCTCAAGGTGGTCGGCAAGACCGAGCGGCGCGGCACCGAAGTGCATTTCCTGGCCAGCAAGGCGATCTTCGGCGACATCGAGTATCACTACGATATTCTCGCGCGACGGCTGCGTGAGCTCTCGTTTCTCAACAACGGCGTGAGTATCACGCTCATCGATCAGCGTGCTGGAAAGGAAGAGAAGTTTGCGTTCGTCGGCGGGGTGAAGGGATTCGTGGAATACATGAATCGCAGCAAGACCGTCCTGCACCCGAACATTTTCCACGCCGTCGGCGAGAAGGACGGCATCACCGTCGAAGTCGCCATGCAGTGGAACGACTCCTACCAGGAGTCGATGCAGTGCTTCACCAACAACATCCCTCAGCGCGATGGCGGCACCCACCTTACCGGCTTGCGCGCGGCGATGACGCGGACGTTGAATCAGTTCATCGAAGCCACCGAGCTCGCGAAGAAAGCTAAAGTCGAGACCACCGGTGACGACATGAAAGAAGGCCTCACCGCGGTGCTTTCCGTGAAGGTGCCCGAGCCCAAGTTCTCGTCCCAGACCAAAGACAAGCTCGTCTCCTCCGAAGTCCGGCCCGCAGTCGAAGAAGTGGTCGGACAGAAGCTCATGGAATTCCTGCTGGAGAAGCCGAACGATTCCAAGATCATCTGCAGCAAGATCGTCGATGCAGCGCGCGCGCGTGAAGCGGCGCGCAAAGCCCGCGAGCTCACGCGTCGCAAAGGCGTGCTCGATTCCTTCGGGCTTTCCGGCAAGCTCGCCGATTGCCAGGAGCGCGATCCTTCGCTGTGCGAGCTGTATATCGTCGAGGGCGATTCCGCCGGCGGATCGGCAAAGCAAGGCCGCGATCGCAAGTTCCAGGCGATCCTTCCGCTCAAAGGCAAGATCCTCAACGTCGAGCGCGCACGGCTCGACAAGCTCCTTTCGTCTCAGGAAATCGCCACGCTGATCAGCGTACTGGGCACCGGCATCGGCAAGGAAGAATTTGCCGTCGACAAACTGCGTTATCACCGCATCATCATCATGACGGACGCGGACGTGGACGGCTCGCACATCCGCACGCTGCTGCTCACCTTCTTCTACCGTCAGATGTACGACCTCGTGGCCAAAGGCCACGTCTACGTCGCCCAGCCCCCTCTCTTCCGCGTC
>JBLNBW010000224.1:0-9478 GCA_050260255.1 Rhodospirillaceae bacterium | reverse complement strand
GGGCACGGGCCGTGGGACTCGGAGCCCGGCTCCACCATGACGAATGCGACGGTCCACGCCGTCGTCACGGCATCGGCAAACCGCGAGCTCACGCTCAAGTACAAGGACGGATCGCAGACGATACGCATACCCGACGGCATCCCCATCGTCACCACTGTGCCGGCGGACCGTTCCTATCTCAAACCCGGCGAATACGTCTTCGTGGCGGCCCGCAAGGACGCGGACGGAAGCCTGACGGCGCTGCGCATTCAGGTAAGCAAGGATGGCGTGAAGCCGCCGCAGTAAGCGCGCTGACGCGGTGAGGAGTCAGGAGTAAGGAGTGAGGAGCCAGCGCTTATCAGCGCGAAGCGCGCACTTTACGCCTCACCCCTCACTCCTTACGCCGCAGGTCACTGCGGCTGTATTCCCGCCTCCGCCATGATCTTCTTGTACCGTGGGATCTCGCGGGCGAGCAGCGCCGCAAGATCCTGCGGCGTGCCGGCGATGATTTCGCTGCCGCGGGCGAGGACGAGCTCGCGTATCTCGGGCTTCTGGAATATGCCTACGACGATGCGATGGAGCTCGCGCACCTGCTTGTCCGGCGTGCCGCGCGGCGCGAACAGCGAGTGCCAGTTGCCGAACTCGTAGCCATCCACGCCGCTCTCGGCTATGGTCGGCACGTCGGGCAGCATCGGCGAGCGTCTTGCCGTCGTCACGCCGAACGCTTTCATGCGGCCGCCGTTGATGTGCGGCGTGACGACCGGGATCGAGAGCAACGCGACATCGACTTCGCCGGACATGAGCGCGATCTCCGAGGGCGAGCTGCCTTTGTAGGGAATGTTGTTGAGGACGATGCCGGTCGCGGACTTGAGCACTTCCGTCGCGACCTGACCGTTGGCGCCCGCTACCGCGATGTTGAACTTGCCGGGCTCCCGCTTGGCTGCCGCAACGAAATCCTTGAACGTGTTCGGTCCGATCTTCGGATAAGCGACGAGCGCGGTGCCATTGGAGATGAGCTGGCTCACCGGCACGAAATCGCGGACGGGATCGTAAGGCAGCCGGCGATAGAGTCCGGTATTCATGATGTGCGTGCCGCTGTTGCCTATCGCGAGCGTAGCGCCGTCGGCTGCCGCGTGCGCCGCGACTTCCATCGACAATATGCCGTTGACGCTCTGGCGCGCATCGACGACGACGTTGCGCCCCAGTCCTTCCGCGAGTCCCGGCGCGATGAGCCGTGCCGCGAAGTCGGAGGGCCCGCCGGGCGGCGAAGGCACGAGAAGCCGAACGGGACGTTTGCTGTCCTGAGAATGAGCCGGAAACGCGGCGAGCAGCATGCCGGCAATCAGCACTGCATTACGAAAACGCATGAGCCTCCCCTCTCCTCGCGCAGTTCCATGGCACGTGTGTGCGTTACCATACCGCAAACTTTCACGGAGCACATCATGGCAGACCGCCCCGCTCAGTCTATCGCGTCCGTTCCAGCCGATCGCATGCCGCGCATTCCGCCGGAGCGCATGACTCCGGCGCAGCGCGCCGCAGCGGAGGAGCTCGAAGCCGGCCCGCGCGGGAAGGTGCAGGGGCCTTACGTGCCCATCATGCGCAGTCCCGGATTCATGACGCCGGCGCAGAAGCTCGGCGAGTACATCCGCTTCCACTGCCGTCTGGATCTGCGGCTCAACGAAATGGCGGCGCTCATGACGGCGCGGCACTGGAGCCAGCAGTTCGAGTTCTACGTGCACACGCCGCACGCGCTCAAGGCCGGGCTGCCGCAAGCCGTGATCGATGCCATCGCGGAAGGCAGACGCCCGACGGAAATGGCGGAGGACGAGGAGACGCTGTACGACTTCCTGACCGAAGTCTTCGCGACGCACGGCGCCTGCGACGCGACGTATCGGCGCACGGTGGATCAGTTCGGCGAAGAAGGCGTGATCGACATACTGGGCATTGTGGGCTATTACGCCATGCTCGCGATGATCATGAACGTCGCGCGAACGGCGTTGCCCGACGGGGCGGCGTATCCGTTGAAGCCGATGCCTTACTGACTCGTGACGACGCTGCGCTGACGAAGCACTTCAAAGCGAAGCCGCAGAGGATGCGAAGGACGCCAGCGAAAAGCTTAACGCAGACGATATAGACCCTTCACAGGCAATCAGACATTTTCCTTCGGTAACCGTTGCTCTGGAATGAGAGTGGCCAATTTGTTGAGGTATGACATCGCTTCCATTGCAAACCAACGTCCCCGTTGTGGGACGCTGAACTAGGCGCGACACAGCAGCGCCGACGGGTCAGCGTCGATCACCAACGCGCAGTTATACGGCATGCAAAGCCTCTGACTGGGGGTTGCGTTCCTTTAGCTCCCAAGGAAAGCGACGGTCCTTAGTCGGCCAGAACATTATGAGCGCCTCGAACGGGCGCTGGTTATAGAAGCGCAGCGCGGTGCCAAGGTATTCGTCGAAGCACTCTCTCCGAACGCGCTTGAAGATTACATCGTAACCGCTGGCAAGAACCTCACCGTTTGGCTCGTCAGGCACGAACGTAGTGCCTTTCTTGACGAGTTCAGCGCATTCCCTCAGCAACGCGTGGGCCCTTTCACCGAGACCGAAAATCATGATCTCCGGGTGATCGTAGGTCTCGGTTAGGCCGATGGTGTAGCTGAAACCCGGTCTTTCGTCGCCATGCGTCGGATGAACGTTGACGCAATGCCAACCGAACGTCTCTATGTCGGCTCGTACTCGTGCGTCCGCGGCGCCGGTGTTCATGCCGTATGACCTAAATCAGGTGAAAAATTAGCTAACAAAGTAGATGGCATGTTAGACGACGATTTATCCGACACCCCGGCCAACAAGACTAGCTCCATCAACCGCCGCATCAACTCGCACGCGCACCGCGAATCCGCACTGCTCTTAGTATGTATTTTCCTTCGCGTCCTTTGCGTTCTTCGCGTTGAAGCTTTACTTCGCGTCCTTCGTCCCTTCGCATCGAAGCTTTACTTTGCGCCCTTCGCAGCGAAGCTTCCTGAGGAAGCCTCATCCGCGAAGCGCAACCATCACTTCTTCGTCGCCGTCCAAGCCGTCGTGTTCGGCCCCGCGGTCGCAGTACCTTCGATCTTGTTGCCCACCACCTTGCCGGAATAGCGCGTGCTGCCGGCAGTGAAGGTGACCTGATCGCCGCGCATTTTTCCATTCGCCACCACGGCGGGATTCGGGCCTTTCAGCGTACCGGTGAAGTTCTGAAATTCCTGCTTGAGCGTGAGCTCGCCTTGCGGCGTGGACCACGTGCCGTCGACCTTCGCAGGCACTATCCACAGATAAGCCGTGCAGTAGCTCGTGCAGTCCTTCTCGGCCGTCGCCGTCGCATCCGACTGCCAGTCTTCCATCGTGAAGGAGTTCGACACGATGCGCGTGCCGGGCTTGAGCTCCAGCAGCTTCGGGCGCAGCTTCATGTTGATGCTGGGCAGCAGAAACATCGTGATGACCGTCGCGTCCGAAAGATCCGTTTCGAACAGGTCCGCTTTTCTGAACTGCGCCTTGTCGCCGACACCGGCCGCCGCCGCATTGCGCTTGGCAAGCTCCACCATGTCGGGGTTGTATTCGATGCCGAGGGCGCGCGCGCCGCGCTTCACGGCGGTGATCACCGTGCGCCCATCGCCGGAGCCGAGATCGATGACAAAGTCGTTCGGTGTCACCTTGGCGAGATCGAGCATCTTGTCCACCAGCGCCTGCGACGTCGGGACCCACACGACGTCCTTGCCTTCCTGGCCGACGTGCGGCTCGTATTCTTTCTTCGGTTGCGCCTGGGCGTGCGCGTAGCTCGCAGCGAGCGTAAAGCATGCGGTCAACAGGACAAGACGAACGGTCGCCAGCGGAGTGCCGGCGTAGCGGGACACTGACATTGCTCTCTCCTATGGATAAAACGTCCGGGCGATCTCGGCGCACCGGGTCCGCGAATCGATAATACCGTAACGTCAGGCGAGATACCGGAACAGCTCTTCGCCCAGCGCCTTCCGGTGCTTCGCTAGCACGGGCTGTACCGCAGCGACGAACGCCTGGTGCTCCGCCGGCGTGAGCCGGATGATCTCGACCTCCTTCGGGAATTTCGGAAGTATCTCTTCGTCCTCTGCCGCAGCAAGCCGGTACTGCTCGGCGTTCGCTTCCGCCGCCGCCGCGTCCACCGCGGCCCGCACGTCGGCCGGCCATTGCGCGTAGACCGACTGCCTGCAGATGAAAGCGCTCGCGCCCCAGAAATGGTTCGTCATCGTGATGTAGCGCTGATAGTTGTGCACGCCGAAGTTGTAGGTGTTGGTGAGCGGATTGTCCTGGGCGTGGTACTTTCCGGTCGCTATTTCCTCGACGAATACACGCACATCGACGGGCAGCGGCTCGAAGCCCAGGGCGCGGAAGCACTCCACATGCAAGTCGCTCACCTGGGTGCGGATCGTTAGGCCGCGGCAGTCCTCCGGCCGGCGTATCGGACGTATCGACGAGATGTGGCGAAAACCGTTGTCCCAGAAACCGAGCGCGCGAAAGGGCGTGCTCTCCAGCATGCGGCGCTCGAGCAGCCGGCCTAGCCGGCCGTTCAGCGCGCCGATGATGGTCGGCCTGTCCTTCACGACGAAGGGCAGCTCGAGCACCTGCAGCTCCGGCACCGGCTTGGAAAAGCGCACGGTCGAGATGTAGCAGAAATCGAGCTCGCCGCTTTCCACCATATGGGGCAGATCGCCGGAGTTGCGCCCGAGCTCGAGTACGTTACCGATGAGCTCGAATCCAACCGAGCTGCCGAGCCGGCGTTTCAGCGCAGCGCCGAAGCATTCCGCCGCGCGGTTGTGTATGGACGCAGGCGCCTGGTAACCGCCGAACTTGAGAGTGATCATGAATGAGCCGCAGGGATGACCGGAATGCCGTAATCATACCCGATGCCGCCGACCCTCCGCCCCGATCGGAATAACGGCCGGCTGCGGCCCGTTTACCGCGTATCCGCGCATCCGGCGCGGCGCTCGTTGAAGGGAGACGACGATGGTTCCGTTATGGAGAATGCTTGCCGCACTGGCGCTGCTTGGCGTGGTGACGGGCTGTGCCGTGGAGAAACAGCCCAGCGCGATGGAATGGCTGGAAAGCGAATACCTGAAAGATCCGGGACGGCGTTGAGTTCGTTCTAACTTTCTCGCCACCAATGACACAAGGACAACACGCCGGCATCGTTACCACAATTCCCCGGCATGTTGTCCGTCGTGCGCCTTGTGGCGACGGCTTTCGGCGTTGAATTCAGCGCAGCACCGCGAGCGCATCCACTGCAACGACTCCCTCACCCTTCGGCATGACGAGCAGCGGATTCACGTCGAGCTCGGCCAGTCGGTCGCGCATCGCCCACGCCATGTGGGACACCGACACCAGCGCCTGTGCGAGCGCCTCCACGTCGCGCGGTGGTTGGCCGCGCACGCCGGCGAAGAGCGCAGAAGCGCGCAGCTCGCTTATCATCGTTCGCGCGGTATAGATGCTGAACGGCGCCAGCCGGTAAGTCATATCCTTCAGCACCTCGGCGTGTATCCCGCCCATGCCGAACGCGACGACCGGCCCGAACACGGCGTCGTTCACGATGCCGACGATGGTTTCCAGTCCCCCGCGCATCAGCGGCGAGACGAGCAATCCGGTGACCTTCGCGTCCGGAACGCGATCGCGTATCGCCGCAAGCATCGCGGCACTCGCCGCAGCGAGCTCGTCGGCATTGGCAATACCGAGGCGCACGCCGCCCACGTCGCTCTTGTGGGCGATGTCGCGGGATACGACTTTCAGCACCACGGGATACTTGAGCCCCGCGGCCTCCGCTGCGGCTATAGGCGCTGGGGGAAATAACCTGTCGTCAGCAACCGGCACGCCGTAGGCTCGCAGGACGCTCTTGCTGTCATGCTCGTCGAGCGCCCCCGCCACATCGGGCAGTCGCACCGCCGCTGGCGGCACCTGTTCGTCCGCCGGCGCCGCGGCCCGCTGCCTCGCCTGCGTGTAATCGGCGAGCATGCTCATCGCGCGCGCCACGCGATTCACGGAGCGCATGATCGGTATGTTCGCCCGCTCCAGGATGTCGAACATCTCCGATGCCGTTTCACGCGGCACCGATGAAAACACGTACACGGGCTTCGCATGCCGCCCGGCCGCAGCGGCAAGCGCCTCCGCGCCGCGCCGCCCCACGCCCCCTGTGCCGGTGACGGTAGCGAAGAGCAATCCGAGCTGATGGATGTTCGGGTCCGCGAGCACCGCGTCGACCGCACGCTCGAACTTCGGCTTGTTCTGCTCGGTGATGAAGCCGGCGGTGTAGTCGACCGGATTATCGAGCGATGCCATGTTCGGCAGGTTTTCCTTGAGGATAGCCATCGTTTCCGGCGCAAGGCGTGCAAGCGTGACGCCGCATCCGTCGGCCGCGTCCGAAAACGCGACGGCGGATCCGCCGGAGCCCCCCATGACCGCAGCGTTCTTGCCGGCCGCGGGAGGTTGCGAAAGCAGCGTCTTCACGAAATCGGCTGCCTCCTCCATGTCGCCGACTTCGATTACGCCGGCATCGCGGAAGGCCGCGCGGAAAATGTCGTAAGAAGCGGCCATATTCGCCGTGTGCGAGGCCGCGGCTTTCATGCCTTGCCGGGTATTGCCCGCTTTCCACACGACGACCGGCTTGCCGAGCGTGAGCGCACGACGTGCTGCGGCAAGGAATGCGCGGCCGTCGTTGAGGCCCTCGATGTACGCGAGGATCACGCGCGTTTCCGGATCGTCGACGAAGGCCTCCAGAATCTCTGGCGTCGTGATGTCCGCTTCGTTACCGCTCGCAACGACATAACGAAACCCGATTCCGGCCGACGCGCACTGAAGAACGAGACTGTTGCCGAATCCGCCGCTCTGAATGACGGCCGACACGCCGCCCCGCTCGAGAAACGGGGCGCGCGTGATACTGCCGAACGCCGCATAAGCCTGCAGATGCACGTTGACGAGACCGAGACAGTTGGGACCGATCAGGCGCACGCCGTGCTTGCGTGCATTCTCGAGCATTCGCGCCTCGAGAGCACGGCCCGCTTCTCCCGCTTCGCGGAAGCCGCCGCCCAGCACGACCGCATAGCGCACGCCATGCTGACCGCAGTCTGCAATCATTTGCGGCACGTGTGCCGCGGGCACCGCAACGACTGCGACGTCGCACGGGTGCGGCACCTTCGCGATGGAGGCGTAGCACGTGTGCGAACCGATCGCCTCGTACTTCGGATTCACCGGATAGATGCCGCCCTTGTAGCCGCGCTCGCGGAGAACCTGCAGTGTCTGTCCGCCGGCTCGTGCGGTATCCGGTGTCGCCCCTATGATCGCGATGCCGCGCGGATTGAACAATGCTTCGAAATTCTTCACTTCGGGTCCTTGGACGGTGAATCGTTACTGGTTACTGGTTACTGGTTGTTGGTTAGTAAGCAATGACAGGAAACGGAGTTGCTGGCTAGTGCACGCTCGCTCCGGATTGCTTGATGATCCGGTACCACTACTCCAGCTCGCTCTTGATGAAACGCCCGAATTCTTCAGGCGTGCTGCCGACCACTTCGGCGCCGATGCCGACGAGCCGCTGCCGCGTGTCGGGATGATTCACCGCCTTCACGATGCCGTCGTTCAGCTTGGCGACAATCGCTTTCGGCATGTGCGCCGGCCCGCAGATGCCGTGCCATGTGGCGACTTCGTACCCCGGCACGCCGGCTTCCGAAATCGTGGGCACGTCGGGAACGAGCGGGGAGCGCTTGCTGGTGGAGATGCCGAGGGCGCGGAGCTTCCCGCCGCGCACGAGTGGCAGCGCCACGGCCACCGCGTCGAACATCGTCTGGAGCTGGCCGCCGATCAAATCAGTCGACGCCGGCGCGCTGCCCTTGTACGGCACGTGGACCATGTCGATCTTCGCCATCGACTTGAAGAGCTCGCCGGCAAGATGCGAGGTGCTGCCGGTGCCCGCGGAGCCGTAGTTGATCTGTCCGGGTTTCGCCTTGGCCTGTGCGATCAGCTCCTTCACCGATTGCACCGGCGAATTGGCGCTCACGAGCAGCAGATAGGGAATGGTGACGACGAGGGAGAGCGGCGTGAAGTCGCGCACGCTGTCGTACGGAATCTTCGGCATGAGGCCCGGATTGATCGCCATCGCTCCGGTGCTGCAGAGAAGTACGGTATAGCCGTCGGGCGGCGACTTCGCGACGAGGTCCGCGCCCACCACGCCGCCAGCGCCGGCGCGATTGTCCACGACCACCGTCTGGCCCAGGCTTTCGGTAAGACGCTGGCCCACCGCGCGGCCGACGATGTCCGTCGGGCCGCCGGGTGCGAAGGGCACGACCATGCGGATCGGCTTGGTGGGATATTCCTGTGCTGCCGCGGCCTGCGCGAACACCAGTGAGGCTGCCGCGATTGCGGCGACTGAACGGTTCGTCATTCGATGTTGGGTCCTCATAATCTTACGGCGCTTCACCGGCCGTGGTACTTGCCGCTGCGTTTCTCCTTGTACGCGTTGATCGCCTCGCGATAGTCCTCGGTGGTCTGCACGATCGCCATGTGCGAGGAAATGAGCTCGAGGCTCGTGCGCAGATCGGTATTGAGCGACTGGTAGACGGTACGCTTGATCATCCGCACCTGGGTGGGCGGCGCGGCGGCGATCTTCTTCGCGAAAGCATAGGCGTCGTCCTTGAACGTCGCGTCCTCGTACACGTGGTTCACCAGGCCGATCTTCAGCGCCTCATCCGCGTGGATGAAATCCGCGGTCCACAAGAGCTCCAGCGCCTGTGCCGTGCCCACGATGCGCGGCAGGAAATAAGCGCCGCCGTTTCCCGGGATGAGACCGACGCGTATATAGCCCTCGGAGAATCGGGCAGACTTCGCTGCGACGCGGATGTCGCACATGAGCGCCATGTCCATGCCGGCACCGACCGCCGCGCCGTTGACCGCGGCGATGACCGGCTTGTCGACGTCGAGCAGGGTAAGGCCGACGCGGTGCGTATGCTGCTGCAGACGCTGCTTGCGCTGCAGCGGCGTGGGCGCAGCGGTTTCCGCCGTGCGCCGGCCGAGATCGCCGCCCGAGCAGAACGCGTCGCCCGCGCCCGTCACGAGGACGACGCGCACTTCGTCGTCGTTCTGCGCCTCCACGAGACACTCGCGCCAGCGCACGAGCATGTCGTCGGTAAAGGCATTCTTCTTTTCCGGCCGGTTGAGGAGCAGCGTCGCGATGCCGTCGGCGACGGTGTATTCGAGGTCTGCCATGTCCTTTTCCTTAAAAAGCGTGAGTAGTGATTGGTGAATAGTGATTACAGGCGTTACACCACTCACCACTCACCATTCACCAATCACGCATTTGCAACGGCCGCGCGGCCGTTCGAGAGCACGAGCTTGTCGCGCTGGACGGCGCGGCACTGGAACAGCACCTCGCCAGCTTCGTGCCACATCTCCGTGCGCAGCGTCTCACCGACGTAGCCGAGTGCGGAGAAGCGCACCGCCATGCTGCGCAGGCG
>JBLNBW010000223.1:0-10012 GCA_050260255.1 Rhodospirillaceae bacterium | reverse complement strand
TATACGGGCTGGGTACGATAGGCGCCCTCGTCGCCGCGACGGGAAAGAGTTTCGGCATGCGCGTGCTCGTCCTGGGACAGCAGCGATCGGCCGAGCGCGCGGCAGCTGCAGGATACGAGACGGCACGGGATCGCGAGCAGTTGTTCGCGGAAGCCGACGTGCTGTCGCTGCACGTGCGGCTCAACGCCGCTACGCAGGGGATTGTAACGGCCGGTGACCTCGCCCGGATGAAGCCTACGGCGCTGCTCGTGAACACGGCGCGCGCGGAGCTCGTCGCACCCGGCGCCCTGGCTGGCGCGCTGCGTGCGGGGCGTCCCGGTTTCGCCGCGGTGGACGTCTACGAAAACGAGCCGGTGCTCCGCGGCGAGCATCCCCTGCTCGAACTCGGGAATGCCACGTGCACACCGCACAGCGCATGGCTGGAGCGGCAAACGTACGAGCTGTACTTCGGCGAAGCATTCGACAACCTCCTCGCCTGGGCGGCGGGAAGGCCGGTGAGGCTTGTCAATCCGGGTGTTGTGCCGCGCGGCGCATGACCACACTGACCCGCCTTCGCCCGAGCTGTTAGAATGGCGGGTCTCCGAGGAATACCCCATGTCCAAGCTATTCGACGACGAGCTCGAGCCGGCGATGCAGCAGCTGTTCGATGAAACCATCGAGGCGGTCCAGCTCGCGAAGGTCAGTCCCGACCTCGACGATCTCGCCGCGACCTTTGCGGTGGCGCTGCTCAAGCTCGGTCTTGCGACGGGCTTCGTGGAGCAACGCCATCCCGGCTTCGCAAAGGACGTCGAGGAAAAACGCCAGCGCGTCATCGCCGCGCTCACGCAGAAGCATTGATCGCGGAGAGCGCGGCACGAGCAATATCCGATGGCCCTCAAGCTTCCCGTATATCTCGACAATGGGGCAACGACCCCGGTGGACCCGCGCGTGGTGGAGGCGATGCTGCCCTTTCTCCGCGAGCATTTCGGAAACCCCGCAAGCAGCACGCATGATTACGGCCGCATCGCGCGCCGCGCCGTCGAGCAGGCGCGCGATCAGGTCGCAGCGCTGGTAGGCGCGGACGCGCGCGACATCATCTGGACGTCCGGCGCGACGGAGTCGAATAATCTCGCGATCAAGGGAGCCGTGCGAGCGCGCGGCGCGCGGGGTCACATCGTCTCGGTCCAGACCGAGCACAAGGCGGTTCTCGACACGCTGGCAGCGCTCGAGCGCGAAGGTTACGACGTGACGCTGCTGGCGCCGCAGGCCGACGGCCTCGTGCATCCGGATGCATTCCGAGAGGCGCTGCGTGCCGATACGGTGCTCGCTTCAGTGATGCTCGTGAACAACGAGATCGGCGTCATACAGGACGTGGCGGCGCTGGGCGCGTTGTGCCACGAGCGCGGCATCGTCTTTCATGTGGACGCGGCGCAGGCGACCGGCAAGGTGGCGATCGACTTGGCGCGCATGCCTGTCGACCTGATGTCGCTCACTGCGCACAAGACTTACGGACCGAAAGGCATAGGCGCCCTGTATGTGAGACGCGAATCGCGACTGCGCCTGCAGCCCGAGATACACGGCGGCGGGCACGAGCGCGGCCTGCGCTCCGGAACGCTCGCCACCCACCAGATCGTCGGCATGGGCGCGTGCTACGAAATCGCACGCTCGGAAATGGCGACCGAGATCCCGCGGCTGCGTGGGATGCGCGATCGGCTGTGGGCGGCGCTGAAGGACCTGCCGGAGATACGGCTGAACGGGAGCCTCGCGCAACGCATTGCCAACAATTTGAACATCACCCTCGTCTCGCCCCAATGCGACGCCCTGCTCGAATCCATCACCGAAGTGGCGCTGTCGTCGACATCGGCATGCTCCTCCGGCGCGGGCGGTCAGTCTCATGTACTGCAGGCACTGGGCAACGGGGCTGCGGACGGCGTCGCGATGCGCATCACCGTAGGCCGCTTCAACACCGACGAGGAGATCGACTACGCGGCCTCGTATCTGCGGCGCAGCATCATCGCCTGCCGCAACGGAGAAACGGTTGACGCCGCCGGCTGACCAGCGGCCGACGCGCGACATGCGCGCCATGGCGGCGCGCTTCGCCGCTGCCGACCGCAATGACGAGAGCTTCCGCCTGCTCGTCAGCAGCATCCGCGATTACGCGATCTTCATGCTCGATCCCGAAGGCCGCGTAACCACCTGGAACGCAGGCGCACAACAGATCAAGCAGTACCTCGCCGAAGAAATCATCGGGCAGCATTTTTCCGTTTTTTATCCCCCCGAGGACATTGCCCGCGGCTGGCCCCAGGAAGAATTGCGCCTTGCACGCGAACGCGGCCGCTTCGAGGACGAAGGCTGGCGCGTGCGCAAGGACGGCTCGACGTTCTGGGCGAATGTGATCATTACGCCGCTGTACGACGAGGACGGCGAGCTGCGCGGTTACGCCAAGGTTTCCCGCGACATGACCGAGCGCAAGCGGATGGAAGCGCTCGAAGCGGCGAGCCGGCGCATGACGGATCTTCTCGCGATGCTCGCCCACGAGTTGCGCAACCCGCTCGCGCCTATGCGCAATGCAACGACGATACTCCGGCAGCCGGGCCTCGATTCCTCGCGCATCAAGTGGTGCAGCGAGGTGCTCGACCGTCAGGTCCACCATCTGTCGCGCATGGTGGACGATCTGCTCGACGTCGGCCGGGTCGCGACCGGCAAAGTACCGCTCACGCTCGAGACGCTCAACGTGCGCAACGTGCTGCAGAGCGCGGTGGAGGACAGCGCGGCGATGCTCGAGGCGCACGGGCACGTGCTGGACGTGGTGCTGCCCGGCACGACCTTGTGGGTGCGCGCCGACGCAGCTCGGCTCCACCAGGTGCTGCTCAATCTGCTCGACAACGCTGCGCGCTACACGCCGGCCGGCGGCGCGATACGCCTTACCGCGGAGAACGAAAGCGGCCAGGCGGTGATACGCGTCACCGACACTGGAGTCGGTATCTCGCCATCCCTGCTGCCGCAGATTTTCGACATCTTCGTGCAGGGCGAACGGCCGCTCGATCGCTCGCAGGGCGGCCTGGGCTTGGGCCTGGCGCTCGTCAAGCACATCGTGGAGCTGCATCACGGTCAGGTGCATGCGCAAAGCGCAGGACGCGGGCTCGGCACGCAGATCACGGTGCGCTTGCCGCTCGTGCAACCGCCCGCGAGCGCGACCTTCCCTGCGCCACCAGCGGAACCGGCGCCCCAGCCGCATCAGCTGCGCGTTCTCGTGGTCGACGACAATCGCGATTCCGCCGACAGCATGGGAATGCTCCTGTCGGTGCAAGGCTATGCCGTGCGGCAGGCTTACACCGGCACCGAAGCGCTGGGGCTGCTCGAAAGCTTCGAGCCGGACGCGGTGCTGCTCGACATCGGTTTGCCGGAAATGAGCGGCTACGAAGTGGCGGCACGGATGCGAAAGCTCCCGGCCGGGCAAAAGGTGACCATCATCGCCATGACCGGTTACGGGCAGGACGAGGATCGTGAGCGTTCGGCAGCCGCCGGGTTCAGCCACCACTTGGTAAAGCCCGTTCCGCTCGACGTGCTCCATGACTTGCTCGCCGGAATAGCGGCGAGGAGGAAAGCTCAGAAATGATCGCAGTGATCTTCGAAGTGGAGCTGGCTCCCGGCCGGGAGCAGGACTATCTCGAGACGGCGACCAGGCTGCGCACGGAGCTGGAGCGCGCTGACGGATTCATCTCGATCGAGCGGTTCTCCAGCCTCGCACGCCCCGGAAAGCTGCTGTCGCTGTCGTTCTGGCGCGACGAAGCGGCGGTGCAGGCGTGGCGCAACCGCGAATCCCACCGCGCCGCGCAGGCACATGGCCGCAGCGCCTACTTCGCGAACTATCGTCTGCGCGTCGCCAACGTCCTGCGGGACTACGGCATGAACGACCGCGCGCAGGCGCCGCTCGACAGCCGCGCGGTGCACGGTTGAGGCTCGGCTCTCAGGCGGGACTGGACGTAGCGTGCTGCGCGAGCTCCAGCCGCAGCTCTCCCGACTCCGCCAGCTGTTTCAATCGACGCAAATCGTCGGCGAGCTGCCACTGCGGCTCTTCGCCGGTGTAGCGCGCTATCGCGGCCCCCAGCGAGCCGCCCGGTGGCACGTACTGGATCTCGACCTGGACTTCGGTCGCCTGTCCCGCCGGGGCATCGATAAAGCGAACCACGCCGAAGTTCGTCACGTCGGCATCCGGCAACGACCGCCAGCGCAGCAGCTCGCCCGGCACCTCCTCGACGATCTCGGCATCCCACTCGACGATACGCCCCGCCGGCGCCTGCGCCATCCAGTGCGAGCGTCGCTCGTTCACGACGCGCACCGCCACCAGATGACGCATGAAGCGCGGCAGGTTCGCGAAGTTGCGCCAGTACCGGTACAGCGCGTCGCGCGGCACCCCTACGGTGACGCTCTCCGCGACCACCAGCGTTTCCTTCACGCCTGCCTCCGGCGGATGCTGGTTCACCCGCAACCCCATGCGCCTGAAAATGGGATTGCTGCCCGTGTACGCCTGATACAGCAGCGTGCCACCCAGCGCGAGCCGTATGAGGCCGAAGCGTCGCAATCCGGAAACCAGCAGCGCGCCGCCGACGATTGCATACCCTATCCGGTCCACGCGCATCAGATTGATGTCGCCGCTTGCCGTGTTCATCGTGTCTATGATGAGTCCTCCTGCCGTCTGTGCAGACCACCCGTTGCAACGCGTGTGCCGGTACGGAATGTGCAAAGAATGAACAATGCACATGAATCGCAGGAGCGCGACGATGAAACGATCCGACGGCGGAACCAAGCTCGACACCGAAACCAAGCACAAGAAGCCGCCGCAACCCGCGGCGCAAACGGGCAAGGACCCGCGTAATGCGCGCGACGACGAAGGCAAGCTCGCCGAGAACCAGCGCGAGCTGGGCGTCGGCGAGGACCATAAGACGGAAGAGATGAAACGCGGCCATCGCGGCACGTTCCCCTGATCGTGCCGGCGCAGCTGTAGTTACAACAGCCTTACGCACGCTTTACACGCTCCTGCCGCTCCCTCGGCAGGGCGGCCTCGCTGACGTCCTTGACACGCGGTGGCGGCGCTCGCTACGCTCGCCCGTTCTCGGGGAAACGCGCGATGGGTCACACTGCAGTCGAAAAAATACTTGCGCTAAAGAGCGGCGCTGCTGAAGTCCGCGCGGGCGATGTCGTCTATCCCGACCCGGACTTCATCATGATTCACGACGGCGTCGTGATGGGCGCGAAGCGAGAGCTCGATGCGCTCGGCATAGATCGGCTTGCGTCCCCCGAAAAAGTGGTAATGGTCACCGACCACGAGGTGATCTACGGCAGCGCGCGCGCCGCCGAGCGTGGCGCCTACAATCGTGCAGCGGCGAAGGGATGGGGCGTCACGCAATTCTATGACGTCGGCCGCGGCGGCCACGGCCACATTTTCCCCATGGAAACGGGCATGCTGCTGCCCGGCATGTTCTATTTCGACAACGACCGCCATGCGACGAATGCCGGCGCGATCGGCGCGTTCGGTTTCCGCGTAGGCACCGAAATCAGCCGCGTCCTTGCCACGGGCACGAACTGGGTAATGGTGCCGAATTCCGTGAGGCTCAAGATCCGCGGCCGACTCCCCGATGGGGTACACGCGCGCGATCTCGGGTTTCACATCGCCGCGCGCGTGCACAAGGGCGACCTGCCCGTCGACCTCGATTACCGCGTACTCGAGTACGCGGGCGATCTCGATCAGTTCGATCTCGCAGCGCGCACGGCATTGTGCTCCAGCCCGACCGAGATGCGCGCATACGGCGTTTTCTTTCCTCCCTCGGAGAGCGTCCTCGCGCACGCGCGTACGCACGCACAGCGCGCTTACACGCCCGTGTACCCCGATGCCGAAGCCCATTACGAGGCGGAGATGGAAATCGACGTCTCCCGCCTCGAGCCGCAGATCGCGTTGCCGGGCGGCGTGCATCGGTCCGTCAATCTGAGCGAGGTCGCCGGCACGCGCATCGATCACGCATTCATCGGCTCGTGCGGCTCGGGCATGTACGAAGACCTGCGTCTTGCGGCGGCGGCGTTGCGCGGCCGCCGTATCGACGGCAACGTGCGGCTTTTCGTCGCCCCGGGATCGGAAGCAACGCTGCGGCGCATCGCGCAGGACGGCATGCTGCAGACCTTCATCGAGGCGGGCGCAGTGATGCTGCCGGCAGGCTGCGGCCCGTGCAACGATGCCGTTGTCGGTCCGGTACACGCCGGCGAAGTGTCTCTCTCCACTGCAGCGAACAACAACGCCGGGCGGTTCGGCGCGAAGAGCGCGCAGCTGTACCTGGGCAATCCTGCCACCGTAGCGGCATCTGCTGTCGCCGGACGTATCGTCGATCCGCGCACCGCATGAGCCACCATAGAGCACGACCATGAGCGAATTCGTCTGGCGGCTGCGCGGCCGCTGCTACAAGCTGGGACACGATGTGCCGCACCCGGGCGGCGTCGTGCCGAACTGGATCATCGCCGGCCGGCATCTCGATCCGGCCGAAATCATTCCTCATCTTTTCGAGGAGACGGACCCCGGCTTCCACCAGCGCTGCAAGCCCGGGGACATCATCGTGACGGGACGCAACTTCGGCATGGGCCCGAAGGTGAACGGCTATATCGCCATGCAGGCGCTCGGACTCGGGCTCGTGTGCGAGTCGATGCCTTTCCTCGCGTACCGCGCGGCCATAGGCTGCGGACTGCGCGTGCTGACCGATTGCGTCAACGTCACGGAGATGTGCGACACGGGAGACGAGCTCGAAGTCGATTTTCGGGACGGCTATTTCATCAACCACACGCGCAGTTTGAGCCGTGAGTATCCGCCGCTGCCGGATGCGCTGCAGGAAATAGTCGAGCTCGGCGGAAACACCGGATGGCTCAAACGCTGGTGGGCTGACCGGCAAGCCGCGGCAGGTACCGGTCGCTGACAGCCGGCTTCACCGCGGATCGCACATGCGGTCCATCAGGCGGCGCAGGAACGCTTCGCAGGCCGCCAGCTGCTCCGACGCGATGTATTCGTTGGGGCGATGCGCCTGCTGTATGGAACCCGGGCCGCATACGACAGCGGGTATGCCCGCGCCTTGGAACTGCGACGCTTCCGTGCCGTACGAGACCTTGTCGATCTCCGTTTCCGTCGTGAGCTCCTGGGCCAGCGCGACGATTTCCGTCTCCGGTCCGTTGTCGAGGGCCGGAATTTCCGAGAGCCGCTCCACCTTGAAGCCGGCCCCGGGATGCACGGCACGCATCTCCGGTTCGAGCTCGCGCGAGAGGTACTCGCGGAATTCTTCGAGCAGCGCCTCGGGATCGACCTCGGGCAGGTGACGGATCTCGAAATCGAAACAGCACTGCGCCGGAACGATGTTGAGCGCCGTTCCGCCGTGTATGACGCCGGTGTGCACCGTCGTGTAGGCGACGTCGAAGCTGCCATCGTGCGGCCCCTCGTCGCGGCAGTGACGCGCCATGCGCTTGAGATACGCCACCGCTTCGGCCGCCGCTTCAACGGCGTTCACGCCGCGCGGCGCGTACGCCGAGTGCGATGCGAGCCCCGTGACCGTGCAGCGATAGCTGCGCTTGCCCTTGTGGGCGATCACCGGCCTCATCAGCGTCGGCTCGCCGACGATGCAGCCCCGCGCCGAGATACCGGCGCGCGCGAGACCCTCGATCAAGCGTCCGACGCCGAGGCAGCCCACTTCCTCGTCGTAGGACAACGCCACGTGCAGCGGCACTCGCAGCCCGCGTGCGACGAACTCCGGCGCGAGCGCGAGGACGCAGGCGAGAAATCCTTTCATGTCCGCCGCGCCGCGGCCGTACCAACGGCCTTCCCGCTGGACCAGCGTGAACGGCGCGCTGTCCCACTGCTGCCCTTCCACCGGCACGACGTCGGTATGTCCCGACAGCACGATGCCCGCTCCGCTCTCGGGACCCAACGTCGCAAAGAGATTGGCTTTGCGCCGCTCGTCGTCGTAGGTGAGACGACACGAGGCATCGAGAGCGCGCAATACATCCCGCGCGTAATTGATGAGCTCGAGATTCGAATCGCGGCTGACGGTCGGAAATGCCACGAGCGTGCGCAGCATCTCTATCGTCGCGGATCCCGGAAGCGGTGATGCAGACATGGCCATGGCGTCCCGGATTAAACACCGAGGATAGGTTTGCACCGCGCCACTGTCAACGCACAGGACAGAACGCGGACGAAAGTGAGGTATGCTTGTCCGCGAGCGCTGGCGGGGCACGGCTCCGCGATCCGAGAACACGCCTTGAAGACTCGCTTACTTTACTGCGCCTGCGCGCTGATGCTGTATTGCCTGCCGGCGTCTGCCGCGACGTTGCGACTGGGCCTCGCCGCCGACATCACTTCGCTCGATCCCCATCTGCTCGCCGCGCAGCCGAATCTCGTCGCCGCGCGGCATATGTTCGAGTCGCTGATCGACGTCGACGAGCGCACGCACCTCATGCCGTCGCTCGCCGTGAGCTGGCGTCCTCTCGATACCCTCACGTGGGAATTCAAGCTGCGCCGCGGCGTGACCTTTCACGACGGCTCGCCGCTCACCATAGACGACGTCATATTTTCGCTCCGGCGCCCGCTGACGATGAACGCCCCCGGCGGCTATGCGACATACGTGCGCTCCATCAAGGAGCTGCGCGCCGTCGATGCCGATACGCTGCACATCGTCACGCGCACGCCGTACGGCGCGCTGCCGGAGGACATCAACTCGATACTGATCGTGTCGCGCCGCGCGGCCGAGCATGCAAAAAGCAGCGATTTCGATGCGGGACACGCGCTGGTCGGCACGGGCCCTTATCGATACGTATCGTACACGCGGGGCGACATGCTCAGGCTCGCCCGCTACGAGCAGTACTGGGGCGACAAGCCGGCGTGGGCCGAAGTGGAGCTTCGAACGCTCGTGACCGATCCGGTCCGCACCGCTGCGCTGGTGTCCGGACAGGTGGACGCGATAGAGAATGTGCCGAGCGCCGATTATGCACGGCTGAGCGCGGAAGGCCGCTTCCGTTTCGCGCAGACGGTGTCATGGCGCACGCTCTTTCTCCATCTGGATCAGTACCGGCCGCAGCCGCCGGGAATCAGCGGGTCCCGAGGGGAGCCACTCGCGCGCAATCCCTACACGGATCCGCGCGTGCGCCGTGCAATCTCTCTTGCCATCGATCGCACGACCTTGACGCGCGTCATGCTGGAAGGCCTTGCCGTGCCGGCGGCGAATGTCGTGTCTCCCGCAGTGTTCGGACACGATCCCGAGTTGAAACCCGACCGGTACGATCCTGTCGAAGCGCGACGGTTGCTTGCCGAAGCCGGCTTTCCGCAAGGCTTCTCCGCGACCTTGGCCGGCCCCAACAACCGCTACATGAACGACGAGCAGGTGCTGCAGGCCGTCGCGCAAATGATGGCCCGCATCGGCATACGGCCGCAGGTGCAGGTAGCACCGCTCAACGTCTTTCTCGCCCGCATGCGACGGCAGGAAGCGAGCGCTGCGCTGCTCGGCTGGGGCTCGTTCGCAGCCGACCTCGCGCTGCGCTCCCTGCTCGCCACGCCTGACTCCGCAAAAGGCTATGGCGCGTGGAACTGGGCGCGGTATTCCAACCCGTCGCTCGATGAGCTCCTGACGCGATCGCTGGCAACGGTAGATCGGACACAACGTGAAGCGCTCGCGCGGCGTGCAAGCCGCGTCGCCGCACAGGACGCCGCCATCATTCCGCTCTACCACCAGCTCGCAACGTGGGCGATGCGGCCGGGTGTGTCCTACCGCGCGCGCACCGACGAATTTACGCTGGCGCAGCATTTCAAGCCGGAGTGACGCCATGATTCGTTACATCGCGCGTCGCCTCGCTCACACTGCACTGCTGCTGATCGTCATGTCGGCCGTGGTTTTCGCCGGCGTGTACGTGATCGGCAACCCGGTCGACATCCTCATCGATCCGCAGGCCCCGCAGGCCGAAGCTGCGCGCGCGGTAGCCGCCCTGGGGCTCGATCGCCCGCTACCCGTTC
>JBLNBW010000222.1:0-16267 GCA_050260255.1 Rhodospirillaceae bacterium | reverse complement strand
CCGCGAGGTCGAGGAGCTATGCCGGACGCTTCCGGGTGCTCCATCCGACGACACCGAGAACCACCCCCAGCAGGCCCAGCACGCCCGGCTCGGAGAGGACGCGAATCTTCACTTCACTCTGGCCCCGGCTGGTCAACTGTCCGCCGTTGACGAGAGTGAACTGGAATTGCTCGGTCATCGAGAAGAGCGCCGGGTCGGAGACGGGCACCGTCTGGTTGGTGGAGAACGATTGCGACAAAAGCGTTGCCGTATTCAAGAAGGTACCCAGCAGGATCCCGGGCGTATCGCCCGCAAAGTCCGCGCCTTGCTGATTCGCCGGATCGTCGTACCAGCTCAAGTTGATGGTCGATCCGATCGCATTGGTCCACGTACCGCTTCCCGAGAAAATCGCTTCCTGAATCGGACCGATGAAATTGGTGTCGCTCACGGTCACCAGCGCGGTGACCGGAGCGCCGGAATTGTTGATGATGGACGTCGATCCGGTGGTGAGAATGTTGAGGTCGCCTTTTTGCGACGTCTGCGTCGACCCGGTGACCGACAGTCCTGCGATAGGCTGGAAGTTGGCAAGCTGCAGCACTCCGACCGTCGGATCGATATCGCCCGCGCAGTTGTCGCAGACCACCGTCGATGGGCCGCCGTTGATCGAAAACGCTATCTGCAGCACCGCATTTGCGCTCAATGGAAGGGCGCCAAGACCCAATCCTGCGGCGATCACAAACGGTTTGAGCTTACTGGCATAACGCGCGGCTTTCACTATTCATCTCCTCTCGGTGGCCTGGCGACTGTCGCCTTCGCGGGGATGGATAGCGATTCCTATGCCAATGCACTCTTTCCTCTTCGGGACAACGCTTTATGATCAAACGCGCAGCCTGACGGCCACAAAGCGTAAATACCGCCGACACGTGCGCGTGCTCTGCCGACCGTTATGGTCAGCAATGTGCCGCGCCATAGCGCGACGAACAGGTCGTCTGCGCAACCCGTAAAGAAATCCGACAGGCGCTGCGTTCATCCAGGCCTTGCCCGGGAGGCAGCGCCATCCGGATCGTGTCAGCGCGTGTGGCGGTCGATCAGGAGTGCTCCTCCGTGCGCGCTTCCGCCGGCTGGCGCAGCGCGTGCCGGTTCATGAGGTCGTACAGCGTCGGGCGGCTTATGCCGAGCAGAGAGGCCGCCTCGGCGATGTTGCCGTTCACGCGACTCAACACCTTGATCACGGTATTGCGCTCGGCCTCGTCGCGCACCTGGCGGAGATTGAGCATCTCGGGGCCCGCGGTGCCGGGCTCGAGTGCGAGATCGCTCGCACCGATGAGCGGACCGTCTGCCATGATGACCGCTCTCTTGATGCAGTTCTCCAGCTCCCGTATGTTGCCCGGCCAGCGATGCGAGGCGATGGCATCGAGCGCCTCGGGCGTGAACCCGCGTATCGAACGCCCCTGCTCCTCGTTGAAGCGGTGCACGAACGTGTGGGCGAGCAAGGCGGCGTCTCCGTTGCGCGCCCGCAATGGCGGGATCTGTATGATGATCTCGCTCAGCCGGTAGAAGAGATCCTCGCGAAACCGTCCTTCCTGTATGAGCCGCTTCAGGTCCTGGTGTGTCGCGCACACGATACGGACGTCTACCGGGATTTCCTCGCGTCCGCCGATGCGCTCGACCACGCGCTCCTGCAGGAAACGCAGCATCTTGGCCTGCAGCGGGGGCGACAGATCGCCCACTTCATCGAGGAAAAAGGTGCCGCCGTCGGCGAACTCGATCTTGCCGCGCGTCTGGCGCACGGCGCCGGTAAACGCGCCTCGCTCGTAGCCGAAGAGCTCGGACTCCAGCAGGTTCTCGGGTATCGCCGCGCAGTTGATGGCGACGAAACGCTTGTTGGAGCGCGGACTCAGCTGATGCAGCGCGCGCGCGAACAACTCCTTGCCGGTGCCCGAGTCGCCCAGCAGGAGCACCGTCGCGTTGGACGGCGCGACCTTCTCTATGCTGCGGCAGAGCTTGAGCATGGCCGGATCGCGCGTGATGATGCCGTTGGTCGCAGGTCCCATGCATGCCTGCAGCCGCGCGTTTTCCTGCTGCAGGGCATGGAGCTTGAACGCACGCTCCACGATCAGTGCCAGCACCTCGGGTTCGAACGGCTTCTGGTAGAAGTCGTACGCACCCATGCCGATCGCCTTCACGGCATTGGCTCTGTCCTGGTTGCCCGTGATGACGATGACCTTCGTGTCCGGCTGCAGCGAAAGCATTGCCTCGAGCGTGCCCAGTCCTTCGCTCGCACCATCCGGGTCGGGCGGCAGGCCCAGGTCCAGCGTGACGACTGCAGGTTCGTAGCGCCGCAGATGCGCGAGCGCACTCTGCCGGTCCCCTGCCACCAGCGTCTCGTAGCCGTCGAAGCTCCAGCGCATCTGCTTCTGCAGTCCCGGGTCGTCCTCGACGATCAGCAGAACCTTTTTCTGTTCCTTGGTCATGTCTGCACCTCCAGCAAAGCCGCCGACGCGGAGACCTCGGCAGCGGCGCGCACGGGCAGCGCAATGCGAAACACGCTGCCGTCGCCCTCGCTGCTGCGGACGTCGATACGCCCTCCCAGCTCGTGAACGTACTGCTGCGCCTCGTAAGTTCCGATGCCCATGCCGGTCGCCTTGGTCGAGTCGAACGGACTGAACAGGCGGTCGCGCACGAACGCTTCGCTCATGCCGCAGCCGGTGTCCGCGATCTCTACTATCGCCTGCTCACCGTCGTCGACGAGTCGCACGCGCACTTCTCCGTCTGCGGGTGTGGCCTCGATCGCGTTCTGAATGAGATGGCCGATGACGCGCTCCAGGCGCAATGCGTGCGCCGTCACGGTCATCGGCCGCTGCGGGAGCTCCAGCGTCGGGATCGGCTTCGCGCCGGCTCTTGCCGCGACGGCGCGGGCGAGCACGTCTTGGAGCAGGACCGGAGCGGCCGGCCCCAGCGTGTAGCCGCCGCGCAACTGCAGGAGAAGCCGTTTCATCTTGTCTACCGAATGGGCGACGGTCTCCACCATGTCCTTCTGGAACTCCGGGTTGTGCTTGTGCCGTTCCGCATTCGTGAGCAGCAGCGAGAGCTGTGCGACGACATTCTTGAGATCGTGGACTACGAACGCGCTCATGCGATTGAACGATTCGAACTGGCGCGCGATGAGCAGCGCCTTCGCCGCCTCGAGCTGCGCGAGGTAGCTTGCCGCCTGCCGGCCAGCGGTGCTCAGGATATCGGACACCTCCCAGTTCAACGTGATCTTGCCTCTCGATCGCGCGAGCACCACGAAGCCGAGCAGCTTCTCGTGCAATATCAACGGTACCAGCAGCCACGCCTGCGGAATGGCGCGTATCGCCTGCGGGATGTCGCCGTGCGGCGCACCGCTGTCCCGACCTGCGCCAGTGAGGTCGATCACCGGCCCGTCCTGCTCGAGCGACGCCGGCAATGCGTTCGGCGGACACGTTACGCTGCGCGCCGCAGGCATGTTCCAGTCCGCGACCCACGCGTAGCCGCCGGTATCGCGCGCGAGCCACAGCGCACCGCCCGGACTGTCGACCAGCTCGGCAATCGCCTGTATGGAGCGTTCGCGCAACCGTATGCCGGGCTGGCCTTCGGACAACGTGCGCGTAAAGCGCAGCCACTCTTCCCGGTAGTCGTAGCGATAGCTGAAGAAGTTCTTGCTCAAAAACAGCTTGATCTGCGTTCGCACGGTCCCCGAGAAGAACAGCACGAAGAGCATGAGCACGGCTGCGAACAGCAGCGTGGCCTGAAGCACGCCGCCCCAGGTGCCGCCGACGTAGCGGATGTAGTAGCCGATGCCGGCCATCGCAACGAGATAACCGGACGCGCCCAGCATGATTGTCGAATGAAAGACGATGCGCCGCGACACGGCGAGATCGACCGACCATTTCGGGTTGCGGGCGGTAGCCACTGCGAGCAGCGGCACCACCAGGGCGTTCACTGCGCCGCGCGCGGCCCAGACCTCGGGATCGACGCCGCGAAAGAGCAGCGTATGGGAGTACAGGTAGAGGTCGTAAGCGAACATGCCGCACAGTCCGAGGCACAGGAACTTGATGCCCCAGCGCTGCTGCGGCTCGGCGTTGCGGAAAAGCTGCTCCACCAGCACCATGCCGATCACCGCCAGTATCAGCGCGCTCAATATGCTGACTCGCGGCGGAGAACCCGTTCCGGCGCCGCCAAAGACCGACACCACCGCGAGCGAAGCCGCACAATAAACCACGATGCCGACCGCTGCGACTCGTAACGGCCGCATGGCAGTACGCGAATATCCGAGCAGCACGAGCAGGAACAGGAACCATGCGCCGCTTCGGAGCACTTCGAGCACGTCGCCCGTTGCGCCGAGACCGCGTGCGCCCGCCGACTCGTACGCGAGCGCGAGAGCCCATACGCCGGTCAGGACGACGTAGCCGGTGAGCAGCATGCCCGGCAGACGCCCGCGCCAGCTGCTCGCGAGTAACATGGACAGCACGAGGAAGGCGGCGGCAGCAGCACCGTAACTCGCTGCGCCTATGGTGAGCGTCAACGACCGCATGGCGTCCATGGCTCGTGGCGGTGTACCGGCCATCGCGCATCATTTCCGCCGGCGCTGCCGCCGCGACCCGCGGACACCGTGCGCAGCGTGGCGTTCATGACTCCATGTGCACCGCTTGCTCCTGTCGTCGGTGGACGCGCGACAGAGCGCCGATATACCAGCTCATTGCCTCTTCCAATCCCTCGCGGATGCGGTGAGTCGGCGCATAGCCGAGCTTCGTCGCCGCTTTGGAGATGTCGGCGTGCGAGTGGCGCACGTCCCCCTGCCGGAACTCACGGTACAGCGGCCGGGCATCGCGCAGCCGAGGGAAAGCTTCGGTCAGCAGCCGCCGCTCGAGCTCGAAGAGCTCGTTGAGCGTCGTGCATTCACCGACGGCTACGTTGTAGACCTGATCGAGCGCTTCGTAGTCGGCAGTCGTCGCGGCGAGCATGTTGGCCTGCACAGCGTTCTCGACATAACAGAAGTCGCGGCTCGTCATGCCGTCGCCGTTGATGTAGACCGGATCGCCGCGGATCAGCTGCCCCACCCATCTCGGTATCACGGCCGCATAGGCGCCGTCGGGATCCTGGCGCGGCCCGAAGATGTTGAAGTAACGCAGACCTATCGAATGCAGCCCGTAACACCGCGCGAACACGTCGGCATAGAGCTCGTTCGCGCGCTTGGTGACGGCATAAGGCGACAGCGGCCGGCCGATGTGCTCTTCGATCTTCGGCAAGGCAGGGTGATCGCCATACGTGGAACTCGATGCGGCATAGACGAACCGCTGAACGCCCGCATCCCGCGCGGCGGTGAGCATGTTGAGAAAGCCGGTAAGGTTGACCGCGTGGGTCATGAGCGGATCTTCGATCGAGCGCGGCACCGAGCCGATCGCCGCCTGGTGAAGGACGATGTCGATGCCCGCGCACGCGCGCCGGCACAGCGCGAGCTCCCTGATGTCGCCTTCGATATTGCGGTAGCGCGCCCACGCCTCCGGTGCGGCACGCCGGCGCACGTCGCTCAAGTTCTTTCGATACCCCGTGGAGAAATTGTCTAGGCCGACGACATGCTGTCCGAGACCGAGCAGCGTCTCCACGAGATGCGAGCCGATGAAACCGGCGGCGCCCGTGACGAGCCAGCGACGCGGCTGAGCGCGCAGCGCGCTCTTCACCTCTTCGTAACGATTGCTGGACACGACGCTCTCTATAGCCGCCAGACCGTCATGCCGGCCTGCTTCAGCGCCGCCCCGTCGAAGCGGCTTTTGACGTCGATGAAGCAGCCGCCCTCGATGAGCTTCTCGCGGTAATCGTGGAGGGATTTATCGACGAACGCTTTGTGCGGCACCGCGACGATCAGCGCCTCCGCGCGCGGCAGCGCGTGCCACGGCTCGAGCTGCAGCCCGTATTCGCGGCGAGCCTCGTCGGCGTCCGGCACCGGATCGTGCACATGCACGTCCACGCCATAGGCTTCGAGCTCGTGGATCACGTCGATGACCCGGGTGTTGCGAATGTCGCGGCAGTCTTCCTTGAACGTAAGACCCAGCACGTTCACGTGCGCGCCCTTCACGCGCGATCCGCTGCCGATCATGTGCCGCACCGTCTGATCGGCGATGAACTTGCCCATGCCGTCGTTGATGCGGCGGCCCGCCAGTATGACCTGCGGGTGATAGCCGATCTGGTCGGCCTTGTACGTGAGATAGTACGGGTCTACGCCTATGCAATGCCCGCCGACCAGCCCTGGTCTGAACGGCAGGAAGTTCCATTTCGTTCCGGCCGCCTCGAGCACTTCGAGCGTGTCTATGCCGATGCGATCGAAGAGTATCGCAAGCTCGTTCATCAGCGCGATGTTGAGATCGCGCTGGGTGTTCTCGATCACTTTCGCCGCCTCGGCGACCTTGATGCTGGAGGCGCGCGACACGCCGGCCACGATGATGCTCTGGTAGAGCGCGGCCACCCGGTCGAGCGTCTCGGGATCGTCGCCCGCCACCACTTTGCGTATCTTGGTGAGCGTATGCTCCTTGTCGCCGGGATTGATGCGCTCCGGCGAGTAGCCGACGTGAAAATCCTTGCGCCAGCGCATGCCCGAGCATCGCTCCAGGATCGGAATGCAGACTTCCTCGGTCGCCCCGGGATAGACCGTCGACTCGTAGACAACCACGGCGCCGCGCTTCATATGATGGCCGACGGTTTCACTCGCGCTCACCAGGGGACCGAAGTCCGGCTGATGCGCGGCGTCGACCGGCGTGGGAACGGCAACGATGACGAAGTCCGCCTGCCCGATCGGAGCGGGATCCGTGGTGAATTGGAGGTGCGTCGCAGCGCGCATGTCCTCGCTCGACACCTCGCACGTCGGATCGACGAACCGCCGGTAGTTTTCGACTTTGGTCTTCGAAAGATCGAAGCCTATGGTTTTCACCTGCTTGCCGAACTCGACCGCGAGCGGCAAACCTACGTATCCCAATCCGACGACAGCCACTACGCTCATCGCGGCTCCCTGGCGTGTATGCGGGACTATGATGCGGCGGCCGCGACACCCGGACCTATAGGACAATCGCACCACGCGGGCGCGCGGTGTCCTAGTACGGTGTTTTCCGCATGGCCCGGTCGGGCCGCACGCCTATTTCTCGCGGCGCTTGCGTGCGAGCAGCGGGGAGGAGGCCGCGATGGTTGGCTCGTACGGATGTATGCTCTTGGGGTAGAGGGCGCTGATCTTGCGCACGTAATCACGCGTCTCGGCATAGGGAGGTATGCCGCGATACTTCTCTACCGCGCGCTCTCCCGCGTTGTAGGCCGCGACGACGAGTCGCACATCGCCCTCGAAGAAGGCGAGCAGCCAGCGCAGATAGGAAAGGCCGCCTTTGATGTTGTCCACCGGATTGAATGGCCGCTTCACGCCGAAGCGCGCTGCGGTCTCCGGTATGAGCTGCATCAGCCCCTGCGCGGCACGCGGCGACACCGCGTTGGCGTCGAAATTCGACTCCACCGCGATCACGGCGAGAGCGAGGTCGGCATCCACTGCATATTCGGGAGCAAGGCGCTCCACCAGCTGGCGGACAGCTTTCGGCACCTGTACCGCTATCGAAGATCCGGTATCGAATGCCGTTTTCGCGGCCGTCGCATCGACAGCGTCGTCATTCAGCTGCGCCGTGATCGGCGGATCCGGCCGCATACATGAGGGCAACGGCGCGTCCGCCGTCGGCGGCAAGTAGGCGAGCAGCTTCGCGCCATACTCGTGCCCTTGCTCGGCCGCCATGGCGAACAGCGACGCTGCGATCCCATCGTCGTGCGCCACGCCGCGCCCGTTGGCATAGGCCCATCCGAGCTTGAACTGCGCTTCCGCGTAGCCCTCACGCGCAGCCCGGCAAAACAGCCGGTTCGCCGTCTGCTGATCCTTTACGACACCCTCGCCGCCTTCGTACTTCACGCCGAGCTCGGTGAGGGCTGCGGGATCGCCAGCGACCGCAGAGGTGCGCAGCGAAATCAGCGGATACTCCCACTCTCCCGCAGCGCGCGCCTCCGGCGAGGCAACCCACGCTGCTGCAGCAGCCAGCACGACGAGAAGTTTCATGGCATGGGCGCATCAAGGACGTCTCGCGCTGAAAGCAAGCCGAAGGCCACGCGACGTTAGACTTTGATCTGATTGAAGAGCACGGCCGCTTGCTCGTGATCGCGGCTCGCGAATGTAAATTTCTTCGACAGCGTGTGTGACGGACTCCGCGAACGCGATGCGGCGCCCGACGCCATGCCTCGCACGCCGAAAGTTTACGGTAGGACCTGCTTGCTTCATCATCGCTTCCGTCGGGTTCGGTTGGCAGGCCGTCTGCTGCCGCGCTTGTCTCCCTCACCCGACAAATTTCTTCCTCCGGGTGTGACGTATCCCAAGTGTGTTCGAGAGGCGAGCGCCTATATTCCTCGTTGACTCGGGCCTCTGTCCCGACCGTCCCGGCCTCGCAGTTCCATACGACTTCGGCCGCATGGCCACGGCGAGCGCCTGAACTCGGAGCGCGCACCGCTCTGACAAATCAAACGATCCTTGGCGAGCTAAGAGAGGAAGCCTATGACAACGAGCCTTAAGGGCCTCGCCGGCGCATTGCTGGGTGTTTCCGTAGCGGTACCGGCGTACTTCGCCGGCGACGCGAATGCGGCACCCAACAAATGGAAAGTGCCCGGCAAAGTGCTAAACGACACCAGTGGCGGCGGAAGCACCACTGACGGTTCCACGTCCACCGGCGGTTCCACGTCCACCGGCGGTTCCACGTCAACGGACGGTTCAACGTCCACGGGCGGTTCGACATCCACCGGCGGCTCGACATCCACCGGCGGCGCAACCCAGGACTTTGCGACGCGATGCGCGGCCTCGGGCGTGATCAAGTGCGTCAGTTTCGACGATCCTGCCGACATAGGAGGCCGCTACGGCGCGAACACCGGCATCGAGCCGGGTGAGCAGGCGATTCCGGAGATCGACACCGCGGTGATGGCATCGGGGAGCGGCTCGCTCAAATTCACCATACCCTCGAATTCAAGCGCAAACTCGTCCGGGGCATATTGGGCCAACTTCTCGCCGGACCTCTCGATTCAGCTCGGTGAGAATTCGGAGTTCTACGTCCAGTGGCGCCAGCGCTTTAGCCCGGAGTTCATCTCCACCAATTACCAGGGCAGCGGCGGCATCAAGCAGGCGATCATCACGACTGGTGATCAGCCCGGTAAGACACCGTACAACTCTTGCGAGGCGATCGGCATAGTCACGCAGACCTACTATCTGAACCGGTTCCCGATCATGTACGACTCGTGCACCGGGTCCACGTCTCATGGCCCGTACGACGGGTTCTACGAGCCGTTCACCGGGCCCAGCGGTCCGGACTACAAGCTGCAGAACGCCAGGCCCGATCCCGGCTGCCTGTACTCGCAGGGCCCGGCGGGGTTTTTTCCGCCCACGGGGAATTGCGCCGGCTGGGCCCCTAACGAGTGGATGACGTTCCAGATTCGCGTCCAGACCGGGCCGCGCGTGAACGATGAGTGGGTCAACAGCTACGTAACGCTCTGGGTGGCTCGCGAAGGGCAGCCGTCACAGCTCGTGACACAGTGGGGTCCCTACAATCTGACGGCAGGCTCGCCAACCGACAATCAGCGCTTCGGCAAAGTATGGCTGTTGCCGTACCAGACGAGCAAGGACGCCACGCAAGCGCATCCCACCGCCTACACCTGGTACGACGAGCTCATCATCTCGCGGAGCAAGATCGCCGACCCGGCAGCTGGAAGCACCAGTACGTCGCCCACCTCCCCGTCGGCCGACACCGTAGCGCCCTCGGCTCCCAGCGGGTTGACGGCTTCGGCAGTGTCTTCGAGCCAAGTAAGCCTCTCCTGGAGCGCGTCAAGCGACAACGTCGGTGTGACGGGCTATCGCATATACCGGTGCGCCGGCAGCGGTTGCACCCCGAACACGCTCGTCGGTCAGGTGCCGGCGCCGGGGTACAGCGACCAGGGGCTGTCGGGATCGACGTCGTATACCTACCACGTCTCGGCATATGACGCGGCAGGAAACGCTTCGGCATATTCGTCCGACATATCCACGACGACGTTCGCAAGCGTGACCGCACCGACGCCCACTCCGCCAACGAGCAATACGACGATATCGGCGCTCGCGGCAAACACGGCAATGCAAGTGGGCCCGCTCACGTGCACGGATCCGGCAGGAGAGCCTACGGGACGGTGCAAGGAGGTTACCGCGTACGGTGGCATGGTGTATGACAAGAACCGCAGCCGGATGGTCATCTTCGGCGGCGGCCACGCAGCCACGAACTATGACGCCATATCGACGCTGGACATGAACGGTCTCAAGTGGACAGAGGAGTACCAGCCTACCGCGTGCTCCAGCATGACGTTCGCGAACTACAGCTTCGACCGGGGCGCCTGGCTTTCAGGATCTTCGGGGCCCTATCCCCGTCCGGCTGCGCGGCATACGCTGGACCAAATGGCGGTCGTCGGCGATGAGCTGATCGTTCTCTCTCAGGTCGAGGGCAACGCGCCATGCGTCGAAACCAACGGCGCCTACACGAGCTACGAGCTGGTGACGGCAGGAAAGGTCGCTCACTACAACTTCGTCACGAAGACCTGGTCATTCGCTGGGACTTCCGGCGCCAGCAACTACTCGGCCGTGGAATACGATCCGGTCTCGAACAAGGTGCTGCTGCTCGGCACAGACGGGCTCGATGTCTATGACCCGATCAGCAGGACGAGGACGAGGGCGATCGATCTAAGCGCGGTGTACGGCATAAAAGACGAGAGCGGCAACGTGGTCCCGGCAGCGGAGCTCAACTACAACTCGAACCTCGTCTATTACCCTCCGAATCAGAAGCTGTACTACTTCGCACGTACCGGGGCTGTCTTTGAGCTGAGCCCCAATCGGAGCGATTTCAGCAAGAGCACGATCACGAAACTGTCGACGTCGGGGCCGGTTCCGCCGTTTGTTGAGACGGGATACGCTTACGATTCCGCAAACAAGATCATCGGTGGAGCGCTCTACCAAGGCACTTTCTACGCCTTTGACCCGACGACGAAATCGTGGACAAGCAAGGTCGTGCAGGGAGGCCCTTCGGGCAACGTCGCGTTCCACACATTGAGCTACGATGACGTCAACAAGGTCTTCGTCTTCGTGTCCGACAGCGACAAGACGACCTGGGCGTATCGCTACGGGACGGGCATGTAATCTCACGCAGCCGTTTCAAGCTTGGGTAACAAGGGGCGGGCCCGTGCTCGCCCCTTTTCTTTTGGAATCGGCACGCATTAGAGAATATCGGAATCTTCGAAGTAACCCGGCTCGCGCGCTATGCGGCGGCCGCATGCAGCACGCGCGCCAATTCCACCGTCCTCGCCCGACGTGATGCCGGAATCACCTTTTCCGCCTTTGGGACCGGCGCCCGGCCTTGCCGAAGAAGAGGCAGGAACCGCTCGAACAGCGCGCATATCTCTTCCGTGGAATCGAGCCGCGCTATGGTGTCGATCCCCGCGTCGCGCAGCACTGCAGCGGTGTCCCCCGCCGGATCGGTGAGCGCGAGCACCGGGCGCTGGGCTCGCAGATACTCGTACAGCTTCGCAGGCACCTGGAAATTGCAATTGGCCGCCTGCAGGAGGAGAAGGCCATCCGCAGTCAGCATTTCGCTCAACGCGGCGCGGTAAGGCAGTGGCGGCGCAAGCTCCACGATGTCCCCGACACGCGATTCATCGAGCAGTGCTCGCATGTAGTCGTCACACCCGGTCGCCCTCAACACGACGCGCACGGTGCCGGCGTCGATGTCCCCGCGTCGCTTTAGCAGGGAGAGCGCAGCGATAAACGGGCGCGGATCCCGTTCCGACGCGTAAATGGACCCGCTGTGCACGATTACGAGAGGACCGCGCGCGCTGGAACGCGCTCGCTGCTCTTCCGCTGCGGCAAAGGCGAACTCGTCATAGCCGTTTTCGATTACGGCAATCCTGCCGGCGGGGATGTCACGATAACGTTCCGAGTACAGCCGCGCTGCACCGGGCGTCGTGAACACCGCTCTCTTGCAATATCGCAGCGCTCGCGATTCGATCCATTCGAAGGCCCGGTGCTCCATCGGATCGGTAGGGTAGTCGTCCTGCGCCATGGGATCGCGGAAGTCCGCGACCCACGGGATGCCGGTCAGGCGGTGCAGCGTATAGCCGATGAGATGAGCCGTTGCTATCGGATACGTCGACCACAACAGGTCCGGCTTCGTTTTCTTGATGAGCGCGAGGCCCGAGGGCACGGCGCCGAACCACCAGGTCCACCAGCGATCCGGTATCCCCAGCATCTGCGGATACCGGCCGCGCACCGCCAGGTGGCGCGCGGTATCGAGCGCGAAAACCCGGTGCACGCAAAGCCCGCGCGGCACTTCCGCGAGGCTGGCCTGCGACCGTCCGGAATATGCGCGCTGATGCGCGCTCAGCACGATGGGCTGCCAGCCACATTCCGGCAGGTACTGGGCGAAGCGCAGCGTCCGCTGTATGCCACTGCTGACCGTCATGGGCGGAAAGTGAAACGCCACCATGAGCACTCGCCTCACCATGATCGCAACCACTCATCGGTCCACGCCGCAACCTGATCACGCCATTCACGACGGGAAAACGTGTGCGTTGCCCCGGCAATGGAACGGCGCGTTACGCGGGGCGCGTCGAGGATGCTGCCCCATTGAGTGCTCTTCGCTGTCACCTCAGAGAACTCTTTGGCGGTGAGATCGTTGCCCGACAGAATGAGGAGCACGCGCCCTTTGAAGCGCGCAAACCCGTCAGCCATGCGTTCCGGGAGAGCATGTTGTTCCGGCGCTTGCCCGCTGCCGTTGCCGCCGGCGCGATTCCGGGTTGCTTCCCGGACGTTCGTGACCAGTGCGTTCAGCGAAGCTCTCGCGTCGAACTCGCCGTGGATTACCTTCCTCCATAGCGCACCGGTAAAGAGCCGCTGCGCATAATAATGCTTGAGATAAACGTTCGCCTCACTCCCGGCCGTCCTGATCCACGGATTGAGAAGCACGAGACCGGTGATCCGGCGGTCGTCATTACAATACAACAGCGCCGCCGAAGCGGCGTCGCACAAGCCCCAGACGATGACTTCCCGCAGCTCGCCCACGTTTTCGAAGAAAACGTCGACCGCGGCGCGCAGGTCCGGCGCCACGTCCTCGAAGCTGCGTGCCTCACCCGTGCTGTCGCCCATGCCGCGATAATCGAATCGCATTACCGGTATGCGGCGCTCAGCGAGATAGTCCGCGAGCAGCTTGAACTGGCGATGACTGCCCGCGCGATACTGCGGCCCGCCGACAACGATGAGTACGCCCCGCGAGATCGCTTGGGACGGACGAGTCAGGACAGCAACAAGCAACTCGCGTCCGCACGGAACAACGATTGCCTGCTGCACGACTTTCATTGCGCGCGTCCCAAGAGCAGACGAGTCGTTTCAGCGAGCAAAGCCGGGCATTCCGAAATCTCTATCGTGTTCCAGAATGGCGGCCCGGGTACGCAGCAGGCGTCGACCGCAATACCCCGCGAAGTCCACGCGTCCGCAACACGGCGCGACGCAGGTGCCAGCGATGCGCTCGCCTGCTGGCCGATCTCGAGCCACAGGACTGAGCGGCCTTGCGGCGCGAGATCTGCGAGCTCGAGACCGTCGATAGCGCCGGCCATGGTTGCCGAGAGCTCGTAGCCGGCGATCTCCAGCGCTGCGCCCTTCTTGAGATCGCCCCGCAACTGTTCCGTGCTGACTGACAGGGCGACATCTGACATGAAGCCGGCAGCCACACACAACCGCAGAAACTGTGTGAGAAAGGAAGACCCCGAAGTTATCGGCTGCCACAGAAGAAACGACTGGATTTCTTCGTCGCATGTACGCGCGTAATCAAGCCCGAGCAGCGCGCCAAGACGCAGGCCCCACACATGCAGCGGTCCTGCAAAGCGCTGTCGGATCCAGCGCACGGCAAGCGCCACGTCGTCTCGCCACGCGGCCCACGAGGCATCCCCAAAATCGCCGCTGCTGTCGCCGCACCCGAACAGGTCGATCTGCAGGACACCGTATCCATGCGCGGCCAACATCCTGGACTGCAGCGCAGCCATACGCCGGGATTTGTTCATCTCCTCCGCGAAGGGATGAAGATAAACGACCGCGCCACGCGCCGTTCCGGCTGCCGGGTGAAATATGCAGAAGCGCTCCCCGTGCGCAGCCGGCAGGAAGAATGGCTGAAACGGCGCTGCGCCGGGATTCACACGCTCAGCTTCTGCTCGACAAAATCGCTCAGGGTGCCGAGCGTAGCGAACGTGCCAGCACCGATCTCATCGTCAGCCACAGCGATTCCGAAATGCTCTTCCAGGGCTGAAATCAAGCTGACCACCGCCATGGAATCAAGCTCCGGGATAGCGCCCAGCAATGGTGTCGAGGCAACCATCGATTGCGCGCGCACACCCAACTGAAGCGCCCCTCCCAATACGGTTTTCACCTCGTCGATTGTCAATTGGCGTCCTCCCTTCGGCCGGTCTATGCGCACGGTATTTGCCCTAGCGACCGCCCGCGTTAGCGGGCGACGGTTTCCCACGATCGCAGACAGCACTCCCCGATGCGGTTGCGTGCCGCTACGACGCAACAGACTATCACTCCAGCCCGACGGTGCCGTCGTCTTGGTAGGAAATTAGTACGCGCTCAGTACACCCATACTATGGCAAGCGGACAACCGGGGAATTAGCTTGGTTTCCTGACTTTCCGACAGGCCGACTTCGGCCCGTTTCGCGGCATGTGAGCTCGCCCCGATGCTCCAGAGAATCATCAGCCCGTTCAAACAGTTTGGCCTCATCGGGGGGATGCTGTACGCAATGGATCGGGCGTTTCTCCGCATCACCTCGAAGGTGCGGCTGCATTTCTATGACATCGTGATGCAGCCCGTTCCCGAACATCCCCTCTTGCCGAGTCGGCTCGCTGCTGAATTGACGGCGCGCGAGATCAGGCGCGGCGACCCCGAGCTGGCACTGATGCCGGCTCGCGATGAGATAAAGGAATCACGGTTCCGCCAGGACGCGGTCTGCCTAGGTGTATACCGCAAGAATCAGCTCATCGGATACATCTGGTTCTGCTTCGGGCAGTACGAGGAGGACGAAGTCCGCTGCGTCTTCGTCTTGGAGGAGAAAGAGGTCGCGGCTTTCGATTTCGACCTGTATATCTTTCCCGAGCACCGCATGGGACGCGCCTTCATCGGTACGTGGAGCGAAGCGAACAAGTTCCTGCGCAGCCGGGGCATCCAATTCACGTTTAGCCGCGTCACCCGGTTCAATGCCGAATCCAGACGCGCGCACGCGCACCTTGGCAGCACGGTTGTCGGGCACGCGCTCTTTCTGCGCGCGTGGGACATACAGTTCACGATCGCGACGCTCTTTCCGTACGTGCATCTGTGCATGGGCCGATCGCCCGCCGTCCGGATGCGACTGCGGACCAACGTGGCGCACGCTGCACAGCGCATCGGTATTGCCTCATGAGGGGGATCATCCTTGCCGGCGGCAGAGGCACGCGCCTCGATCCGCTAACCGAAGTGACCAACAAGCATCTCCTGCCCGTAGGCAAGGAACCGATGATCTGGCACTCGGTGCGGCAACTGCTCAGTGCCGGCATCGAGGAAATCATGGTGATCACCTCGACTCACCATATGGGCCATATCGTCAACTCCTTGGGTTCCGGTAAGCGCTTCGGCTGTGAATTCACCTACCGCGTGCAGGAAGCCGCTGGCGGCATCGCTCACGCGCTCGCGCTGGCGGAAAGCTTTGCGAGCCGCGATCGGATCGTAGTCCTTCTGGGCGACAACATCTTCGAATACTCCATCAGGGAACACGTCGAGGCTTTTCGGCGGCAGGCGAACGGGGCGCGGATCCTCCTGAAGGAAGTCGGCGATCCCGAACGCTACGGCGTCGCGGCCCTCGACGAGAAGCAGGTGATCGCCATCGACGAAAAACCGACCAGGCCGCGGAGCAACTACGCCGTGGTCGGATGCTACATGTACGACAACAAGGTCTTCGATCTCATCCGGGACACGAGGCCATCGGAGCGCGGAGAGCTCGAAATAACGGCCGTAAACAATCTTTACGCGAAGCTCGGCTGGTTGAAATATGGCTTCGTGCAAGGACGCTGGACAGATGCGGGAACCTTCGACTCGCTGGTCGAGGCGAACGGCCTGCTGCTCGGCAATGCGAACAGGATTCTCAACTGAACTGGCATGGACATCGGCATGCTGAG
>JBLNBW010000221.1:0-4944 GCA_050260255.1 Rhodospirillaceae bacterium | reverse complement strand
GCTCCGGGACGTCGCCCCCTCCTTGGGAAAAAACGCGTCGCCGGCAGGTGCGCCCAGCGTCTTGTCCGGACGCAGGGTGGACGCCATGATGTAACCGTTGCGGTCTAGGACGGCCGCATTCCACCCGGTCGGCAGCTTGCCTGCGGCGAGCCAGTGCTGCACGACCTCCGCTCCGTTCTCCATCGTGAGGTAATAGATCACCTTGCCGCCGCGCATTACCGGTACTTGTACGCCAAAGCGGTAGACGTTCTGTCCCGGCACGAAATACAGATTGGAAAATACCGTCGCATCGGCGGCCATTTCTTCCCGAAACCCGGACACCACATCGGGACGCGCCGATTTCGCCTGATACGATCGCGTGCTCACCAGCAGCTCGCGGCCGGCTGTATTACTGAGCGAAATGATCGCCTTGTCGGAAAGGGCGACCGCCCTCGCAAGCTCGTGAAACGCGCCCAGGTCGCCTCGCGCGAGCGCCGGGGAAACCGACAGCGCGTGCAGCGTCGCTTCGCGCAACGCGAGCTCCCGCTCGATGAGAGTGGTGAGAACCTGCGCCACCTGACGGACGTTTTCGGCCTCTTTTACGAGCTTTTCGGTGTACAGGAAGTACAGACCCCACGCCGCGCAGAGCAATGCCGGGATCAACACGAGCGCCGACAGCACGTACAGGCGCTGCCTGATCGTCATCTGGGCGCTTTTCTTTCCGGCGGGGCTGCGTCGAATGTCGAACAATCGAGGAGCGGCGCAACGGATTGCGCCTTGATCAGTGATTGAAAGGAGATGGCCGACGGTGAAGTCCTTGCATGAAGCGTAGCGCACCCGCGCGCTGCCACACAGGACTCACTGCACAACGAGGGTTCTGCGACGAGTCGATGCCGCGCTCGCTGCAGAGCGCTATGCGAAAAACACCGCGAGGATGCGGCTTGCGGATGCGCTGTCCGCTCAGGCGCCGCTGGAGCGATTTTGTCGAAAAGCCGGACAGTGAACAGCCCGCCTCATCGTGCGCGATGCGTGCGTGGCCCCGCCGCGGGCGCGGCAGGGCCTCCTACTTCGTTACGAGACGATCCAGTCGGTGCCGAGCGCTCCTACGCTGCCCGTTGCGGCAACCTGCAGCCCGTTCATCAGATCGACTTTCAGCGCGCCATGCGAGTCCTGCCACAGCACGTCGCTTTTGTGGTCGGCGTTGAAGTCGCCAACGCCGGCTATCGTCCAGTCGTTGCTGGGATTGCCGGTCACCGTGCCCCAGCCTCCAGCGATCCGCTCCCCGTTCATCAGCCAGATGCTGGTCATTCCGCCATCGTGCCGGAACAGGATGTCGGCATTGCCGTCTGCGTTGAAGTCGCCGATGCCCGAGATGCGCCAGTCCGTCGAAGGCGACGAAATGACACCGCCCCCCGTGTGCGAGGTGCCGTTCATGAGCCACATCGCAACGGCGCCGTTGTCGTTCTGCCACAGAACGTCGGCGCGGTGATCGCCGTTGAAGTCGCCGATACCCGCGACGCGCCAGTCGGTGGACATCTGCCCCGCAGCGCCGCCGCCCACGATGCTGTGATCGTTCATCTGCCAGGTGCTGACGATGCCATCCGGCGTGCGCCACAGGATGTCGGCGCGCCCGTCGCCGTCGAAATCCCCCGTGCCTGCTACGGTTGCGTTGGCGGGGCTCGCGGCCACGGCATCCGAACGGCCGACGGAGGCGCCGTTCATGTTCCAGATGGCGATGAGCCCCTGATCGTGCTGCCACAGCACGTCGCCCCGCCCGTCGCCGTTGAAGTCACCGTTGCCGACGATGGTCCAGTCGATGCCGCCGCTCATGGTCGTGGTCTGCGGCGTGCTCGCGCTGGTGCCATGCACGAGGCTTACCTGCACTGTGCCGCTGTCGAGCGAGCGCGTCAGTATGTCGGCGCGCCCGTCGCCGTCGCGGTCATACACTTGCGTCGCCGTCTGCGCGAGCATGAGGCTGTCGGAAAATTGCAGCCGTTCTACGCCCTGTACCGTGTCGACGGCTCCCGTCGCATGGTCCCGCACCGTAATGTTGCCGTGGTCGTAGGCCACCGTGTAGCCGCCGCGCGCACCGTACAGCGCCGTATCGATGCCCGTGCCGCCGACGATCGTGTCGCTGCCATTTCCGCCGGACATCCAGTCGTTGCCCGCATAGCCGTTGAGGGAATCGTTGCCCGAAGTACCGGCGATATGATCGTTGCCCGACGTCCCGTTCGAAACGGTAGTGGTGAGCGGCGGAACGGTCGGCGCCGGCGCGGGATCGGTGATCGGCGTAGTCGTGCCCGAAGAAGGCGGTGTCGTGGCGCCCGTGTTCGAGCCGGAGATGAGACCATCGTTGCCGTTAATCCACTGCATGAGTTGCGTGTACGTGCCCTGCACGCCCGCGCCCCATGCGGAGGTGGACACAACGCCGACGACGTTCGCGCCGCTGCCGCTCTGATACCACACCGGACCGCCGGAACTTCCCGGATGAAGCTCGACGCCGGTGTAGGTAACGGTCGAATCGACGGGACCCGCATAGGCATAGCCGGTGTCGTTCATCATGTTATTGCCGTACGTCGACGGATATCCGGTCACGTTGACGTTGCCGCCGGTCCACGACGGATCGATCTGCATCCAACCCGTTTGATAGCCAAGCGCGCTGCTGAGATCAATGATGCCGATATCCAGCTCGGATCCGGCGAGGCCCGATCCGTTGTCCCCCGGCATGAGATAGCCGTCGCCGTCCGGATCGTAATTCGCGAAGTAATGGAAAGACGTGGACGTGAGTTCGCCGTACGGCTCGGACAACGGGCTCGGATCGTATGCCGGAATAATGCGTATGCTGGTCGCCGCTCCGCCCTGCTGCGCCATGTACAGGACGTGGCTCGCGGTCAGAACGTCGTTAGGACCAACCATGACGCCGCTTCCCGTAAACCTTGCGCCAGTGGAAAATGTGGATTCGATATAAACGATAGAGCGCCAGTACGTCGACGCCGGGTCGGTAACTGCGACCGCTGTCATGGCTTAACCCCCAAGTTATTCTTGCGCGTTACGCGCCCGATCCGTCTGTACGCGGCGGCCGTGGCGCTCTTATGCTTCTAGGAACCTGAAGCACGGTTCCCGTTCTTTTTTTAGCGGCCGGCAGTCCTGCGCGCGAGGCGCGAGATGCCGTGCATCACTATGTCATGCATGGTATGTACGCACGCAGCACGGAACAATGACGTTTCTCACGGCACGCGCAGATGTGCTGCAGCAGCTCGTGCATGAATTCGCATTTCGGCAAAGGAAGAACATGAAAGAGACGATAGGTGTGATAGGACTCGGGATCATGGGCGGCGCAATGGCCGACGCGTTGCTCGAAGCAGGACATCCGGTCGTCGGTTACGACGTGCGCAGCGCCGCGCGAGCCCGATTGGCAAAAGCAGGCGGCAAGCCGCTCGCCTCAGCCGAAGCGGTCGCGAAGCAGGCTGACATCATCATTACCGCGCTTGCTACGGTGTCGTCGTTCGGAGACGTCATGGAGCGCATCGCCCGAGCCGCGCGCAAGACCCCACTGCAGCGGATCGTCATCGAGACCAGCACGTTGCCGCTGGAAGACAAGCTGCGCGCGCGCAAGCTCCTTGCGAAGTCCGGCATCGCGCTGCTCGATTGCCCGATCAGCGGCACAGCGGTGCGCATGAAGCAAGGCGCATGGACCATCTTCGTGAGCGGCGCTGCCGCCGCGGCGAAGCGGGTGCAACCGGTACTCGCCGTGTTCACGCGCAACGCCCCGTACGTCGGCGCATTTGGCAACGGCACGAAGATGAAATTCATCGCGAACCACTTCGTCGCAATCCTGAACGTCGCGGTCGGCGAGTCGCTCACCTTTGCTCGAGCGATGGGCCTCGACGCGCGTATCGTATGGGAACAGTTCGCGGAGAACCCCGTCATCGGCACCGGCGTGTACAAGCTCCGGGGTCGCCAGATGGTCGAGCGCGCGTATCAGCCCGCGACCATGAAAATCGAGGTGTGGCAGAAGGACATGCAGGTGATCGGCGACATGGCACGCGCCGTCGGCGCCCCCACGCCCCTGTTCAGCGCGTGTGCGCCGATCTACAACGCCGCCATAGCGCACGGCCTTGCCGAGCACGATACCGCCTCGGTGGGCGAAGTGCTCGGTGAGATGGCCGGAATACCGATGAAAGCGAAGCGCGGCCCCGCGCGCTGAGCGCCGAGCAGCGCGTCCGAATTGTTCCATACCGCAAGGGTATGCGGCGTCTCCATGTGCGAGACAGCATAGCGGCGCGCGCGCAATTCGCATTCAGACGACATTCGCGTCGACCGAGCGTCGCCGTCAGGCGTCACCAGCTCAGCGCGACGCGCGTGAAACGCTTCACGTCACTGCAAATTTTGGTTCGCGCAGGTGCGCTGCCGCGTGCGCAACGCGTTAATCTCTCGGCACCAAAAAAATCGTCTCGTACTCACTTCTCGTTTCGGGGAAACACTTGAGCAGCAACGCATCGTCGACGGCCGTACCCGGGCTCGTCGGATTGTTTCGCGCCTTCTGGCGCTACGCCGAAGGAAAACGCCGCCGCAGCATCGCTTCCAGCACACTGCTCATCGGCTCGCAGCTGGTGAAGCTCTGCATTCCCTGGCTTGCCGCGCAGGCCGTCAACACGATACAGACGTCGGGGCTGCAGAACATGAATCATGTGCTGTGGCTGATGGCTGCCATACTGGCCACGTCGGTGCTGTCCTGGGCGCTGCATGGCCCAGGGCGCGTGATCGAGCGTTCTGTCGGCATCCAGGTCCGCAGCAATCTCGCCGACGGCATCTATCAGCGGCTCTCGAATCTGCCGCTCGCATGGCACGAGTCGCATCACTCCGGAGAAACGCTGCATCGCGTCGACAAGACGACGCACGCGCTCTACGACTTCGCGCAGAATCAGTTCATCTACCTGCAGAACTTCGTCAACATGGCGGGCC
>JBLNBW010000220.1:0-7677 GCA_050260255.1 Rhodospirillaceae bacterium | reverse complement strand
CGAGGAGCGCTGAGCGGTCCTGCCCGTTCAGCGCTCATCCGTGCATCAGCTGCCGACGCTCGCTTCCGGCTTGCGCGTCTCGACCTGCACGAGCGGCTCATCGCTGACCGGAGCGGGTGCCGGACGTACGCGGCGAGGACGCGGGGTCTGCACTTCTTCGACTGCAGTCGCCGCCGCGCTCTGAACCTTATGCGGATCGGTCTCGATCTGGACGAGATCCGATGGCCATTCGAGCTTGAGCTCCGGCAGAGGGTGCGCGGTTTCGGCGACGGCCTCGGCCGCTGCAGGTGTTGGCTGCTCGACAGGCGCATGCTCGACCGCCGGCGTTTCGACAACGGGAGGCAGCGGCGTTTCGATCGCGACATACGACTGCACTTCCGGTGCAGCTTCCGGCACCGGTACGACCGGAGCGGGAGCCACTTCCGGTGCGATCGGCTCTGCGGCGCCTTGGCTTACCGGACGCGGAACGTACGGTACCGGCGCCGGCTGCGCATGCGCGGCCGCTTCACGACGCTCGTGCCGATCCCGTCCGCCGCGTCGACGACGACGGCCCCGGCCTTCGCGGGCTTCACCTGGCTCGCGCGCCGGTGCGGGACTGCCTTCCATGCCCATAACAGCCGCGGTTGCCGGCTGCTGCTGCTCGTCGCGTGCGGGTCGTGCTTGCTGCTCTTCGCGCGGCGCACGCGCGCCTTCGTCCTCGCGCTGCTGACGTTGCCTGTGCTGTTGCGCCTGCCGCTGCTGCTGTGCCTCGCCGCGTTGCTCGTCGGCACGTTGCGCACGCTGCTCGCCGCGCTGGGCCTCGTGACGCTGATGGTCGCGGCGTTGCTCGCCACGTTCACCACGCTCGCCACGCTCGCCACGCTCGCGGCGGCGGCCGCCGTCACGTTCGCGGCGTTGCTCGCCGCCAGCAGACGCTGCAGCCTGAGCGTGATCCTCGCGGGCACGCACTGCAGTCGCCTGCGCCGGACGCTCCCGCTCCCTGTGGCCGCTTTCGCGACGGCCACCTTCTCCGCGACGCCGCTCATCACGCCGGCCACGGACCGGTACTGCTTCACGCTCGCGCGGCGCTTCCGCGGCGGGGGCGGCGGGTTTGCGTGTGAACCAGCCAAAAATCTTGCCGATGATGGACGGCTGCTCGGGCGCAGGCACGGGCGCCGCTTCGCGCGCCACCGGCGCCGGCTGTTGCGGCGTAATGCCTTTGACGGCTGCTTCCGGACGCGGTGGCACGGCTTCGGGCAGCGCGCCGACACCGATTTTCTCCTCGGCCGGCACTTCCACCATGTTGTAGCTCGCCGGCAACGGCTCGGACTGATTGAGATCGTCGTGCCGCAACCGCGACACGGAGTAATTGGGCGTCTCCAGATGGATGTTGGGCACCAGCGTCACGGTGACGCGGTGACGCGATTCGATCAGTTGCAAGTCGACCCGCTTTTCGTTCAGCAGGAAAGTCGCGACGTCGACGGGAACCTGGGCGTGCACGGCCGCCGTATTGTCCTTCATCGCTTCTTCCTGAAGGATGCGCAGGATATGAAGCGCGGTGGACTCCGTGCCGCGGATATGGCCCGTGCCGTGGCAGCGCGGGCAGGGGCTGTAGCTCGTTTCCCCGAGCGAGGGCCGCAGCCGCTGGCGCGAAAGCTCCAGCAGTCCGAAGCGCGAGATCTTGCCCATCTGAACACGAGCGCGGTCGTACTTCAGCGCATCGCGCAGGCGGTTCTCGACTTCGCGCTGGTTTCGACCGCTTTCCATGTCGATGAAGTCGATCACGATCAGGCCGCCCAAGTCCCGCAAGCGCAATTGGCGGGCGATTTCGTCCGCCGCTTCGAGATTGGTACGGAACGCCGTCTCTTCGATGTCGGCGCCTCGCGTCGCACGTGCCGAGTTCACGTCGACCGACACGAGCGCTTCGGTATGGTCGATGACGACACTGCCGCCGGCAGGGAGATTCACCGAACGCGAATAGGCCGACTCGATCTGGTGCTCGATCTGAAAGCGCGAGAAGAGCGGCACGTCGTCTTTGTACAGCTTCACGCGATTCACGTTGTTCGGCATCACGTGACCCATGAACTGCTGCGCCTGCTCGAAGATGCTTTCGGTATCGATCAGGATCTCGCCGATGTCCTGATGAAAGTAGTCCCGTATCGCGCGGATGACGAGGCTGGATTCCTGGTAGATGAGGAACGCGCCGCTTTGCTGCGTGGCCGCATTCTCGATAGCGTGCCAGAGCTGCAGGAGGTAGTTCAGGTCCCAGTTGAGTTCTTCGGCGGTCCGGCCTATGGCCGCTGTGCGTCCGATGACGCTCATGCCGCTCGGGACCTGCAGTTGATCTATTACTTCACGCAATTCATTGCGGTCTTCGCCTTCCACGCGACGCGACACGCCGCCGCCACGCGGGTTGTTCGGCATAAGGACGAGGTAGCGGCCGGCGAGGCTGATGAACGTCGTCAGCGCAGCACCCTTGTTGCCGCGCTCGTCCTTGTCGACCTGGACGATGACTTCCTGACCTTCCTTGAGCGCGTCCTGTATGCGGGCGCGGCCGACGTCTATGCCGGATTTGAAATAGGCGCGTGCCACTTCCTTGAACGGAAGAAAACCGTGGCGTTCGCTGCCGTAATCTACGAAGGCGGCTTCGAGGCTGGGCTCGATGCGGGTGATGATGCCTTTGTAGATGTTGCTCTTACGCTGTTCCTTCGCGGACGACTCTATGTCTAGGTCGATCAGCTTCTGGCCGTCGACTATCGCAACGCGCAGCTCTTCCGCTTGCGTTGCGTTGAACAACATACGTTTCATTCTTCATCTTCTCCCGCGCTATGGCACTCTCACGGGATGGGCAAAGCTGCAGCCGCCTGCTTTTGCCAGGCGCGTTTAGCGGACTTCAGTCAACGGGACAAATCATGTATGCGCGTGACCGGTCGAGTCGATGATGCAGTTTGCCGTCTCAAATCCGCGCCGCTAGCGCGAATTCGGTAAATTTGATGCAGTGCCTTGCGCGCGTAAAATCACAGCATCGCTACTTAGGGTGGTGAGCGAATTTAACCAAGCGTTTCAACCGCGGCAGCGCGCGTGATGGTGGTGTGCGCTACTGGCGCCGTTGCTCGGCATCGTCTTCGCAGCTTCGATGTGCGGCTCGCGCAGCATAAGAAAACTTATGCGCGCCGTGTTGTCACATCCGACCGTGCACGCGCTCTTCATCCGAGCGGCAAGGGTCCGGTGCTTCTGAGGTGCCGGAGAATAGTATAGGGAAATGAATATCTTAAGTAAAGAAAGCGCGACTTGGCACGAAATCGGCCCGGCCGCGGAAGGCCAGCGCGTCGACAACTTTCTGGTGCGGCTGCTGAAGGGCGTACCGAAAAGCCATGTTTACCGCATGCTGCGCAGCGGACAGGTCCGGGTCAACAGCGGCCGGGTAGGGCCGGACCACCGGCTCAAGGCCGGGGACAAGGTCCGCGTCCCGCCGGTCCGCACAGCGGCCAGTAAAGCCACGACGCCGGTAGGGGCACTACGCAAGACGCCCTTGGAAGTGCTGTACGAAGACGATGCCCTCCTGGTCGTGAACAAGCCGGCCGGACTGGCGGTCCATGGCGGCAGCGGCGTGAGCTACGGGGTAATCGAGCAGCTGCGCCATGAACGCCCAAATGCGCCGTTTCTCGAACTGGTTCACCGCCTGGACCGGGATACGTCAGGCGTGCTGATGCTTGCCAAGAAGCGATCGGCCCTGGTCGCGTTGCACGAACAAATGCGTAGCGGCGAGGCGCACAAGTACTATTTAACCCTAGTGCGCGGCAAGTGGGCGAACGCGAAACAGAAGGTGCAGCTTGGGCTGCATAAGTACGTACTGCCCTCAGGCGAGCGCCGCGTGAAAGTGAGTCCCGAGGGGGCGCCGTCGGTGACGATATTCAGGCTCAAATCCGCAAAGGCCGGCTATAGCCTGCTCGAAGCCGAGCTGAAGACGGGCCGTACCCATCAGATCCGCGTACATCTGGCACATCTGGGCTTTCCGATCGCCGGGGACGACAAGTACGGGGACTACGAGGCGAACAAGGAAATGGCCCGCCTCGGCTTGAAACGTATGTTCCTTCACGCTGCAAAGCTCGTCGTTCGCCACCCGGCCACCGACCAGGAAATGGTGTTCGAAGCACCACTCGCACCGGACCTCTCCGGTTTTCTCGCTCGTCTAGAGGCTCCGCTTGCCGCGACGTTATAAGCTGCTGATCTTCGATTGGGACGGGACGCTGATGGACTCGGCAGCCGCTATCGCCGCTTCCATACAGTCCGCATGCCGCGATCTGGGCCTGCGCGTGCCGACCGAAGGCGAGGCGCGCTACATCATCGGTCTGGGATTGGACGATGCGATGAAGCATTTGCTGCCGGAGCTCGAGCCGGCTTTCTATCCCCGGCTCGTGGACCGTTATCGCCAACATTTCCTGCAACGGGATGCCGGAACGGGTCTGTTCCCGGGCACCGTCGATGCGGTCCGAAAACTGCACGCGGGAGGCCACCTTCTCGCCATCGCGACGGGCAAAAGCAGGCGCGGCCTGGACCGTGCGCTGCGCACCACCGGCCTCACGCGCTATTTTCACCGCACGCGCTGCGCCGACGAAGGCTATTCCAAGCCGCACCCCGGGATGCTGCAATGCCTGCTGGATGAGCTCAACGTCCCAGCCAGCAGTGCACTGATGATCGGCGACACGACGCACGACATGGACATGGCGCGTGCGGCGGGCGTGGACGGGCTTGCCGTGACCTATGGTGCGCACGGCAGGGAAGCGCTGGTCTGCAGCTCTCCGATCGCGTGCGTCGACCGCGATCATGAGCTGTGGCAGTGGCTCGAAGAGCATGCGTGACGCACGGCCCGAGTTATACTTGCCGCCCGCGACACCGATGACCGACCTAGGATGAACAGCCATGGCCGAACCGATACCCACTGACGACCGTTGGGAACGCAGTGCGCTCGAAAAGATCGCGCTTGCCGCGATACAGGAACAGCGCCGCGCGCGCCAATGGAGCATCCTCTTCAAGCTGCTCCTGTTCATCTACCTCTTCGCATTGCTGTTCGTGTTCTTGGGCTGGATCGGCGGCAAAGAGGCGCTGCCGGGCAAGCACACCGCGATGGTAGAGATCAAAGGCGTCATCGCAGAGGACAGTCTCGCGAGCGCGGACAACATCGTCGCCGGTCTCGAGGAGGCGTTCAAGGCGAGCGGCACACAAGGCGTCATCCTGCGCATCAACAGCCCAGGCGGCAGCCCCGTTCAGGCTGGACACATCAACGATCAGATCAAGCGTCTGCGTGCGAAGTATCCGAATATTCCCCTTTATGCCGTCGTCGAGGACATATGCGCATCGGGGGGGTATTACGTCGCCGTCGCGGCCGACAAGATCTTCGTCGACAAAGCGAGCATGGTGGGGTCGATAGGGGTGCTGATGAACGGTTTCGGCTTCACCGGCACCATGGACAAACTGGGCGTAGAGCGACGTCTTCTCACGGCGGGCGAGCATAAGGCCTTCCTCGATCCGTTTTCTCCCGTGAGCGAAGTGGAAAAGCAATACGCTGAGAAACTCTTGGGCGAAATACACGAGCAGTTCATCAACGTCGTGCGGCAAGGCCGAGGCAAGCGGCTGAAGGATTCGCCGGAGCTCTTTTCCGGTCTCGTATGGGTCGGCGCACGCAGCGTCGAGCTCGGGCTGGCAGACGGCCTCGGCAGCATCGAGTATGTCGCGCGCGAAGTGATCAAGGCCGAGGACATCGTTGATTTCACGCCGCGCGAGAATATCGCCGAGCGGTTCGCGAAGCGCTTCGGCGCAACGATGGCCGAAAGCCTTTTCCGTCTGATGGGGCCGAACGCGCTGTCTCAGCTCACGCCGCGATAGATCAGAAATACCGCCGGCCGCCGTGCGAGGTTTGGCGGCTCGCGCTTCCACTGCGCGACCTGGAGCGTCCGCACCGACTCCGACTCGGCGGTGACGTCGGCTGCAATGCAGAGCAGGGTATCGGGCCTGCATGTCGCGATCAGCGCGTCGAACAGCGCCTGGTTCCGGTACGGCGTCTCGATGAAAATCTGCGTCATGGCTTCACGCGCCGACTGAGCTTCGAGGTGCGCGATGCGCGCGCGGCGTTCGGCTGCATGCACCGGCAGATATCCGTGAAACGTGAAGCGCTGGCCGTTCATGCCGGACGCCATGAGCGCGAGCAGTATGGCGGAGGGACCGACCAAGGGCGCGACTCGCAGTCGGGCTGCATGGGCCAATTGCACCAGCGCCGCGCCCGGATCTGCGACCCCGGGACAGCCGGCCTCCGACATGAGCCCTACATCGTTGCCGTTCAACAACGGGGAGAGAAGATCCGCGACTGCCGATTGCCGCGTGTGTTCATCCAGCACCGCGAACGATGCTTCGTGCAAAGGGTGAGGGTACGCGATCGCTTTGAGGAATTGACGCGCGGTCTTCGCATTCTCGACGACGAAGTGGTGCAGATGATGAACGACGCTCCTTGTGGCCTCCGGGATCAGGAGCGACGGAACCGCAGAACCTAGCCCCGTCGGCACGAGATAGAGGGTTCCGGTCGCCATCGCGCTACGCCGGGACCGGAATGCCTGCGCGGCGCAGCATGCTGACAAGCGCGATGAGGGGCAGCCCGATGAGCGCGGTCGGGTCCGTAGATTCCACGCGCTCCACGAGCACTATGCCCAAGCCCTCGATTTTCGCGCTCCCGGCGCAATCGTAGGGCCGTTCGAGTGCCAGGTAGCGCTGCGCCTCGGCATCCGAGTAATCACGGTAGTGGACCCTCGTGGGAACGTTGGCGACCTCGACGGCTCCACCGACATCGAGGACGCACACGGCGGTATGGAATACCACGGAGCGTCGACGGCAAGCGAGGAGCTGCGCCAGTGCTGCTTCGTGCGTTCCCGGCTTGCCGAGAATCGCGCCATCCAGCACCGCGACCTGGTCCGACCCGATGACCACAGCGCCCGGATGCGTCGCGCCGACAGCGCGTGCCTTCTCCCCGGCGAGCCTCAAAGCCATCGCGTCCGGCGTTTCACCACCGTGCGGGGATTCTTCGATCCCGGGCGCGACGACGCCAAATGGCACGCGAAGGCGTTCGAGCAGTCCGCGCCGATAAGCGGAAGTCGATGCAAGTACCAGTTGAGGTGGCATGTGCGAAGGTCTAAGTATCTGCCGGTATTGATTTTTCCGGCCGATTCTTTTTGACACGAGAAGCCAAAAATACTATCATGGCGTGCTTATGTCTGCACCGGCTGTAATCGACAGCCTCGAATTCGCCCGGACAGGTCAGTGCTTGACTGGAAGCCTGCCCGTCAGCAGCTTCCCCCGGCTCGAAGACGTGGTCGCTGGAAACGGCGATATCGCGTATGAGGTGAAGGGAACCAAGGACGGCCGTAACCGTCCGATGCTCGCGCTGCGCATCCGAGGTGCGCTGCCGTTACAGTGCCAGCGTTGTCTGGGCCCGCTCGAGTACCCGCTCGATATCGCGAGCAACGTGCTCATCGTGCCGCCGGGGACGACGCCCGACGACGCCGATGATCCGGACGCGCCGGACTATATCGAGGTCCAGCGCGAGCTCGATCTTACGGAGCTGATCGAAGACGAGATATTGCTGTGCGTGCCTTTCGCACCACGCCACGAAGGCGAGTGCGCCGGTACCCGCCCGAAGGAAGGCGGTGA
>JBLNBW010000219.1:0-23567 GCA_050260255.1 Rhodospirillaceae bacterium | reverse complement strand
GCGCGGCCCGGCTTCGAGCAGGAGCACGCTGTGACGGCCGTTTGCGCTGAGCCGGTTCGCGAGCACGCACCCGGCCGTTCCGCCGCCGACGATCACGTAGTCGTATGTCATCGCATCCATGATGGAGGTCGCCGCCCGGCAGAGAAGCACAATACGCAGAAAATGGAACGATGTGTTCCAGCGAACGCGAGGCAGTATTGCAAACGCGCACCATGTTGTCTAGCATGGTTCCCGCTCCGTCGCCGCATCTCCGACAACGACAACAGCGTCGCGACGAAGCCGGAAGCGCGTTCCGTCTCTAGCGCGCGGCGCTACGCGGGTGTGCGACTGCGGCACTCGCCACAAAGGAGAGAGGACCATGCAAGCGAAATGGTGGTGGAAGCTGTTCGCCTTCGTTGCCGTGTTCGCGTTCGCCGGCAGCGCCTGGGCGCAGCAGCAGACGTATCGCATGAGAATACAGACCGCGGTGCCAGCGGCGAGCATTTACTTCGAGCTGCTCAAGCATTTCGGCGAGCGTATCGACAAAATGAGCGGCGGGCGGATGAAGACCGAGGTGCTGCCCGATGGCGCGGTCGTCGCGGCGTTCGAGATCCTCGACGGCGTGGACAAGGGCGTCGTGGAAGCGGGATATGCCTGGACGCATTACTGGTCGGGCAAGAACCCGGCCGCGGGCCTCTTCAGCAATCCCATGGCCGGCGCCGGCGTGGGGCTCGATCAGCTCTCGCACATGGCGTGGCTCTCGCAAGGCGGCGGCAACGAGCTCTACCAGAAGCTTTTCAACGATGTGCTCAAGGTCAACGTCGTCGCCTTCATGATCCAGCCGATGGGTCCGGACCCGCTCGGCTGGTTCAAGCGCCCGATCAAGGACACCAGCGACTTCAAGAAACTGAAATACCGCTCGCCTCCCGGCATCACCGGCGAGATCTTCAAGGAAATGGGCGTCTCCGCGGTCGCGTTGCCCGGCGGCGAGATCGTCCCTGCAGCCCAGCGCGGAACGATCGATGCGGCCGAGTGGATAGGCCCGGCAGACGACCTGAACCTCGGGCTGCAAACGATCTGGAAGTACTATTACCTCCAGGGCCTGCACCAGTCCACCGACGTCGGAGACCTGTACATCAACAAGGCGTTCTGGAACAAGCTGCCGGCCGACATCCAGGAGATCATACGCACGGCCGCGATGGCGTCGATTGCAGAGACGTACGCATACAACGTCTATCGCAACGCACAGGCCGTCGTGAAGCTGCGCGACCAGTACAATGTGCAGGTGCTCGACACGCCGAAGGACTTCTTCCCCGAGTTCATACGCGCGACCAATGTCGTCCTCGATCGCTACGCCGCCAAGGACCCGTACTTCAAGCAGGTTCTCGATTCGCAGCGCAACTTCGCGCGCACGGTCGTGCCGTACTGGACCAAGATCCTCGACCTGTATTCGAATCTCGGCAACGCGGCGCTGAAGGACAGCGCCATCGCTACGAAGAAGAAGTGAGCGCGAGCAGCGCGGGGGAAGAGGGTGCGTTGGGATGCGCCCTCTTTCTCCTCGCGCGGCCTGGGCGCACACCATGGAAAAGGGAGGAGCGATGAAGAGCGACCCGCCGGGCTGGCTGACGGCCACGATACGCAGGATCGACGCGATCAGTTCATGGACCGGCCGCATCGTTGCCTGGCTGATTTTCCCGATGGTCGGAAGCCTCGTCTACGAGGTGGTCTCGCGGTACGTCTTCGACACGCCCACCGAGTGGGCCTACGACATGACCTTCATGTTGTACGGCACGTTTTTCATGCTGGGCGCAGCCTACACGCTGTATCACAAAGGTCACATCCGCACCGACTCGTTCTATGGAGCATGGCCGGTCCGCCGTCAGGGTTGGGTGGACACGGTTTGCTACCTCATTTTTTTCTTTCCGCCGCTCATCGCCTTCTTCGTCGTCACCTGGGACTACTTCATGCGCTCGTATGAGCTGAACGAGCGCATCATGACCAGCCCCTGGATGCCGGTCGTCTATCCGTTCAAAGGCGTGATGCCGCTCGCCACGCTGCTTCTCCTGCTGCAAGGCGTCTCCGAGTTTCTGAAGAGCGTCTATGCGGCGGTGAAGGGGGAATGGCTGTGAGTCCCGAGTGGATAGGCATACTGTCACTCGTCATTCTCTTCGCCGCCATATTCATTGGTTTTCCGATCGCCTTCACGCTGATCGCGATCGGTCTGGGAGTGGGCTATTTCGCGTTAGGCAAGCTCGCGCTGTACCTGATGACGCTGCAGTTCTTCTCCGTCATGCGCGATCCTACGCTTGCCTCGGTGCCGTTCTTTCTCTTCATGGGCTACCTGCTCGAGCAGTCCGGGATCATGGAGCGGCTGTTCCGCGCGATCCAGCGCATGCTGGCATCCGTGCGCGGCTCGCTTTATCTCGCGGTGCTCATTACCGCGACGATCTTCGCCGCCGCTACCGGCATCGTCGGCTCGTCCGTGACGCTGCTCGGCGTGATGGCGGCGCCGGCGATGAAGCGCAGCGGCTACGACGTGCGCTTATCGGCGGGGACGATCGCCGCCGGCGGCACGCTCGGCATACTCATTCCGCCATCGGTGATGCTCATCGTGATGGGGCCGGTGGTCGGCGTACCCACGACCGATCTTTTCGCTGCGGCGGTGATTCCCGGCCTGCTGCTTTCCGGCCTGTACATCGCCTATACGCTGGTCCGGAGCTACATCAACCCCGAGCTCGGGCCTGCGTTGCCGATGGACGAGCGCGCCGAAAACGTGGGCATCATGATCAAGGAGCTGCTGATCGGCGTCGCGCCCGTCGTCGTCATCATCGCAGCGACCCTCGGCGCCATCCTCGCCGGCATCGCGACGCCCACGGATGCAGGGGCCGTCGGTTCGTTCGCAGTGCTCGTTCTCACGGTGGGCTACCGGCAGCTCACGTGGAGCCGTTTGAAGGTCGCCGTCTTCTCCACGCTCAAAGTGTCGAGCATGATCCTGCTGCTCGTCGCTGCGTCCAACTACTTCGGCGCCGTTTTCTCGCGTCTCGGCAGCGCAACGCTCATCGCCGAATCGCTGCTGAACCTCAATCTCTCGCCGACGGTGATGCTGCTGCTGATCCTGCTCATCATCTTCATCCTCGGTTGGCCGCTGGAATGGGTGCCCATCGTGCTGATCGTGGTGCCTATCCTGCTGCCGCTGGTGCAGAAGCTCGGCATAGACCTCGTGTGGTTCTGCACGCTGGTCGCGGTGTGCCTGCAGACTGCATGGCTCTCGCCGCCAGTCGCGCTGTCGGCGTATTTCTTAAGAGGCGTCGTTCCGGATTGGGAGCTTAAGGATATCTATGCCGGCATGATGCAGTTCATGGCGCTGCAGGTGATCGGTCTGCTCCTCATCCTGTTCTTTCCGCAAATCGCCTTATGGCTGCCCGCACTGCTGCGAAGCTGAAGACGGCGCCGGCGAAAGCGCCGACGCCCGATGAGAGCTCGGCTGTGGCACGCGCGCTCGCCATGCTCGCGCACATCGCGCGTGCGGACGGCCCCGTCACGCTCGCAGCGCTCAGTGAAGCGCTGCGGCTGCCGAAAGCGAGTGCGCACCGCATTGCCGCAAATCTCGAGCGCAACGGCATGCTGCTCCGTGAGCCGGGCGGCAAACGCTACAGCATCGGCCAGCAGTTCGTCGCGATGGCGGTGAGCACGCTCACGCATTCCACCGCGCGCGGTGCGCGGCACGCCATACTGGAGGCGCTCGTGAACGACATCGGCGAAACCTGCAACATCACGATGATGGACGGGCAGAACGTCATCTATGTCGATCGCGTGGAAGCGCATTGGCCGTTACGCCTGAATCTGCAGCAGGGCTCGCGTGTGCCGCTCCATTGCACGGCGAGCGGAAAGCTTTTCCTCGCGCATCTGCGGGCGTCCGCCCGCAAACGGCTCCTCGGCGCACTGGAGCTCGAGCGGCACACGCCCAACACCATTACGGATCGCGCGACGCTCGAGCGGGAGCTCGCGCGCATACGGGGGGAGAAAGTAGGCACCGACAACGAGGAGTTCCTGGCGGGGCTGGTGGCCGTAGCGGTGCCGGTGCTCGGGCCGAACAAGGAAATCTGCGCGGCGCTTGCCGTTCACGGCCCTACGGCGCGTCTGCCTCTCGACCTCGCATTGACGCATGTGCCCAAGCTGCGCGTCGCGGCGAAGCGGCTGTCCACGGTGATGTTCGACCAGCGCTGACGGCGCTGCTGCTTCGCGAGCCCCACATCGGCCAGCACACCACGCATATCTTCTCCCGCTCATCCAGAAAAACTTTGAACTGAACGCTTGTCATGAAGCGCGGCTGCGACACGTTCTCGGCGTACTGCTTCCAGTCATCGGTGCTGATGATGCGTTGGAGCGCCGTTTCCCAATAGTGCGGCTGTGCGCCTGAGTTGCCGCGCGCGGCAAGAACCCGCGCCAGTTCGATACGACGCCGGGATAACGCTGCCCCAGCCAGGTCGGCACGTTGGCGGGCAGTCTGCCGCTGTAGCTTGCGGCAACGACGCGCGGTCCGTAGTGATGAGCGTCGCGCGTGTTGCGGATGGACGCTCACAATGCGGACAACGCCTGCGCTAGCGATGCGCCGAAGTGTTCTACAATGACCTCAGAGGGCGCAGACCTTCCGCACCGTATCGCAAGCTGTAGAAACGTCGAGCAGGAAGTCGGAGGAGGACACCATGCAACGCATTAAAGCGTTTCCTTGCTTTGTTTCGCTGCTGATGCTGGCGTGTGCGCTGCCGGCGGCGGCTCAGAAGTATCCCGATAAGCAGGTCCGCCTCGTCGTAGCGTTTCCAACCGGCGCACCCCAGGTGCTGGCGCTGCTGCTTTCGGACAAATTGCGCGATACGCTCGGACAGTCGGTCGTGCCCGACTTCAAGGGCGGCGCGGGCGGCAACATTGCGTCGGAGATCGTGGCGAAGGCGCCGGCGGACGGCTACACGTTGCTCCTCACCAGCGGCACGATCGCGATCAGCCCCAGCCTCTTTTCCAAGCTGGGCTACGATACGTTCCGCGATTTCGCGCCCATCACACTGCTCGCGAGCGTGCCGAACGTGATGGTGGTCCACCCCTCTATTCCGGCGACGAGCCTGAAAGAATTGGTGGCGCTCGCCAAGGCGCATCCCGGCAAGCTCAATTTCGGTTCGGGCGGTCTGGGCTCCGGCAGCCAGCTCGGCAGCGAGCTCTTCAAGACCCTAAACAAGCTCCAGCTCGTGCATATACCGTACAAGGGCGCGGCGCTCGCGATGACCGCCATGGTGGGCGGCGAAGTCGACATGGTGACTTCCACCTTGCCCGCGACCATACCGCTCATCCAATCCGGAAAGATACGGGCGCTTGCCGTGATGGCGTCCGAGCGTGCGCCGGCCCTGCCGCAGGTGCCGACCACCGCTGAAGACGGCATGCCCGAGCTTGTCGTTACCACATGGTACGGCCTGCTCGCGCCCGCCGGCGTGAAGCCGGAGATCATCGCGCGGCTCAATGGCGAGGTGGTGAAGGTGATGAATGCGCCGGAGACCAAAGCGAAACTCGCCTCCGTGGGATTGGATGCCACGACCAGCACTCCGGCCGAGTTCGGCAAGTTCGTGCGCGACGAGTACGAGCGTTGGGGGAAGGTGATCCGTGAAGCGAATATCCGTGTGGAATGAAGCGGAAGGCGGGCGATGCTGCGTGCGGCGATAGTGGGCCTCGGATCGTGGGGCCGCGAGCTGGTGGAATCGGCGCGCGGCAGCTTGCTCATGCGCTATACCGCGGGCTGCACACGCACGCCTGAAAAAGTCGAAGGGTACTGCCGGGAACACGGCATCGCGGTGGCGGCGAGCTTCGATGCCGTTCTCGACGATCCGCACATCGATGCGGTAGTGCTCGCCACGCCGAACAGCCAGCACGCCGCGCAGGTGATACGCGCGGCACAGGCGGGCAAGCATGTGTTCGTCGAGAAACCGTTCGCGCTGAATCGTGACAGCGCCCGGCAGGCCGTCGCAGCGGCCAAAAAGGCGGGCATCGTGGTCGGCGTCGGCTTCAACCGGCGTTTTCATCCGTCGGTGCGAGAGCTGCGTCGTCGCGTCGTGCAAGGCGATCTTGGTGCCGTCGGATCGATCATCAACGAGCTCACCGCGACCGGCGGACTGTACCGCGCGCCCGGGTCGTGGCGCCACGATCCGAGCGAAGAGCCCGCCGGCGCCATGGCGGCGATCGGCATGCATCTCGTGGACACCATGGTGTATCTCGCCGGCCGCGCGTCGGAAGTGCACTGCATCGCCACGCATCGTGCCGTGCCCCAAGGCGACGACACCACCGCGCTCATGCTGCGCTTCGAGAGCGGCGTGACCGGGCTTGCGTACTGCTCGATCGCGGCAGCGCGCAACTACCGGCTGGCGGTGTACGGCTCTCGCGGGTTGGCCGAGATTCTCCGGCCCACGATGGACGTGTTTCAGCTCATACCCGCGGTGCAGGGGCGAGCAAGTCATCTCGCCGCCATACCGCAGCCGCAGCGCATCGAGATGCCGTTCGTCAATTCCGTGACCGCGGAGCTGGAGGAATTCGCGCGCTGCGTCGCGGAGCGGCGTCAGCCACTGCCGTTCGACGACATCCTGCACGGCGTCGCGATCTTCGAGGCGGCCGTCGAATCGACGCGCACGCGCAGGCCGGTGGCCGTGGCGAATGATGGATCGTGAACGACAGGAGATTTACCGCTTCGTGGTGATGCTTTGGTTTGAATCCGGGAGACGATGAAGTGCTGTACACGTTCACCGAAGAGCAGCTCGCGTGGCAGAAGAAAGCGCGGGAGTTCGCCCTCGAAGTCATTCGTCCGCGCTCGCTGGAGCGCGATCAGATTGCCGATCCGTTCAAGACGTTCGACTGGGACCTGATACGCCAAGGGTCGAAGCTCGGCTTCCGCACTGCCGCGGCGCCGAAGGCGTACGGCGGCCACGGCATCGACTTCGTCTCCCAGGTGCTGGTCATGGCGGAGCTCGCACGAGGCGACAGCGCCATATCGAAGGCGTTCAGTCAGAACTGGAAGTGGAGCCACCTCATCGCCGAGAACTGCACCGCCGACCAGAAAGAACGCTTTTTGAAGCCGTTCATCGAGGACGATACGTACCTGCTCGGCTCGGCGAGCACGGAGCCGAACGCGGGCTCCGACAACCGTTATCCGCCGGAAGACGATCCGCGTTCGGGCTGGCGCTTGAAAGCGCAGCGCCAGGGCGACGAATGGGTGCTGAACGGCGAGAAGACGTTTATCGCCAACGGCAGCGTGGGCCGGCTCTTTTTCGTCAGCGCGCGCACCAATCCCGACGTGCCGATACGTGAAGGCACGACGGTATTCATGGTCCCCATGGGCACGCCCGGCTTCCGCGTGGGCAAGGTGTTCAACAAGAGCGGCTGGCGGTTTTACCAGAATGCCGAGCTGATTTTTGAAAACGCGCGCGTGCCGCACGCCAACGTCGTGGGCGCGGTCAATGGCGGCACGAAAGTGCGCGGCGGGGCGGCGGCCGATTTCGGCGATCTGGAGCTCGCCGCGAATGCAGTAGGCGTCTGCGATGCGGCGCTGGATTCGGCGTGGCGATGCGCGACGTCAACGATGCGGGGCGGCAAGCGGCTTGCCGATCATCAGCTCGTGCAGCTCAAGTTGAACCGGATGCATGTGAAGACCGAGGCGCTGCGATCGTATGCGCTGCGCAGCGCAGCCGAAATGGATCAGGGCGTGCTCGGTTCTCCGAACGCGGTGCTCGTGATGAATTTCTCGAGCGACGTGATCCAGGAGGTGACGCGCCTCAACCTGGAGATACACGGTGTTGCGGGGGGCGCGGCGGACGCGCTCGCGTACAAACTCGTACGTGACAGCATCATCTGGACCCATCTCGCCGGCGACGCAACGCAGCGGCTCAAGGTGGTGCGGCGGCTCGCTGCGAAGCGATAGCGTTATTCGGCCCGCTCTTCCGATTCGCGTTCCGGGATGCCGTCGGCGAAGAAGCGCCGCATTTCCTTGTACACCATCCATGCAAGGCACAGGACGACCAGCGGCATCACGACGAAGAATGTCGACTCTCGCGGGAGCTTGGTCCATTCCGTAGTGCCGAGCATGAGCATGCCGAGCACTGCGCCCAGGGCGACTACGCACAGCGGGGCGGTGATGCCTTTCATCATCCGCCGTGCGACGCCGATGGCGGCCGTCACTTTTGCGATACCTTCACGAGCGGTCATGATTGTGCCCTCCAACCGGTGCTTTCGCCCGTACAGTCGCACGCTCCATGCCAGACGCGGGTCATCGTGCACGTCTAGACAACCGATGAAAACTCAAGCACTTGCGGGGGCGGATGAAGACCGTCGAGCGCCCCTGGCGGTGCGGCGCCGTCGAATGCCGCGGCCGCCGTCAAATGCGACGGCGCCGCTCGGTGAACGGGGTGTTACGGAGTCTTGTGGACGCCCAGCTTCCGCATGCGTCCGCGCAGTGTGCTCGCGTTGAGCCCGAGGATGCGCGCCGCGCCCTGCTGTCCCTCGATCACCCAGTGTGTCTGCTCGAGCACGCGCCGGATATGGTCGCGCTCGATGTCCGCGAGACTCGCTTCCACCACGGACGCGGCGGCGCCGCGAGCCGGGACGCCGGTAGCACCGCTGAAGACGCCCTGAGCTTCGAGCGTGCCTTCCGGCGACAGGATGGCGGCGCGCTCGACGAAGTTCTCGAGCTCGCGTATGTTGCCCGGCCAGTCGTACGCCATAGCCCGCTCGATAAAGTCGGGCGCGATGGCGTCGAAGCGCTTGCCGAGCTTGCGTCCCGTGCGCGACATGAAGTGACGCACGAGGTGCGGAATGTCTTCGCGCCGCTCGCGCAGCGGCGGCAACGCGACCGGAAACACGTTCAGCCGATAGTAGAGGTCCGCGCGGAAGTTGCCGGACTCCATCAGCTGGCGCAGATCGCGGTTGGTCGCCGCGATGACGCGCACATCGACGCGCAGCGTGCGGGTGCCGCCCACGCGCTCGAACTCCTGCTCCTGCAGCACGCGCAGCAGCTTTGACTGCGCTTCCAACGGAAGCTCGCCGATCTCGTCCAGGAACAGCGTGCCGCGATCGGCGAGCTCGAAGCGCCCGCGCCGCTGCTGCGTGGCGCCGGTGAACGCCCCCTTTTCATGGCCGAAAAGCTCGCTTTCCACCAGATCCCGCGGCAGCGTGGCGCAGTTGAGCTTGATGAGCGGGCGGTCGCGCCGTGCGCTGCCGCGATGTATGGCGCGCGCCACGAGCTCCTTGCCCGTTCCCGTTTCACCGAGAATGAGCACTGTGCTGTCCGTTGCGGCGACCAGCTTGAGCTCGTTCAGCACGCGACCCAGCGCCGGGGACCCTCCGACGATGTCCGCGAAGTTGTGGCTGGAGTCGATCTCGTCCACCAGGCATTCGATCGTGGCCTTCGAGCGCAGGTGCGCGGCGATCTCCTCGCGCAGCCGTGCGTTCTGCTCTTCCAGCGCACGGCGCGCTTCGAGCAGCGAAAGATGGGTGGACACCCGTGCCAGCAGCTCGTCAGGCTGAAACGGCTTGGTGACGTAGTCCACCGCGCCGGCGCCGAACGCACGGACCTTGTCGAACGTGTCGTCAAGCGCGGTGAGGAAGATCACCGGCGTATCCCGCGTAGCGTCCTGCGTGCGCAGCCGCTCGCACACGGCATAGCCCTCGAGCCCGGGCATGATGACGTCGAGCAGGACGAGATCGAACTTGCGCGCTTTCAGCATCCTGAGCGCTTCGTGCCCGTCGGCTGCAGTGGCGACGTTCGAATATCCGGCGCGCGTCAGGCGGCGCGCAAGCATCTCGCGCGTGCGCTCGTTGTCGTCGACGACCAGGATTCCGCCGCGACTCGCGGAGTCGGGCGCCGCATCGGCCATCACCGGCAACCGGTCTTCCGCCTGCGCGCTGCTGCGGCCATCGCGCGCGGCGGGCGGCGTGATGCCGTGCCGCACGAGGTCGGACAAGTACCCGGCGGCGACGCAGATGCGCTCGAGATCCGGCAACAGGTCTTCGTCCCCGGCATCGAGCGCCGAGCGCTTCAAGGCTTCGCTCGTCGTCACGATACGGTCGAGCGGCGCTACGAGCTGGTCCGGCACGCGCGGCAGCTCCACCGTCTCGCCCTCGGCGGCAGCCGGCGCGAGGAAGTCGTTCATGCCGCCGAGAAGCGCGCGCGCGTCGCTCAGGATGTCGCGAAGCCGCTGCGCGTATGCGTTTCGTGCGCTACCCGCGACATCCTCCAGCAGCATTTCGCCGTAGCCGATGATGTGGTTGAGCGGCGTGCGCAGCTCGTGGCGCAGGTAGGCGAGCGTCGACCGGTCCGTCACAGCGTCGTCCTCCGTGCAAGCAGCGCCTCGATCTTGCCGAGGAGGCGCGTCAAGTCGACCGGCTTGGTATCGTAATCGTCACAGCCGGCGGCGAGCGCCTTCTCCTTGTCGTCGGCGAGAGCGTGGGCCGAGAGCGCGATCACGCTGATCGCCTGCGTTTCGGGCATCGCCTTGAGCTTGCGCGTCGCGTCCCACCCGTCGAGCACCGGCAGGCCCATGTCCATCAGGATGAGATCCGGCGACTCGGATATCGCCATGCTGACGCCCTCGGCGCCGTCGACCGCGATGATGACTTCATAGCCCTTCTTGCGCAGCCGCCGCGACAGCATGTCGCGATTCATCTCGTTGTCCTCGACCAGCAGGATTTTCGCCATGACGCCTCCCTTTCAGCCTGCATGCGCACGCGCGCGCGCTGCAACCTTGTCGCGTATCTCCCGCAGCAGCGTATCGGCGGTGTATTCGCCTTTCTGTATGATTTTTTCGACGCCGGCGCTCAAGTCGGTCCATTCCTGCGACGTGAGGTTTTTCGCGCTCACCACGATGACCGGCACGCCGCGCCAAGCATCGCGCTTGCGCAGCTCGCTCACGAACTCGAATCCGTCCATCTCGGGCATCATGAGATCGAGCAGAATGAGTCCGGGTATGCGCTCCGCGACGCGCTGCAGCGCTATCCTGCCGTTGTCGGCTTCCGTGACGGTGTAGCCTTCTCGTTCGACGATGCGGCGCAACACGCGGCGCACCGACGCGTCGTCATCGACGATGAGGATATGCAGCGGCTCGGACGTTGGCGTGCGGGACTTGCGGTACTTGTTGAGCAGCGCGACGAGACGATCGGCTTCGATCGGCTTCGTGAGATAGTCGGCCGCGCCGAGCGCATAGCCCATGTGCTTGTTGTCGACCATCGTCACCATCACGACCGGGATGTCGGCAAGCTCGGGATCGGCTTTCAGCGCGGAGAGGACCGTCCAGCCGTCCTTGTGAGGCATCATGACGTCCAGCGTGATCGCGTCCGGGCGCAGGTCCTTCGCGAGCCGCAGGCCTTCCTCGCCGTCGCGGGCAGTCACGGCATCGAATCCGCCGCGCGCGAGGAACCGCTTCATGAGGTCGCGCGCGGTCGGATCGTCGTCGATGACGAGCACCGTCGTGCCGTTGGGGCGGGCGGCACGCGCCCCTTCTTCGCGTTCGCGCGCGCTCGCAGGACCCGCAACGCGCGCCGGCAGCCGGATCGTGAAGACGCTGCCTTTGCCCGGCTCGCTCTCGACGGTGATGTCGCCGCCCATCATGCGGCACAAGTGGCGGCTCAAGGCGAGGCCGAGCCCGGTGCCGCCGTACTTGCGCGTCGTCGATGCATCGGCCTGCGAAAACTCCTGGAAGAGCCGACCCATCTGCTCGTGCGTCATGCCGATGCCGGTGTCGCGCACGGAGAAGACGACGACGTCGGCGCCCTCGGCGCGCCGCCGCTGGACGATCAGCGTTACCGTGCCGCGCTCGGTGAACTTGCATGCGTTGCTGAGAAGATTGAACAGAATCTGGCGGACCTTCGTCACATCCGCATGCATCGCACCTGCGTCCCTGTCGCAGCGCACTTCCAGACGGTTGGATTTTTTCTCCGCCAGCGGCTGGATGACGGTCGTCACCTCCTTCACCATTTCAGGCACGCTGAAGGTCTCGAGATAGAGGTCCATCTTGCCCGCCTCGATCTTCGAAATGTCGAGCAGCGTGTTGATGAGCTCGAGCAGATGCCGGCCCGAGGCGTTGATGCGCTCGAGGTCGGGCACGAGCTCGGGTGCGCCGGCGTCCGTCGCGTCTTCCTTGAGCATTTCGCTGTAGCCCATGATCGCGTTGAGCGGCGTGCGCAGCTCATGGCTCATGTTGGCGAGAAATTGCGACTTCATGCGATTCGCGTCGTCGAGCTTCTGATTGAGCGCGACGAGCTCCTGGGTGCGCTCGGCCACTTTGCGCTCCAGACTCCCGTACGCCTCCTGCAGCGATGCGCTCATTCGGTTGAACTCTTCGGCGAGGATCTGCATCTCGTCGCCGGTCTTAAGGTCGAGGCGGAACGCGAGGTCGCCTTTGCCGATGCGCTCGGCGCCTTTGCGCAGGACTTCCAGCGGGCGGATCACCCGGCGTGCGACGAAGAAGGTGGCGACGAGCGCCATGAAGAGGCCGATGAGCAGCATCGCGGAGGTGCGCATGACCGACCCGTAGAGCGAACTGTAGATCTCCTGCACCGGCTGCTCGATGAACACCGCCCAGTCGAGTCCCGTGATCGGCGCGTACGAGCTGAACACCTTCTCGCCTTCGAGATTGGCGGCCAGGCGGCCCGTTGCGGCCGCCGACCAAGGCGTCGAAAACGCGCTCTTCACCTGCGCAAGCTCGCCCACGTTGCGCCGCTGCAGCACGTACTTCACTTGCGGATGGGCGATGAGCTCGCCTGACCGGCTGACGACGTACGCGTAGCCCGTGTTCCCGACCGTGATGTCCGAGACGACGTTTTCGCCGATGTACACGAGATTGACTTCGGCCTGCAGCACGCCGATCACTTTTCCGGTGAACTGCTCGATCGGCACGGCGACCGTCATGTACGGCTCGGAGTCGCGCACGAAGTAGATCGGCCCGAAGTACGACTTGCCCTGCCGCGCGTGCTGGAATCCGGGCGACGCCGAGAAGTCGCTCTTGCTTTCCGGCAGCACGCCGCGCAAGCGGGCGGCGCGCGATTTCACGATACCGTGCGTGTCCAGCGCCACCGCTTCGGTGATCGCCGGCGCGACGAGTAGCAGGCGCTCGAGCTCGAACCGGTAGTCCGCGGACAGGTTGCCGGCTGCGACTTCGCGGCTGATGGTTGCCGCACGCATGGAGTCGTGTATTTCGAAAACGAACTGGCCGATCTTGGCGGCTGCGCCGTTCGCGATTTCCTGCTCGAGATGGGCGATGTGCTGCAGATTTTCGCGATACCGGAAATAGATCTCGGTGAGCCCGCTCGTGATCAAGCCGCCGCCGATGAGGATGACCGAGATGAAAAAGTAGTGGCGCAGCAGGTGTCCGCCCCGGTGCTTGCCGATGAGGCGAGCCACGAAGCCGCGCGGCAGCCACGCCGGCCCGCTCGCGCTCTCGGGCTTGCTGTCGGGCTGTCGGGCGATGTCCATGGCGGCACCTAGTGCTTCTTCTTGAGATCGTCCCACACACTCTCGATCTCTTTGGCGAACCGCTCGTTCACCTGCCGGTAGCGCTTGCGCGCGATGTCTTCGTCGTCGATCTTCGAGATCGGGGCATCGAAGAACGAGCGGATGCCGCCGGTGAGCTCCACGGCGAGCTCGGCGGTGGATCCCGGCGGGCCCTGTACTTTGTATTTCGGGGTGATGGGGAAGAGCCCGCGCTCCATGAAGACGCGCTGCCCGCGCTCGGAAAGCAGGAATTCGATGAAGGCGCGTGCCGCCTTGGGGTGTCTTGCTCCGGTCAGTATGGCGAGCGGCTCCGGCGTGACGAACGCATTCTTGGGCGCGACGAACCGGATGTCGAAGCCGGCGAGCTTTTCTTCGAACGCATAGTAGGACGGCACGCCGAAGCCCACCGCGTACTCGCCTCGCGCGACGACGGCCGGCACGTCGCGGCTGCGCCGCGTGAAGGTGCCGGTGTTCGCTGCCAGCTTCTTGAGCCAGGCCCATCCGGCGTTCTCGCCCTTGCTCTGCAGGATGATCTCGTACGTCGCGTGACTGGACGACGAGCGCGCCGGCGTGCATTGCGCGATCTGCCCTTTGAGCTTCGGATTGAGCACGTCCTCCCAATCCTTGAGCTCTGCGACCCCCAGCCGTTTGAGCAGCCGCGGGTGGTATACGAGCCCGTAGATCTCGAGCGCCGTTCCTACCCAGTACCCGCCCGGGTCCTTGAGGGGAACGGATTTCGGCGTGCCGATCGACGCCGGGATGGATTCCCACAGCGGCGCCGGGAGGTCGAGCTTCGCCAGCAGCTTGAGCGCAGCGAGCTGGTCGAAGAGCGCCGTTTCGCCGCCCCAGAAAACGTCCGCCTCGGGATTGCCCTTCCACTTCACGATGCGGTCGTAGGAGACCGGCGTCCCGGCGTTGAGGGCGGTGGTCTTGAGCTCGACGTTCCACTTCTCACGCGCATAGCGCGCGAACTCCTTGAACACCGCTTCGGTGATGAACGGCGAGACCGGCGTCTGGACGACGAGCTCGTTCTCGATGGGCGGATTAGCGTGCGCGTCGATGCACGGGGCGAGAACCAGCAGCCAGAGGAACACGAGCCATCTTTTCATTATTGAGAATCCGCCAGCGTAAGAATGGGGTATGGGCCGTCGGCGCTCCCTTCAATGAGGGGCTTGCAGCGGAGGCTGCCGGGCAGTGCGGATGGGCGGCACAGCGAGGATTATTCTCCCTGAAATCATCAGCCTTTCTCCGTGCGGTCTGTCGATGCCGGGCGGCAGCGGCCGCTCCCCAGGTCGGATGTTCGGTGTCCCGGATGGCTGACGAGAGCAACGTACATACCAACGGGGCTGCGGCCGGCACGAAAGGCGGAATGCCTTATGACGGCGGGCGTCGGGACGAGTGCGCCGGTAGAACGAGGGCAGAGGGCTAAGCGCCCTGACGCGCGCATCATTTGGCCAGGCCGAGATCGGTCAGCACGCTTCGTAAGATTTTCTCCTGCTCTTCGAGGAAGACCTTGAACTCGGCGCTCTTCATGAAGCGAGGCTCGGAGACGTTTTTTTCGACGTACGCTTTCCAGTCGTCGGTGCCGGTGATGCGCTGAAACGCGTTCTCCCAGTATTCGAGCTGCGCGGGCGAGATGCCGCGAGGCGCAAGAACGCCGCGCCAGTTCGATACGACGCCCGGATAACCCTGCTCCTGCCACGTCGGCACGCCGGCCAGCTCGCCCGCCTGCCGTTGCGGCGCATTGACCGCGATCATGCGTACTGCGCCGCTCTTCAGATGACCGAGGAACGCCTGCGGCGCGGAGGCGACCATATCGACGTGGCCGCCGAGCAGCGCCGTGCCCGCGTCGCCGCCGCCTTTGAATACGACGATCTTCAGCTTGCGCGCGTCCACGCCGGCCGGCTTCATGACGGCGCCGATGACGGTGTGGCTCAAGCCGCCCAGCGCAGTCGGTATCCCGATGCTCACCGACGACGGGTCTTTCTTGAGGCGGTTGACGAAATCGGCGCCCGTCTTCATCGGCGAATCGGCGCGCACCGTGAACGTGATGTAATCGGTGAAGAGCAGCGCGACCGGCGTGACGTCCCTGTAGGTGAGCGGATGCGCGCCGGTGATCGGATTCGTGAGGAGATTGCCGAGCGTGGTGGAAAGGTAGTGCGCATCGCCCGCATGCTGGTTCATGTACGACCAAGCGAGCGCGCCGGCGCCGCCGACTTTGTTTGTGACCGACACATCGGTGAGTCCCAGCGTCTGCAGACGCCGCTGCAACTCGCGGGTGGTGAGATCGACGGCGCTGCCGGGACCCGAAGGGACGATGAGCTCGACGTTCTTCTGCGGTTTCCAGTTTTGGGCGTGAGCGGGGGGCGCGAGCAGTGACACAGACAGCGACACGAACAGCGACAACCACGGCTGCACTTTCATCGTCTCCTCCTTCGATGTCGTTTTATGCGGCTGTGCTGGTATTCTGCGCTGCCGGCATAAGCCGGGCAAGACTGGGAGACGGCGGATGCGCGCGTAGGGGACGGCGTAAGATGCGCGGCAAACTTCCGTCCACATGCGAAAGGCATATGCCTCCTACGCGTAGCGTGGTCCATGACATCCTGTCCGCCTTGAGCGTCTGCCTGCTGCTGGCCGGCCCCGCTCGTGGGGCGGACGACGCAGCGGCGCTTCCGCAACCGACGACTCTGCTTGTCGATCAGGCCGCCGTGCTGCGCGACGACGAGCGCGAGAGATTGCTGGCGCGCTTGACGTCGATCGAGGCCGCCGGCCGCGCGCAAATCGCGATATTGATCGCTTCGGGCACCGGGGGCGTGCCGCTTGCCGAGTACGCGCTGCGCGTGGCGGAAAGCTGGCAGCTCGGCAGAGCGGGGCGCGACGACGGCTTGCTCATACTTGTCGTGCCAAGCCAAGGCGCCGCGCGCATGGAAGTCGGCTATGGCCTGGAAGGTCCGATTCCGGACGCGCTCGCGTACCGGTGGCTCGGTGAACTCATACCGGCGATGAAGGCAGGCCGACTTGCAGAAGGCCTCGACCGGCTGCTCGGTCGCATCGAGGCTGCACTGCCGCACACGGCGCAGACCAAGACAGCGTCGGACGAAAGATACCTCTTTCGCGACCATCCGGAATGGCGTGTGCCGTTCGTGCTCGCCGTCTTCTCTCCGTTCGCGTTGTTTCCCCTGTTCTTCGGTCGGTGGGGCGCATTCGTCAGTGCACCGCTTTTTGCTGCGATTCTCGGTACTGCGGCGTGGGTGCTGTGGAGCTCTACGGGTTATGCCGTGGGGACAGCGTGCGTCGCGTTCGCGCTGCCGCTGTTGTGGTCGCTCAACGCATTCGACCCGCAGCGCCTCGATGGCGTGTTGCGCTGGCTCAAAACGCTCGGCAACCTGATCGCCGTCGTATTGTTCTTCGCCGTGATCACGCTGTTCGTGAGCGCCGGCCTGTCGGGATTCGAAGGCCGGGCGGTATGGCCCGCGCCTGTCTTTGCAGGTCTTCTTGCCCTGGGACTCGCCGTCTTCCTGTTTCCGGGCAAGCCGGCAGATTACCTGATGATCGTGCTGCGCAGCGCGATGCAGTTCGTGTTCGTCCTCGTCGTCGCCTGGGTGGCGCTGCAGCCGATCGTGCAGCAACCGGCGACACTCGCATTCTCGTCGGCCGCGGTGGTGACGTTGTGCGCCGCGCTCGGCTTTCATTTCGACAGCCGCGCCGCGAGAACGCGTGCGCTGTGGTGCTTCGGCCTCGCTGCGCTTGTTGCATTGCCGCTCGGCTTGCTCGCTCTCTTGTGGGCGATAGGGGGCGACGACCTGCACACGCGTCTCATACAAGGCGCTGCGGGCGGCGGCGCGATCGCCGCGATACTGGCGTCCGCAGCGCGCTACGGTGTGCTTGCTGCCGTGCGCATCGGTCTTGGCGGCCGCTTCAGTGGCGCTGGCGCCGAACGGCGCGATTGATACGTTTGACTTCGAACGCGTGCACGCGCGCCGCCAAAGCTCTCACTTTGTGAGGTTTGAACTCACCGCCGATACCGTTCCTGCGAAAGACGCCCATGGCGCGACGATTGCGGTGCTCGTTTCTTCTAGAATAGCGCCTGCCCGCCGCAGCAGTTCATGACGAGGCGGGTTTCCACCGGAGGGGACCGTCATGAACAAGAATATCGTCCTGCTGTCGGATGGGACGGGCAATAGCGCCGGCAAGCTGTTCAAGACCAATGTCTGGCGCCTGTATCAGGCGCTCGCGTTATCGCCGCCCGGTTCCGGCGCCCCGAAGCAGATTGCGTATTACGACGACGGCGTGGGATCGTCGTCGTTCAAGCTGGCCGCCATCGTCGGCGGCGCCTTCGGCTGGGGACTGAAGCGGAACGTTCTCGATCTCTACACTTTCCTCTGCCGCAACTACGAGCCGGGCGACCGGATTTACGCATTCGGATTCAGCCGCGGCGCGTTCACCGTGCGCGTGCTGAGCGGTCTTATCACGAGCCAGGGGCTGGTGGCGGCGGCGAGCGAAACGGAGCTCAAGCGCCGCGCGCTGCACGCGTTCCAGCGCTATCGCGAGCGGTATCGCACGCCGACGCGCGTCGAAATCCCGCTGCGCGCTTTGCGCAACCTCTTCACCGGTTATCGCACGCGGGCAGAGCCGGTCGCGGACGAGCGCAGACCCGATATCGCGTTCCTCGGCGTATGGGATACCGTCGCCGCGTACGGCCTGCCCTTCGATGAGCTCACGCGCGCATGGAACATGGTGTTTCGCTTGTCCGTGCCCGATCGCCATCTGTCCGCCAAAGTGAAGCGCGCGTGCCAGGCGCTCGCGCTCGACGACGAGCGCAAGACGTTTCATCCGGTTTTGTGGAACGAGCTCGATCAGCCCGACCAGAACACGACCGCCACGCACATCGATCAGGAGAGGCTCACCCAGGTCTGGTTTGCCGGCGCGCATTCGAACGTGGGCGGCAGCTATGCGGACGATGCCCTCGCCAACGTGCCGCTGCACTGGATGATGCAGCAGGCGAAGAAGGCGGGCGTGGTGTTCAAGGACGGTGAGATCGAGAAGACTGCCGCCGCTGCAAATATCTACGGCCGGATCTACGACTCGCGGCGCGCCTTCGGCGGCGCGTATCGCTATCTGCCGCGAGACGTGGCGGTGGCGTCGCACGATATCGACAACAAGAACGATCACGTCGTCGTCATGCGCCCGAAGATCCACGAGAGCGTGCTCTACCGTATCGCCGCCGGCACCGATCGTTATGCGCCCATAGGATTGCCGCCGCGTTACGCCGTCGTCACCACGCAAGGCGACATTCATGATATGCCGGCGCCCGGCCTGCCGGCGATAGCGACGGAGACGCCAGCGGACGGCACGGTGCGCTGCATGTTTCAGCAGAAGGTGTGGAACCTCGTCTTCTGGCGTCGCATCGTCTATTACCTGTCGGTGTATCTGGCGGTCGCCCTGGTCGTCTTTCCGTTGCTTTTTACCGCGAACGGCGCATGTGTGGAGCGCCTGTGCGGCATCTCTTGGGTGATACGCGACGCGGGCATTGTGCTGCCTGCTGTGTTCTCACCGTGGCTCGACAGCTATGCCGAGCATCCGTCCGCGTTTCTTCTTGTTGTGGCGTTGTTCGCTGCCGTACTCTCGATTGGCGGGCGGCTCAAGGCACGGATCGCGGACGCCATGCGTGCGGTGTGGCTCCGCGACCGGACGCTCGCTCCGCCGCGTACCGATTGGCTCATACGTCTGCGCACGAGCCGCTGGTATCTCGCGTTCGGCAAGGCGTTCAGACGTGTCGTGTTTCCGATGGCGGCCGGCATAGGCGTGTTGTGGCTCATCGCCGCCGCTGCAACGCAGCTCGTCTTTGCCGTGATGAGCTCCGCGGGGGCGGTGTGCGCGGCAGGCGCTGGCGCACGCGACATCTTCACACCGAGCACGGTGTGCTGGGATACTGGAACTCGAGTCGAGCAGGGCGCGACCTATCGCATCACCCTGCAGATCGCGGATGCGGCGCGCTGGACCGACGGAGGGATCGTCGCGGATGCGACCGGCTTTCGGCGCGAAAAGATGTCCTGGTCGCTCTATCCCCGGGTGCTTTTTCGCCGCTATATGACGGAGCCGTGGATGCGGCCCGTCGCGCGTATCGGCGAGGCCGGCTCGGACGAATACGTGCTGCAGCCGAGAGTCGGTGAGAGCTCGGACACTGCGCTCGTAGCCGAGATCACCGCGCGGCGCAGCGGCGAGCTGTTTCTCTTCGTCAACGATGCCGTGCTGCCGGTGCCGAACACATGGCAACCGTTCTACGCCGACAATACCGGAGCGGCGACGGTGAAGGTGGAGCGCTCACGCTGACACAGCGGCGGGCGCAGAGGTCGCATTCGTCCGGCCACAATGCGGATTGTCCAGCGCCCACTTGTCGCGGCATCAATCCTGCGCGTCGAAGCTTTTCGCTCGCCGTGCGATAATGCAAGCCCTGCCGTCGGGCGATGCCGTGCATCAAGCGCTAGAGCCGTCGGTGACCACATTGTGTAGAGCCCTTCCGAGCTCCAGTACACCCGCACATCAAGCGAGATCTCAAGGAGACAGCAACATGGCAAGAATGTCGGCCGGACGTGCACTGATCGAATCGCTGCGCGCCGAGGACGTGAAGTACGTGTTTGGCATCGTCGGCTCGTGCATGGTCGAGTTCATGGACGAATTCTTCGACCGCCAGGACACCGAGTGGATAGGCACGCGCCACGAGCAGGGCGCTTCGCACATGGCGGACGGCTATGCGCGCGTGTCCGGCAAGACGGGCGTGTGCATGGCGACGAACGGCCCCGGCGCCACCAACTTTGCGACCGGCGTATCGGTGGCGAAGCTGTGCCATGCGCCGATGATCGCGATGACGGGCGCTTCCATGCTCTCGCAGGTCCACCGCGAATCGTTCCAGGAGATCGAACAGGTCGCGATGTTCAAGCCGCTCACGAAGTGGAGCGCCCAAGTGCCGCGCGCCGACCGCATACCGGAGTTGATGCGTCATGCCTTCCGCGTCGCGACCAGCGGCAAGAAAGGCCCGGTGCACATCGATCTGCCGCGCGATCTCTTCAACGAGCAGGTGGATGTCACGCTGCAGCCGCAGGCGCAATATCGCGAAGAACGCGCGGGTGCCGCGCACAGCGAGTCGATCGCAGCGGCGGTCGATGCGCTGCTCAAGTCCAAGCGTCCGGTCATCGTGGCTGGCCTCGGCGTGCAGGACAGCGGTGCGCAGCGCGAAGTGCTCGAGCTCGCCGAGATGATCTCCGCTGCTGTGGTGACGTCGTACGGGCGCAACGACGTGGTGCCGACCGAGCATGCGCATGTGCTGGGCGCCATCGGCCGCGCCGGCGCGCCGGAAGCGAAAGCGATCTGCAAGGCGGCGGATCTCGTGCTCGCCGTCGGCACGCGCCTCGGCCACTTCACGACGATGTACGACAACAGCAACATTCCCGCGGGCGTGCCGCTGCTGCACGTCGAGATCGACGCGAAAGAGATCGGCCGCAACTATCCGGTTGCGGCAGGCCTGGTCGGCGATGCGCGCGAAACGCTGCGTGCAATCATCGCCGGCCTCAAGGCGCGCGAAAGCAGCTGGCCGCGCAACAAGGACAACCGCGCCGCGATCGCCAAAGGCAAGCAGGACCGCGCCGCGCGGCTCGGCTCGTACGAACAGCTCGGCACGGCGCCGATACAGCCGCGGCGCGTCCACGCGGAGTTGAGAAAAGTGCTGCCGCGCGACGTCATCATCTGTATCGACGGCGGCACGACCATCTCGCCGGTGTTCAATCAGTACGACTTCAACGAGCCGCGCAGCCTCGTCACGCCGGGCGATCAGGGGTGCCTGGGCTTTGCCTATCCCGCGGCGATCGGGGCGAAGATGGCGGCGCCCCACCGACCGGTGGTCACGTTGAACGGCGATGGCTCGTTCCTGATGAACGCCGTGGAGATCGAAACGGCGATGCGGTGCAAGACGCCGGTGATCGCGATCATCCTCAACAACAACTGCTGGGGCAGCGAGAAGGCTTACCAGAAGTATTTCTTCAAGGAGCGCTATGTCGGCTCCGACATCACCAACCCGCGCTTCGACAAGTTCGCCGAGCTGTTCGGCGGCAAGGGCTATTACGTCGAGCGGGCGAGCGACATTGGCGCTGCGGTCGCCGACGCGCTCAAGGCCGACGTGTCGACGATCATCGAAATTCCGGTCGATCCGGAAGCGCTGGAGCAGCCGGCGCGCGGCGACGCCGTGAAGCAGGACCGTCAGAAATAAGCCAGCACGAGGTCAGATCGGCTTTCTGCAGTACGCCAAAGCGGATCTGACCTTTTGTTTCCCGCAGTGTGGGCGCCAGTGCAGCGCCGCGCCGCAGCACCTCTCGTACCTCACGCGGCTTACGGACGGTGCGATTCCTCCACGCGCAGCAGCTCGACTTCCGGCGGGCACAGCAGGATCTCGCTGAAGGCGTGCATCCACTTGCCGGTTTCCTCGTCCGATTGCACGCCGCGCTCGCGGAAATTGTCGAACTGCTCGAGATTTTCCAGTTCGAGCTCGAACTGCAGCGCCGCGCCGCCGTGACCGCGGGTCAAGGGCACGAGGAGTCGGGCGCGGAGTCCCCTGTGCTCGGCAGCACGAACTTCGCGCTCGATGAATTCGATCGCGCGCTGACGGTTGACGGGAAGGACGTGATAGGAAAAGCGGGCGATGTACATGTCGGGTCCCGGCGAAGGGGTCGTGGCCGGAACGCTGCAACCGACATACCCGCCGCGATCACACGCGCGTGCCGCTCTTGCGATTCAGCACTGCAATGGTCATACGGGACGAGCACACGAGACGGCCGGCATCATTGCGGATGTCGCACGACCACACGTGCGTCGTGGCGCCCAGGTGCACCGGGCGCGCTGTACCGATGACCCAGCCGTCGCGCACCGATCGCACGTGGTTCGCGTTGATCTCCAGCCCGACGCCCATCTTGTGCTCGGGATCCAGGCATAGATTCGCCGCATAGCTCATCAACGTCTCGGCGAGTGCCGCTGACGCACCGCCGTGCAGCGCGCCGAAAGGCTGACGTGTGCGGTGATCCACCGGCATGCGCCCGCGCAGGAAGTCGTCGCCGGCGTCGAGGAATTCCATGCCGAGATGCTCGGCGAGCGTGCCGGCAGCCGGCCAGTGGGGCGGAGAAGGTGGTTTGCCGCCGAACCAGATCGTGCTCATCGGTTACACCTCAAAAAAGCTTCACCACAAAGGGCGCAAAGGGCGCGAAGGCAGCGCCAAAGCTTTAACGCAAAGGACGCAACGCGAAGGCAGCGCCAAAGCTTTAACGCAAAGGACGCAAAGGGAAATTACAAGATCCATAAACTCACTTGGGTGATCGCCGGCGAACTTTTAGCACGTGGGATCGGCCGGTCAACGGCGGCCGCGCTCAGTCGTTGAGGCTCGCTATGGACATCGAGGGCATTGCGCGCGAAATCGTCGATTCAGCAATCCGCGTTCACACGAACCTCGGCCCAGGCATGCTGGAATCCGCATACGAGGCATGTCTGGCGTACGAACTCGGCAAGCGCGGTTTCGCCGTGAAAAACCAGGTGCCCATGCCGATACGGTACGACGACATGACGCTCGACGTCGGCTACAGACTCGACCTTCTGGTCGATGATAAGGTCGTGGTCGAACTCAAGTGCGTCGAGCGACTGTTGCCGATCCATGGTGCCCAACTCTTGAGTTACCTGAGAGCGGGCGATTATCGCCTCGGCCTGCTGCTCAACTTCAATTCGGTGCACCTCCGTGATGGCATGAAGCGTGTGATAAACAAGCGGGGGCATTCTGCACCGGTGCCGGGAGACGCATAACCGTGAGCCGCGTCGGCATCTATTTAATGAATCCTTCGTGGCCTTCGCGTCCTTTGCGTCGAAGCTTCCCCCGATCTTCTACCGGTGAAGCTTCTCCGGCTCTAAAGCCGGAAACGCCGGCGGCGACACCCGATGCTTTGTCGCCGCTTCGTACGCGGCCGCAATCCTAAGCACGACGTCTTCCTTGCCCGGTTCGGCACGGAACACGAGCGAGAAGGGGAGACCGGGCGCCGCGAGC
>JBLNBW010000218.1:0-26499 GCA_050260255.1 Rhodospirillaceae bacterium | reverse complement strand
CTCGACGAGCCGTTCTCCGCAGTCGACCGCTCGACGCGGGAACGCCTGTACATCGAGCTTGCCGAAATGCGCAAGGAGCTCGCGATGCCCGCCGTGCTGGTGACGCACGATCTCGATGAAGCTCTGTTGCTGGCAGACCGCATGTGCGTGCTGTCGCATGGAACGACACTGCAATCCGGGGTGCCCTACGACGTGGTGACGCGCCCCGAAACGCCGCAAGTCGCGCAGCTCGTGGGCCTGAAGAACATCTTCCGCGCGGGCGTAGTCTCCCACGATCCCGAGCGAGGCCTCACGATCATCGAATGGCGTGGACGGCGACTCGAGGCCCGTTTGCAGTCGCAGTTCGCGCCGGGCACCCAGGTCGTGTGGGTCATTCCCCCGGCGTTTCTCGTGCTGCACCGGCGCGACCGACCGTCCCGCGGCGAGCGCGAGAATCCCGTGCAAGGGGTGGTCGGCAGCTTCGTGCGTCTCGGCGAGAACGCATTGCTTTCCGTGCACGTCGACGGTGCCACGCGGCCGCCGCTGTTTCTGTCCATACCGATGCACGTCGCGCGACGCAACGCCATCGCGCAAGGCGTCACGGTGGGCGTTTCGCTGCTCGCCGAAGGCATACATCTCATGCCGGGTGAAGGCTCCGGCCCGCTCGGGAAACGGCATATGCCCGGATGAACCGGGGATGCGCCTGATAAAATGGCCACCGCATGAGAGCAAACCCATGAAAGTTTTCGGATTCGCCGGCTATTCCGGCAGCGGTAAGACGACGCTCATCGAGCGGCTGATCCCGCTGTTCACCGTGCGCGGATTGCGCGTTGCGCTGGTGAAGCATGCGCATCACACGTTCGACGTCGATCAACCGGGCAAGGACTCGTATCGCCACCGGCACGCAGGATGCACGGAAGTGCTGGTGACGTCGTCGCGCCGCTGGGTGCTGATGCATGAACTCCGCGGCGCACCGGAGCCGGGGCTGGGCGAGCACCTCGAGCACTTGTCGCCGTGTGATCTCGTGCTGGTCGAGGGCTACAAGCGCGAGGCGATACCGAAACTCGAGGTCTATCGTGAATCGGTGGGCGAGCCGCTCTTGCATCCTCACGACGAGCACATCGTCGCCATAGCGAGCGACCAGCCCGTCAAGACGTCGCTGCCGCAATTCGATCTCAACGACTCGCAGGCGATCGGCGCGTTCGTGCTGCGGCACGTCGGATTGGCCTGATTGCCGCGTGAGAGGCATAATCGAGAGCGTCGGCAACGGGTATTCAATGATCACGATATTGTATTTCGCACGACTGCGTGAATCGCTCGGCAGGAGCAGCGAGCAGCTCGACCTGCCGGCGGGCGTGCGCGACATCGCAGCCTTACGGCAATGGCTGGCGCAGCGCGGCGGCGCATGGACCGACGAGCTGGGCGCAGGGAAGAACGTCCGCGCTGCGGTCAACCAGACGATGGCGCGTGGGGACGAGCCGTTGAGAAGCGGCGACGAGGTCGCGTTCTTTCCGCCGGTCACCGGAGGCTGAATGGCGGTCCGCGTGCAGGAGGCGGATTTCGATGCCGGCGCGGAAATCGCCGCGCTCCGGCGCGGCAATCCGCGCGTAGGCGCTGTAGCCGCGTTCGTCGGGATCGTTCGCGACATCAACGAAGGCGACAGCGTCGCCCAGATGACGCTCGAGCACTATCCCGGCATGACCGAACGTTCGATCGAGGCGATCGTCGAAGAGGCGCGCGGACGCTGGGAGGTTTTCGATGCGCTCGTCATCCACCGCATAGGCACGCTCAAGCCCAGCGACCAGATCGTGCTCGTCGTCGTAACGAGCGGGCATCGCGGCGATGCGTTCGCCGCATGCGAGTTCATCATGGACTACCTCAAGACGCGTGCGCCGTTTTGGAAAAAGGAGCAGACCGGAAGCGGGACGCGCTGGGTGGATGCCCGCTCGTCCGACGATGCGGCCGCCGAGCGCTGGCGGCAGAATAGCTGACAACACCGACAAGCCGGGAGCTTGCCGGCATGAGGGGAGAGGCGGTTGAGCGCACTGGGATTCGTAGCGGGAGGTATAGGTGCGGCACTGGGCGCCTGGCTGCGCTGGATGCTCAGCATCGCGCTCAATCCAGTGTTTCCGACGGTACCCCTTGGCACGCTTTCCGCCAATATCGTCGGGGGCTATCTCATCGGCGCGGGAGTGGAGTATTTCACGCAACATGCCGGCATGCCGCCCGAAGCCAGGCTGTTCATCATCACGGGTTTTCTCGGCGGACTGACAACGTTTTCGACGTTTTCCGCCGAAGCGGTGACGCTGCTCGCGCGTGCGCAGTACGCATGGGCCAGCGTGCTGATCGCTTCGCACCTCGCGGGGTCCATCATCGCCACGGTCCTCGGCATTGCCACCATCAAAGCGCTGCAGCCTTGAGGTGACTGCAATGGACCGGGTCTGCATACGCTTCTACACCACCGAGTCGCAACGCCACGGCGGCCGGCTGGTGCACGAATGGCTGCTGGAGCAGGCCAAAGGCATGGGCATCGCCGGCGGTACGGCGTTGCGCGCCATCGCGGGTTACGGGCGGCATGGAAAGCTTCACGAAGAGACGTTCTTCGAGCTTGCGGGCGATGTTCCGGTCGAGGTCGAGTTCGTCACCGACGCGCCGTTCGTGGAGCGGCTCCTGGATCTGCTCAAGGCCGAGAACCTGCGCTTGTTCTACATCCGCATGCGAGTGCATAGCGGCGTATCGGGGGCGGACTAGACAGTCGGTCGTGGGCGGTTGATGAGCGCCCGCGCGGCATCGATCAACTCGCCAGCCGCAAGCCCCACGGGCCCCGTGCCGGCCGCAACCAGTTCGTCGGCCGCCGCCCCATGAAGATACACGCCCGCAAGCAAGGCGAGCTTTGCGTTCACCCCTTGGGCCAGCAGCGCTGCGATCAAGCCGGTCAGCACGTCGCCCATGCCGGCGCTTGCCATTCCGGGATTCCCGGAGACGTTAATCGCCCAGGTCTCGTCCGGCCAGGCGCATACACTGCCGGCGCCCTTCACCACCACGCCGGCATTCAAGGACCGCGCAAGCGTCCGTGCGGCATTCAAGCGGTCGCGCTGCACCTCGGCGGTATTCGAGTCGAGCAGGCGCGCCGCCTCGGCGGGATGCGGTGTCATGAGCGTCGGCGATGTGCGCTCGCGCACGACCTGTTGCAGCGCCTTGTCGGCGGCGATGAGATTGAGCGCGTCCGCATCCAGGACCAGCGCGGTAGTACGACTCAGCACTTTCTTGAGCGCTGCGACAGCCGCGGTCGATTGCGACAGGCCGGGACCGACCGCGATGCATTGCAGTTGGTCCAGTGCGAGCAGCTCCTTCGCGGATCTCAGCATGACCTCCGGCTGGACATAATCGACAGGCGGCGCATCGTCGGCGAGCAGGCCGGCATAGACGCGTCCCGTACCGAGCTTCAATGCTGCGCGGCCGGCGAGCAGCGCCGCACCGACCATGCCCTGTGCGCCGCCCAGTATTCCGACGGCCCCGTACGTGCCTTTGTGGGTGTTGGCCCTCCGAGGCGCGAGTGCATCCGTTAATAGCTCTGGACCGGTGATCATGCCTGCTGGAGCGAGCATGTCTTCCGCTCTCAATCCCAGCGTGGCGAGATGAACCTCCCCGCAGTGGTCGGGGCCGTCGAGCGTGAGCAGGCCCGGTTTGAGGCCGATGAACGTGATCGTGTGCGTTGCGCGCACGGCATGTCCGAGAACGCGGCCCGTGTCGCTCTCGAGTCCGCTCGGCACGTCGACGGCGAGAACGGGTGCATCGAGCGTGTTGAGCCGGTGGATCAGCGCGGCATACGTTCCGCTGATCTCACGCTGCAGTCCTATGCCGAACAACCCATCGATAGCGAGGCCCCAGCGCCTCGAAGGCAGGGTTGCGCACGTAGAGCCGCCAGCGGCACGCCACGCTCGCAAAGCATTACCGGCATCGGCAGTGAGCTTCGTTTCGTCTCCGGCGTAGACCACCGTGACGTCGAACCACCATTGTTTGAGATGCCGCGCGATGACGAAGGCATCCCCGCCGTTGTTGCCAGGACCTGCGACGATGAGTATCGGATGAGCGCTGTCGCCGGCGAGTTCGCGGGCAAGCTCGGCCGCAGCCAGTCCGGCGCGCTCCATGAGAGCGGGCGGTTCGGGTTGCGCCGCGGCGCGCGCCTCGATGCGGCGTATGTCCGCAGTGAGGTAGACCGGAGTCCTGTGCGGCAGACGAAGCGGCATAACGCGCCTAGTTTAGCCGAATTTCGCTAAAATATTGCTTTAGCTCATCTCACCGCGATGTCCCATCTACTCCGGCTGCGCGGGCGCAGCGCACTTTCCGCTTTTCGTCTCGAAAAACTCCTGCAGAACCTTGCCAGTGCGCTGCCGCGCGTTCGGATTTCGGCGGAATACTGGCATTTCGTCCTGGCCCAGCGGCCGCTGAACGCGATCGAACGGCAACGTCTCGACCGCTTGCTGACTTATGGTCCGCGCGCCTCGGACGTCGAGGAGGGCGGTGAGCTCATGCTCGTCGTGCCGCGGTTGGGAACCATATCCCCGTGGTCGTCGAAGGCGACGGACATCGCACGTCATTGCAGTCTCGATGCGATCGAACGCATAGAGCGCGGTATTGCGTTCTGGGTGCGTCCCGAAGAGAACGGGCGTCTTACGTCCGACCAGCGCGCAAAGCTAATGCCCCACATACACGATCGCATGACCGAGACGGTGCTGGACCGTTTCGATGACGCCGCGAGACTGTTCCATCACGTAGCGCCGCAACCCCTCGCGACCGTCGAGCTGGGCGACGATCCGGTGGCAGCGCTGCGGCGAGCCAACGGCGTGATGGGGCTCGCTCTTTCAGACGACGAAATTCAGTATCTCGCCGACAGCTACGCGCGCGCCGGACGCGATCCGACGGATGTCGAGCTCATGATGTTCGCGCAGGCGAATTCCGAGCATTGCCGGCACAAGATCTTCAACGCCGACTGGATCATCGATGGTGAACGCCAGCCGCACAGCCTGTTTGGCATGATACGGATGACGCACGCTAAGAATCCGCAGGGCACTGTCGTCGCCTATGCCGACAACGCTGCCATCATGGAGGGCGCGCGCGTCGCACGATTCTATCCAGACGCCGGCTGCGCGTACCGCTACGTCGAGGACGATACGCACATCCTCATGAAGGTCGAGACGCACAACCATCCGACCGCGATCTCGCCTTTCCCGGGTGCTGCAACGGGTGCCGGCGGCGAGATACGGGACGAGGGCGCGACGGGACGCGGCGCGCGGCCGAAGGCTGGATTGACCGGTTATACCGTTTCGAACCTGCGTATACCCGGAAACATACGGCCCTGGGAGCGCGAGGATGCAGGCCGCCCGCGCCGCATAGCGTCTGCGCTGCAAATCATGCTCGACGGTCCGATCGGGGGCGCCTCGTTCAACAACGAGTTCGGGCGGCCCAACCTCGCCGGCTATTTCCGCAGCTACGAGCAGCGCGTTGGCGGTGAAGTGCGCGGCTATCACAAGCCCATCATGATCGCGGGCGGTATCGGCAACATCGCAGCGCGTGACGCGATGAAGAAGCCGTTGCCTCCCGGCACGCTGCTCATACAGCTGGGCGGGCCCGGCATGCTGATCGGCTTGGGCGGCGGCGCTGCATCCAGCATGGATACCGGTACCAACCAGGAAGACCTCGACTTCGATTCCGTACAGCGCGGCAATGCGGAAATCGAGCGGCGCGCCCAGGAAGTGATAGACCGCTGCTGGGCGCTCGGCGATCGCAATCCCATATTATCGATACACGATGTGGGTGCAGGAGGGTTGTCCAATGCATTGCCGGAACTCGTGCACGGGGCGGGACGCGGAGGACATTTCGATCTGCGCAAAGTGCCGAGCGAAGAGCCGGGTATGTCGCCCGTGCAGATCTGGTGCAACGAGGCGCAGGAGCGGTACGTGCTCGCGATCGCGCCGGATGACCTGCCGCGGTTCGGGGAAATCTGCGAGCGCGAGCGCGCGCCCTTCGCAGTCGTCGGAACAGCGACCGCGGACGAGCGTCTCGTCGTCGAAGATCCCGTGTTCGGCAACAGGCCCGTCGACATGGACATGGGCGTGTTGCTCGGCAAGCCGCCCAAGATGGTGCGGAACGTCACGCGCGCGCCGCGCGATCTGCAGCCGCTCGACATCGCTGCAATCGATCTGAAAGAGGCCGTTTATCGCGTACTGCGTTTGCCGGCGGTGGCGGACAAGACCTTTCTCATCAGCATAGGGGACAGGACAGTCGGCGGCGTAACGGCGCGGGACCAGTTCGTCGGACCTTGGCAAGTTCCGGTCGCCGACGTTGCGGTGACGACGATGGGCCTCGACACTTATGCCGGTGAGGCGATGGCGATGGGCGAACGCACGCCGCTCGCGCTGATCTCGCCCGAAGCGTCGGGCCGTCTCGCGATCGGCGAGGCCATCACCAATATCGCGGCTGCGCGTATCGCGGACATCGGCAGGGTCAAGCTGTCGGCGAACTGGATGGCCGCAGCCGGACACCCGGGCGAGGATGCCGCGCTGTACGACACGGTGCGCGCCGTGGCGCTCGAGCTGTGTCCCGAGCTCGGCATCAGCATCCCGGTCGGCAAGGATTCGTTGTCGATGAAGACAACATGGGAAGAAGGGGACTCGCGCCGGGAAGTGACAGCGCCGTTGTCCTTGATCATTTCCGCATTCGCTCCGGTAGTCGATGCGCGCGACACCCTGACACCGCAGCTGCGTACGGACTGCGGCGAGACGGTCCTTCTTTTCGTCGACATTTCCGAAGGACGCAGCCGCCTCGGCGCGTCTGCGCTCGCCCAAGTCTATGGACAACTCGGCGATCAGGCGCCCGACGTGGACGATGCCGAGACGCTCGTGTCGTTTTTCTCGGTGATGCAGCAGCCCGCGGTGCGTTCGCGCATTCTCGCCTATCACGATCGCTCGGACGGCGGGTTGTTTGCCGCGGTGTGCGAGATGCTGTTCGCCGGGCACGCCGGCGCGATACTGCAGCTCGACGCATGGCCGCAAGCGTGCCCGCCCGCGGGATTGCTCTTCAACGAAGAGTTGGGTGCCCTGCTGCAGGTGAGAAAAGCGGACGCCGATGGAGTGTGCGATGCCTTCGAGTCGGCGGGCGTACCGTGCCGTGCGATAGGCGTGGTCACCACCGACGGACTGCTGCGCATACGCAACGAAGAACAGGAACTCTTCTGCGAGCGCCGCGTGGATTTGCATCGCGCATGGTCGGAGACGACATTCGAGCTGCAGCGGCTGCGCGATCACCCCGAATGCGCGCAGCAGGAATACGATCGCATACTCGACGAGGGCGATCCGGGGCTGCATGCGAGAGTCACGTTCGACCCGGGTGACGACATTGCAGCGCCGTACATCGCGACCGGCTCGCGGCCGAAGATCGCCATCCTGCGCGAGCAGGGGATCAACGGCCAGATCGAAATGGCGGCCGCATTCGACCGCGCAGGTTTCGAGGCAGTCGACGTTCACATGAGCGACATCATCGCCGGTCGTGTCACGCTCGACGAATACAAAGGCTTCGCGGCAGGCGGCGGTTTTTCTTACGGCGACGTGCTGGGCGCGGGCGAAGGCTGGGCGAAGTCGATCCTGTTCAACGCGCGCGCGCGCGATCAGTTTGCGGCGTTCTTCGAGCGCAAGGACACGTTCGCGCTCGGCGCTTGCAACGGCTGCCAGATGATGAGCAATCTTCACGAGCTCATCCCCGGGGCCGATGCGTGGCCGCATTTCGTCCGCAACAAGTCGGAGCAGTTCGAAGCGCGCTTCGTAATGGTGGAAGTACTGCCCACGCCCTCGATATTTTTCGACGGCATGACAGGCAGTCGGATCCCGATTTCGATCGCGCATGGCGAGGGCTATGCCGAGTTCGCTGATGCGGCGGCGCTGGAGCGCGTGCAGCCGTTGGTCGCGGTGCGTTACGTCGACAACTACGGCCGGCCCACGATGGCGTATCCGATGAATCCGAGCGCTTCGCCGCAGGGCATCACGGGCGTGACCACACCCGACGGACGTTTTTCGATACTGATGCCGCATCCCGAGCGCGTCTACCGGACGATACAGAATTCGTGGCATCCGGCAGAATGGGGCGAGGACGCGCCGTGGATGCGCATGTTCCGCAACGCGCGCAAGTGGGTAGGCTAGTGCACCGAGAGATTACGCTTCGGTCCGCAGCTGTTCTAGCAGATCTGCTTCCAGCTTCACTACGCGCTTGGTGTCGTGCAATGCGGCGCCGGTGATCAAAAAGACGTCTTCGGCGCGCGACCCCAGGGTGTTGATCTTCGCCGTGTGCAGATTGATGTCGTATTTCACCAGCACGCGCGCGATCCGCGAAAGGAGCCCCGGGCGGTCTCCGGCAATGATCGACATGACCTGATACGTATTGCGCTCGTCCGGCTGGATGTCGACCTCTGGCGATATCGGAAAATGTTTGAGCTGGCGATTGAGCCGCGGCCGAGTCACCGGCGGCAACGGCGTGCGCTGCTCCAGGCGCTGACCGAGCTCGTATTCGATGTAGCTGATGAGGTCACGATACTGCACGTCGCGGTTGTCCGGGTCGTGCACCTGAAACGTGTCGAGCGCATAGCCGTCGCGCGTGGTGTAGATCTTGGCCTCGATGATGTCGTAGTGAATCGATTCGAAGAAGCTGCAGATCCGGGCGAAGAGCTCCTTCTGGTCCGGCAGGTAGGCCATCACCTGCAACCCTTCGCCGGCGGGAGATAGACGCGTTTTAACCACGGGCTTGGTGGTGCCGACACGGTAGTACAGATGCCGTGTGTGCCAGACGATCTCACCCGGCTCGTGCCGCAGGAAATAGGGCGTCTCGAGCTGCGCCCACAGCTTGTCTTCCGCATGTTCCGGCACGGCGTACAGACGCAGCTTCGCGCGCGCATCCGACTGACGGCTTTCCATGCTCGTTTCGAGGGTGCCATGATCGCCGGTGAGCAGGCGCTGGGCAGCACGGTACAGGTCTTCCAGCAACTTCGCTTTCCATGCGTTCCAGACTTTAGGACTGGTGCCGCGGATGTCCGCTACGGTGAGGAGATAGAGTGCCGACAGGTGCTGCTCGTTGCCGACACGCTCGACGAACGCGCGGACGACCTCGGGATCCGTCGTGTCCTGCTTTTGTGCCGTGACCGACATCATGAGATGTTGCTCGACGAGCCAGGCGACCAGCTCGCTGTCCTCGCGGGTGAGCCCGTGCGCGCGGCAAAAACGCAGCGCGTCGTGCTTGCCGAGCTGCGAGTGATCGCCGCCGCGCCCCTTTGCGATGTCGTGGAACAGCCCGGCGAGATAGAGCAGCTCCGGGTTCCGGAAGTCGCTCATGATCCGGCTGCACAGCGGAAATTCGTGCGCCAGCTCGGGCACCGCAAATCGCCGCAGGTTGCGAACCACTTTCAGGATGTGCTCGTCGACGGTGTGCACATGGTACAGGTCGTGCTGCATCTGTCCGACGACGCGCCCGAAGGCGGGTATGTAGGCTCCCAGTATCCCGTACTGATTCATCCGCCGCAGCGCACGTACGACGCGGGTAGGGCTGCGCAGTATGCGCAGGAAGGAAGCGTGATTCTCGGGATCGCGCCTGAAAGCGGGATCTATGCGGTGGCGCGCGCGCCACAACGCGCGCAGCGTGCCGGCACCTATGCCTTTCAGCTCGTGATGCTCCTGCAGCAGCACGAACGTCTCGAGTATCGCATTCGGCTGACGCTGGTACAGCTCTTCATCGACGGCGTGCAGCAGTTGCCCGCGGATGACGAAACGCTCGTTGATTGGATGCACCGTCGTGTCCTGCTCGGGAGCGATGCGCGCGCCGAGGTTCTGCAGGACGATCGTATTGAGCTGGGACACGACCTTGGCGGTGCGGTAATACCGCTGCATGAGCTGTTCGCTGGCAAGCCGGTGCGGGCGGTCGCGCAAGCCGAACTCTGCTGCCAACGTCGACTGATGATCGAACAGCAGGCGGTCTTCGCGGCGCTGCGCGAGATAATGCAGCCGTACCCGCAACATCTGCAGGAAACGCTCCTCGCGCGCGATGACGGCAGCTTCCACCGGCGAAATGAGGCCGGCCTCGGTCAAGTCGCTCCAGCGAGTTCCAACGCCGCTTGCACCCGCAATCCAGAGGATGTTCTGCAGATCCCGCAAGCCCCCGGCGCTTTCCTTGACGTTCGGCTCCAGGCTCGTTTCCTGATGGCGAGCATGCCGCTGTTGCTGCTCGAGCATCTTTGCTTCGCGGAAAGCGCGCACGTCGAGCGCTTTGGTGGTCTCGTCCTGAAAGCGGCGAAACAGGGCGCGATGTCCCGCAAGCAGGCGTGACTCGAGCAGTGTAGTCTGGACCGTAATGTCCTGCCGCGCCATGTCGACGCATTCGTCGATGGTACGGACACTGTGTCCGACTTCCAGACCGATGTCCCACAGCGCGCCGATGAGCTCCTCGAGCCGGTTGCGCAACTCCGAGGATGCTGCGTCGGAAAGTAGTATGAGGATATCGACGTCGGAATACGGAAAGAGCTGTCCGCGGCCATACCCGCCGACGGCTACGAGTGCGATATCGCTAGGAAGCGCGCAGGAAGCCCACACCGTACGGACATGGTTGTCGACTATGGCAGACAGCTTCCGGAGCAGCGAGCCTGCCGCGGGACGGGTGAGAAAGCCCTGTCGCGCCTCTTCGCGTTCCGCGGCGAGCTGCTGCTTCCAGAGCAGGAGGGAAGAGGGCGGCCGGGCCGCGGGGCTGGTTACCTGTAGGGACATTTAGCCTCTGATCAAGGCGGTGGGGGCGTTCCGGCGGAGACCGTCAGTATTTCAAAGCCGTTTTCAGTGACGAGCACCGTATGCTCCCACTGCGCGGACAGGCTGTGGTCCTTGGTCACTATGGTCCAGCCATCGGCAAGCTGACGGATGTCCGGCCGACCTGCATTGATCATAGGCTCAACTGTGAAGATCATGCCGCGCTGCAGCTGCATCCCGGTGCCTGCGTGACCGTAGTGGAGGATTTGTGGTTCCTCGTGGAATTTACGGCCTATGCCGTGGCCGCAGAACTCCCGCACGACGCTGTACCCCTGTCGCTCTGCGTGGCTTTGTATGGCATGTCCGATGTCGCCCAAGCGCGCTCCGGGCCGCACGGCGCGTATGCCGCGCCACATGCACTCATACGTGACCTCGCTGAGCCGTTTGGCCTGTATAGATGGAGGTCCCACGAAGAACATGCGGCTCGTATCCCCGTGGAAACCGTCCTTGATGACGGTCACGTCGATATTGAGGATATCGCCGGCTTTGAGCCGCTTGTCACCGGGCACGCCGTGGCAGACGACGTGATTGACCGACGTGCATACCGACTTGGGGTACGGCGGATAGCCCGGCGGCGCATAGTTGAGCGGCGCAGGCACGGCGCCCTGTACGTTGACGATGTAATCATGGCACAGCTTGTCCAGCTCGCCGGTCGTCACGCCGGGCTGTACGTGCGGGGTAATGTAATCGAGAACTTCGGCCGCAAGCCGGCCGGCCACCCGCATGCGGGCGATTTCATCTTCAGTCTTGATCGTGACGGGCATAGTGTCCTGCGGCGCATGCCGTCGCCCGTGCGTCGGAATCCGGCAGCCGGGTGGCAAAAAAGACGGATTTTAGTCCAGAATGCCCGGCCACGGACCGTGTCCGGGCACATCGTGCGGTTTTCTTGAGTAAGCGGCTTTCGGCTGTTAAAATAAAAAGTTAGCTCGTCTACCAAGGACCTTGGAGTTGACGACGGGCAAATTCGCACATCCGCCTTATTTGTAAGGGTGCCGGCTCGGGAAGTTAGCGAGGGCCGGTCGTGCAGCGGCGGATGGAGGCTTAACCCTACATAGGAGCAGTCGCAACATGGCAGTTACCATGCGTGAAATGCTGGAGGCGGGCGTCCATTTCGGACATCAAACCCGCTACTGGAACCCGAAAATGGCGCCGTACATCTTCGGGCACCGCAACAAGATACACATCATCAATCTCGAGAAAACGATGGCGATGTACCAGGACGCGCTGAAGTTCGTGCGTCAACTGGCCGCCAACAAAGGCACGGTCCTGTTCGTCGGCACCAAGCGCCAGGCGCGCGAGATTGTCCGCGAAGAAGCGCAGCGCGCCGGCGCACCGTACGTCGACTACCGCTGGCTGGGCGGCATGCTCACCAACTACAAGACGGTGAAGCAGTCGATCAAGCGCTTGAAGGACATGGAACAGATGATGCAGGACGGCACGATCGACAAGCTGCCCAAGAAAGAAGCGCTGCACTACCAGCGGGAGCTCGAGAAGCTCATGCGCAGCCTGGGGGGCATCAAGGACATGGACCGCTTGCCGGATGCGATGTTCGTCATCGACGTCGGCTATCAAAAGAACGCCATCGCGGAGGCGAAAAAGCTCGGCATTCCGGTCATCGCGGTTGTCGACACGAACCATACCCCCGACGGCGTTGACTACGTCATCCCCGGCAACGACGACTCCAGTCGCGCGATCCGACTGTATGCGCGCGGCGTCGCCGATGCGTACCTCGAAGGGCGCAACGACAGCGTGAAGGAAATCGTCGGCGGCGACGAATTCGTCGAGGTGGACGAGACCGAGGAGTCCGGTGCGTAGCGCCGCGCAAGCGGAGCGCGCACGCGCGGCACACAGCGTGAGCGTGCGCGCAAAGAGGGGCGGCCAGCCCCTTTTTTTAATCAGTGGAGTGCAAAGTAATGGCGGAAATCACCGCAAGCATGGTGAAGGACCTGCGCGAGAAGACCGACGCGCCCATGATGGAATGCAAGAAGGCCCTGACCGAAGCTCAGGGCGACATGGAGAAGGCCGAAGAGCTGCTGCGCATCAAGCTCGGCAACAAGGCGAGCAAGGCCGCCGGGCGCGTGGCTGCGGAAGGCGTCGTCGCGGTCTACATAGCGCGGGATGGCAAGCTGGGCGGCATACTGGAAGTGAACTGCGAGACCGACTTTGTGGCGAAGAACGAAGAGTTCCTCGCCTTTGCCAATGGACTGGCGAAGCTCGTGGCCGAGAAGGCGCCGGCTGACGTCGACGCGTTGTCGGGACTCAGCTTGAACGGGGTCGGCGTGGAAGAGACACGCAAGGCGCTGGTCGGCAAGATCGGCGAGAACATGTCGCTGCGCCGCTTCAAGCGGATCGAAGCGCAAGGCAAGCTCGCCAGCTACATTCACGGCGGATCGAAGATCGGCGTTCTGGTCGATGTAGTGGGCGGGGACGAGCAGCTCGCGAAGGACATCGCGATGCACATCGCGGCGAGCAAGCCGGTTGCGCTGTCCAAAGAAGAGGTGCCGGCAGAGCTGCTCGAAAAAGAGCGCGCGATTGCGGCTGCCAAGGCGGCCGAGTCCGGCAAGCCGGCCAACATCGTCGAGAAAATGGTCGAAGGCTCGGTGCAGAAGTACATCAAGGAAGTCACGCTGCTCGGCCAGCCGTTCGTAAAGAACGACAAGCAGACGATAGAGCAGCTGCTGAAGTCGAAGTCGGCGTCCGTGGCGGCCTTCGCGCTGTACGTGGTCGGCGAAGGCATCGAGAAGAAGAAGGAAGACTTCGCTGCCGAAGTGGCGGCGCAAGTGAGCCAGACGCGTCACTAAAGAGTACGCGACCAGAATCCGAAAAACCGACCAACCAGGCAGCGAGACGAAGAATGCAGGAAAAACCCGCCTACAAGCGCATATTGCTCAAGCTGAGCGGAGAAGCACTGATGGGCGGGGATGCATATGGAATCAATCAGGAAACCATAGGCCGCATCGTCAAGGAAGTGGCCGAGGTGGTCGGTCTCGGGGTGGAAGTTGCCGTCGTCATCGGGGGCGGCAACATCTTCCGTGGCGTGGCGCCGGCCGCGGCGCACATGGATCGCGCGACAGCCGACTACATGGGCATGCTGGCGACCGTCATGAACGCGCTCGCGCTGCAGGATGCCATGCGCCGCGTCAACCTCGTGAGCCGGGTGCAGTCCGCCCTCAACATCGAGCAGGTGGTCGAGCCGTATATCCGCGGCAAGGCGATGCGCTACCTGGAAGAGGGCAAGGTGGTGATTTTCGCCGCCGGCACCGGCAATCCGTTCTTCACCACCGATACCGCCGCGGCGCTGCGCGGCATGGAAATGAACGTCGAGCTGGTTCTCAAGGCCACCAAGGTGGATGGGGTCTACACGGACGACCCGAATACCCACCCGGATGCGATGCGCTATACCCGTCTCACCTTCGACGAGGCGATAATCAAGAATCTGAAGGTGATGGACGCCACGGCCCTGACGCTGTGCCGGGACCAGAAGTTGCCCATCAATGTTTTCAGCATCTTCAAGCCGCATGCACTCAAACGCGTGGTGCTGGGCGAGGATGAGGGTACGATGGTGCATGTGTGAACACGCGGTACGGAGGTGAACGATGATTGCCGACGTCAAAAAGACGGCCGAGCAGAAAATGAAGAAATCGCTGGAAGCGCTGAAGGCCGATTTGGGTAAGGTGCGTACGGGCCGCGCGCACACCGGCCTGCTCGATCATGTAACGGTCGATTACTACGGCACGCCTACGCCGATTCCCCAGGTGGCCAACGTGACGCTCATCGATGGGCGCACGATAGGCGTCACGCCCTGGGAAAAGAAGATGGCTGGTGCGATCGAGAAGGCGATACGCGATTCCGATCTCGGCCTCAATCCCTCCACGGTGGGCGACGTAGTGCGCGTGCCGATGCCGGCTTTGACCGAGGAGCGCCGCAAGGACCTGATCAAGGTCGTCCGGCACGAAGGCGAGAACGCCCGCGTCGCAGTCCGGAACGTGCGCCGCGATGCGATCGCCCACTTGAAGGACATGCTCAAGCAGAAGCAGGTCGCGGAGGATGACGAGCGCCGCGCGCAAGACGACATCCAGAAGCTCACCGACCGCTACATCGCGGAGATCGACAAGGCTCTCCAGGCGAAAGAAGCGGATCTGATGGCCATCTGATGACCGGCGGCAGCACGAGCTCGACGCTCGACATCCCAGAGACCACCGTCGTTCCGCGCCACGTCGCCATCATCATGGACGGCAACGGCCGCTGGGCGAAGCAGCGGTTTTTGCCGCGCGTCGCAGGCCACAAGCGCGGGCTCGAAACCGTGCGGGCGATGGTCAAGGCCTGCATCGAACGCGGCATCTCTTTTCTTACGCTGTTCGCGTTCAGCAGCGAGAACTGGCGTCGTCCGCCGGACGAAGTGGGTTTTCTCATGCAGCTTTTCGTGCGTGCTCTGGAGCAGGAAATCGAGCGGTTGCACGAAAACGGCGTGTGTTTCAAAGCGATCGGTGATCTCACGCGCTTCGAGCCCAAGCTCGTGCGATTGATCGAGCAGGCCGAGGAGCTCACCGCGCGCAACACGACGCTCACCCTCACCGTCGCCGTCAATTACGGCGGGCGCTGGGACATGATGCAAGCCGTGCAGCGCATGCTGAAGGAACGTCCCGAGCTGGCAAACGGGTTTGCCGAGACCGACCTCGCCCCGTACTTCGCATTGAGCTACGCGCCGGAGCCGGATCTGTTCGTACGAACCGGCGGGGAGCAGCGCATCAGTAATTTTCTTCTCTGGCACCTCGCTTACACGGAGCTTTATTTCACCGACGTCCTATGGCCTGACTTCGATGCCGCCGCGCTGGACCGCGCGATCGCATCGTACCGTCAGCGCGAGCGCCGCTTCGGCCGCACCAGCGAGCAGCTGATGCAGCAAAACGAGCGTATCGCTCGTACCTCGGTGGGCTGATCGCGGCGTGCCGCCGGCCGCCGCCGCTCTCACATGTTTGCTACGCGCCTGATCACGGCCGCAGTCGCACTTGCCCTTTTTCTTGCGGCGTTGTTTCTGTTGCCGCCGGCCGGCTGGATGGCGTGCCTCGTGCCCGCGCTCCTGCTCGGTGCGCATGAATGGGGGGCGCTCGCCGGATACGGCAAAAACGGCGCATGGATTTACGCGGCCATTACGACGCTCCTTGCCGCTGTGCTGGCATGGATCGGCGAGGGGACGTTCCAGGCAAGGCCGATCCATGTGGCCCTATACGTGTTCGCCGTCGCGTTCTGGCTGGTGGCAGCGCCGTTGTGGCTCAAAGGCCACTGGCAGGTCAGAGGCATTCCGCTCGCTTTCGTGGGATGGATAGTCCTCATCCCGACCTGGCTCGCGCTGGTGCAATTGCAGGCGATTGCAGGGGTCCTGCTCATTTTCATGGGCGTGATCTGGATCGCCGACACGATGGCATACCTGGCGGGCCGTCAATGGGGCAGGCGCAAGCTTGCGCCAACGATCAGTCCGGGCAAAACCTGGGAGGGGGTCGCCGGGGCGGCGGCCGGCGTCGCGATCTATTACGTCGTGCTGCAGCTGCTTGTGGACGACTGGCGGCCGGCGCTCGATGGCATTGCGGGCGCCCTCGCGTTCGCTGCACTGCTTGCCTTGAGCATCGAAGGGGACTTATTCGAGTCGTGGCTCAAACGCCAGGCGGGCGTAAAGGACAGCGGACGGCTGCTGCCCGGCCACGGCGGCGTGCTCGATCGCATCGACGGCCTGACTGCGACGCTGCCGGCGGTAGCGCTGCTCATTCATTACGTCGGATAATCAGCGCGTCATGACCGTACAGCGCACACTGACCGTACTCGGCTCCACCGGCAGCATAGGTGTCAACACCCTCGATGTAGTGGCCCGCCATCCGGACCGCTTCCGCGTCGTTGCCCTCACGGCGCAGCAACGCGTCGAACTGCTGTTCGAACAGTGCCGCGTTCACCGGCCGGAATTCGCTGTGGTGGTCGACCCGGCCGCCGCGCGCGATCTCGAACGACGTTTGGCAGCGCACGGCCTTGCCACCCGCGTACTATTCGGGGAGCAGGGCCTTCAGGAGGTCGCAGTGCTGCCGCAAGTCGATACGGTGATGGCCGCCATCGTAGGCATCGCGGGACTGCGTCCTACGCTCGCGGCCGCGCGTGCGGGCAAGCGCGTCTTGCTGGCAAACAAAGAAGCGCTCGTGACGGCGGGCGCGGTATTCATGGATGCGGTGCGCGCGAGTTCCGCTGTACTGCTTCCCATCGACAGCGAGCACAATGCGATTTTCCAGGTTCTGCCGAAAGGCTACCGCGGCGACCTCGATGCGGCGGGTGTGCGCCGGATCTTGCTCACTGCCTCGGGCGGCCCGTTCCGCACGACGCCGCTGTCCGACCTCGCGGACGTCACGCCGGAAGCAGCGTGCGCGCATCCGAACTGGGTAATGGGGCGCAAGATCTCCGTCGACTCGGCGACGATGATGAACAAAGGGCTCGAAGTCATCGAGGCGCACTGGCTGTTCGGCGCGGCTGCGGACCGCATCGAAGTCGTGGTTCATCCGCAAAGCGTCGTGCATTCGCTCGTGGAATACGTGGATGGCTCGGTCATTGCACAGCTCGGCAATCCTGACATGCGTACGCCGATAGCACACGCGCTCGCGCATCCCGAGCGTATCGGCGCGGGCGTGGATTTTCTCGAGCTCGCTAAAGTCGGCGCCCTGAGTTTCGAGGCGCCGGACATGCAGCGCTTTCCGTGTCTGCGCCTTGCGTACGAAGCGCTGCGCGCGGGCAATGGCGCCGCAACGGTGCTCAACGCCGCGAACGAAATCGCGGTGGCCCGTTTTCTGGAGCATGCGTTGGCGTTTGCCGATATCCCGCGCGTGATCGAGCGGGTGCTGGAAAAATGCGAAGCGCCGGCCGTTCGTTCGCTCGACGAGGTGCTGTCGCTGGATTGCGAAGCGCGCACCCGTGCGGAAGAATGCGTGCAGCGCGGCAACGTACGCAGCGTGAAGACGGGAACCGCGCGAGCGGTCGTGCGTTCGTAACCGTATCCTCACACACGAGGCAGTTACTGCATGGGCATGCTTTACACGTTAGCCGCTTTTCTACTCGCGCTCGGTTGCCTGATCGTCGTGCATGAGCTCGGCCACTATGCGGTGGCGCGCTGGTGCGGCATCAAAGTGCTGCGGTTCTCGGTCGGTTTCGGCAGGCCGCTGTGGCGGCGCGTCTTCGGAGCGGACAGAACCGAGTGGGTGATCTCTGCGTTTCCGCTCGGGGGCTACGTGAAAATGCTCGATGAGCGCGAAGGCGAAGTGGCGCCCGGCGAGCGGCATCGCGCATTTAATCGTCAATCGGTCGGCAAGCGGTTCGCTGTCGTGGCCGCAGGACCGATCTCGAATTTCCTGCTTGCCATCGCGCTCTACTGGGTGCTTTTCATGCACGGCATTCCGGGCATGAAGCCGGTGGTGGGGGAAGTGAAGCCTGCTACGCCGGCGGCAGTCGCGGGTTTCACGCGTGGTGAAACGATCGTTCGCATAGCCGATGAGCCGGCTGCGACATGGCAGGATGCGCGTTGGCTGCTGCTTCAGCATGCCGTGCAGAAAGGGCGCGTCGCCATCGAAGTTCGCGGGGACGATGGCGTTACGCGCATACGCGATCTCGATCTGTCGGGACTGCAGGCCGCCGATCTCGAAGGCGATTTTCTGCGCACGCTGGGACTTACGCGTTACCAGCCGCCCATCGAGCCGATCGCAGGGACCGTCGTTCCGGGAAGCCCCGCGGATCATGCCGGGCTCAAAGCAGGCGACAAGATAGTGGCCGTGAACGGTCGGGCGGTCGCGCATTGGGAAAATGTGGTTCGTGAGATACGCGCGCATCCCGGCGACCAGATCGAACTGACGGTCAAGCGCAAAGACGGGACCGAGCACACACTTCGCGTCACGCCCGATGTCGCAAGCGACAACGGTGAAAAGATCGGTCGCATAGGCGCGGGGCCGCTCGTCGACAACAATGCGTTCGCCGAGCTGATGAGCGAAGTACGTTACGACCCGATCACGAGCTTCGGCAAAGCGGTCTATAAGACGTGGGACACCTCGGTGTTCAGCCTGAAGATGCTCGGCAAGATGGTCGTCGGCGACGTATCGCTGCGCAACCTCTCCGGTCCCATCACGATAGCGGATTACGCCGGGCAGTCGGCGCACAACGGCTGGGTATCCTACTGCCTGTTTCTCGCACTGATCAGCATCAGTCTCGGCGTGCTGAACCTGCTCCCCGTGCCGTTATTGGACGGTGGGCATTTGATGTATTATACGTTCGAATTTTTCAAAGGCAGTCCCGTGTCGGACAGGGCCATGGAAGTGGGGCAGCAGGTCGGCATGGCGTTACTCGTGATGCTGATGGCCTTTGCCCTTTATAACGATATAAATCGTCTAATAAGCGGCTAATAGATGCATTTTTTCCGTACGGGTGCGCTGCTGCTTGCGCTCGCAGCCACACCGGCTGCGGCGCTTGAGCCCTTCGTCATCAAGGACATCAGGGTCGAAGGCATACAGCGTACCGAAGCCGGCACGGTGTTCAGCTACCTGCCTGTCAAAGTCGGCGACACCATGACCGACGAGAAAGCGGCGGAGGCGATACGCGCGCTGTTCGCGACCGGCTTTTTCAAGGACGTGACGCTCGAGGCGCAGGACAACGTGCTCATCGTCAGCGTTCAGGAGCGTCCTTCGATCGCACAGATCGATTTCGTCGGCATGAAGGACTTCGACAAGCAGACCGTCACGAAGGCGCTCGCACAAGTCGGCCTCGCCGAAGGGCGCATCTTCGACAAGAGCCTGCTCGACCGCGCCGAGCAGGAGCTGAAGCGCCAGTATCTGAGCCGCGGCAAATACGCGGTGAATGTGACGACGACAGTCACGCCGCTCGAGCGTAACCGCGTCGCGCTCAATTTCACGATAGACGAAGGCGACGTCGCGAAGATCCGGGAGATACGCATCATCGGTGCGAGCGCGTTCAAGGAAAAGGATCTGCTCTCGCAGTTCTTCCTGCGCACACCCGGCGTCATGACGTGGTACAGCAAGGCGGATCAGTATTCCCGCCAAAAGCTTTCGGCCGATCTCGAGACGCTGCGCTCGTATTACCTGGATCGCGGCTTTCTCGAATTCAACATCGATTCCACGCAGGTTTCGATTACGCCGGATAAGAAAGACATCTACATCACCATCGCGATCACCGAAGGCCCTCAGTACAAGGTCTCGGACATCAAGATAGCCGGTGAGCCGCTGCTGCCGGAGAACGAAGTCCGAAGTTTGATCAAGCTGAAGCCCGGGGACGTGTTCTCCCGTGCACGGCTGACCGAATCCACGAAGGCCATCAGCGACCGTCTCGGCAACGACGGTTACGCGTTCGCGAACGTCAACGCCGCTCCGCAGCTCGACAAGGAGAACCGGCTCGCTTCGTTCACGTTTTTCATCGATCCGGGCCGGCGGGTGTATGTGCGCCGTATCAACATCACCGGCAACAATCGCACGCGCGACGAGGTGATACGCCGCGAGCTGCGGCAGTTCGAAGGCGGCTGGTTTTCCGCCGAAAAGGTCAATCTCTCCAAGCGCCGCGTGGACAAGCTCGGCTACTTCACCGAGGTCAACGTCGAGACGCCGGCCGTGCAGGGCACGACGGACCAGGTCGACGTGAACATCAACGTCACCGAACGCCCGACCGGCAACGTGCTGCTCGGCGCGGGCTTCGGCAGCGGCGAAGGTCTCATCCTGTCGGGTTCGATATCCCAGAACAACATTTTCGGGTCCGGGAAGCACGTGTCCTTGTCGGTGAACAGCAGCCGGATCAACACGGTCTACGCGCTGTCGTACACCGATCCGTACTACACCGTGGACGGCGTGAGCCGCGGGTTCGACGTCTACATGCGCAAGCTGGACGCCATCAACAGCGGCATCGGGCGTTACCGCACCGAGACGCTGGGCGCGGCCATGCGCTTCGGCGTGCCGGTTACCGAGATCGACACGATCCAGTACGGCGTGGGCTATGAAGACACGAAGATCGAAACGTTCGACGACAGCCCATTGTTCTATAAAGACTACGTCCGAACGTTCGGTACGAAGAATACCGCCGTTCCGCTCAATGCCGGATGGGTCCGCGACGGCCGCGACAGCTTGATCTATCCGACCTCGGGCACGTTGCAGAAGGCGAACGTCGAGATCGGCTTGCCCGTCGCGGACCTCAAGTATCACAAGGAACAATATCAGTATCAGCGCTACTTCCCGCTTTCGCGTCAGTACACCCTGATGCTGAACGGCGAGATCGGCTACGGCAAGGGTTACGGCGACAAGCCGCTGCCGTTCTTCAAGAACTTCTATGTCGGCGGCGTGAACTCATTGCGCGGCTACCGGACGTTTACGGTCTCGCCCAAGGACGCGGACAACAACCCGCGTGGCGGCAGCCGCAAAGTGCTCGGCAACGCGGAGTTCATGTTTCCGTTCCCGGGTCTGGAGAACGACAGGTCCGTCCGGATGAGCGCGTTCGTGGACGCCGGTTTCGCCGGCGAAACGTATCAGGCGAGCGAGCTTCGGTATTCCACCGGCTTGTCGGTACTCTGGGTTTCTCCGATGGGTCCGCTTAAAATAAGCGTCGCGATGCCGCTGCGGAGCAAGCCGGGCGACGTGAAACAGCCGTTCCAGTTCACCTTCGGGGGAGCGTTCTAGCGCGCGGCGCGAGCCGTATGCCGGTCAGCAAGGAGAAGACTTTGAGGCACTTATACGCCATATTCGCCGCCCTCGCGCTCTGGGGGGCCGCCGCGGCCGCGGGTGCTGCCGATCTCAAGATCGGCTTCATCGACGCGGAACGCATCAATCGGGAGTCGGCGCCGGCCGAGCGCGCGAGCAAACAGCTCGAGAAGGAATTTGCGCCGCGCGCCCAGGAACTGCAGCGCCGGGAAGGGCAGATCAAGACGCTGCAGTCGCAGCTCGAAAAGGAAGCCATGACGATGAGCGAGACCGACCGGCGCAACAAGGAGCAGGAGCTTGCGCGCCTTTCGCTCGACTTCCAGCGCATGCAGCGTGAATACCGTGAGGATCTCAATCTGCGCCGTAATCAGGAACTGTCGGCCCTGTTCGAGCGTGCGAACCGCGTGATCAAGCAGATCGCGGAGTCGGAGAAGTACGATTTGATCCTCCAGGAAGCGGTGTACCGCAATCCGCGCATCGACATAACGGACAAGGTGCTGAAGGCGCTCGCCGACGGCAAGTAGGCCGCGCGGGCAGCTTGACGACGCGGTCCATGACAGCAGGCACCATCCAGGATTACTCGCTCCGTGACATCGCCGCGCGCTACGGCGGCGAGATCATTGGAAACCCGGACACGCGCATCAAACAGGTCGCGACTCTGGACGGAGCGGGGCCCGGCACTATCGCTTTCCTCGCGAACGAGCGATACCTTTCGCACCTGAAGAGCACCGCGGCGGCTGCCGTCATCGTAGGTCGGGGCGCGCGCGATGCCACGTCCTTGCCGCGGATCGTCTGCGACAACCCTTACCTGTATTTCGCGCGCGTCGCGACGTTGCTCAATCCGGAGCCGCGGCCGAAGCCCGGCGTGCATGCGACGGCGGTCGTCGATGGCGCTGCGAAGCTGGGCGCAGAGGTTGAAATCGGCCCTCATGCGGTGATCGGTGCCGGTGCAGCGATAGGCGACGGCTGCACCATCGGCGCGGGCTGCTACGTCGGCGACGAGGTGCAAATCGGCGCCGGATCGCGGCTTTTTCCGCGCGTAACGATTTACGAGCGGTGTATCATCGGCGCCCGCGTGCGCTTGCATTCCGGTGTGGTCATAGGCGCTGACGGGTTCGGGCTTGCGCCGGACGGCGAGCGGTGGGTGAAGATACCGCAGATCGGGCGGGTCGTGATCGGGGACGACGTGGAGATCGGTGCGAGCACGACGGTCGATCGCGGCGCCATCGACGACACGGTCATCGAAGAAGGGGTGAAGCTGGACAATCTCATCCAGATCGCCCACAACGTCCACATAGGGGCGCACACGGCGATCGCGGGCTGCGCAGGCGTCGCGGGCAGCGCGCGCATAGGTCGCCACTGCAGGATAGGCGGAGCGTCCGGCATCGCGGGTCATATCACGCTGGCGGACAACGTCGAGATTTCGGCCCATACGATCATCACGCGGTCGATCGACAAGCCGGGCACGTACACCGGCGCGTACCCGTTTGAACCGAATCGGGAGTGGCGCAAGAATGCGGCGCAGCTGCGCCATCTCAACGAGCTTGCGCAGCGGCTGCGCGCGCTCGAAAACTTATACGGAAGCAGGGACAGGAGCGGGTCGTGAACAGCATGGACATCCACAAAATTCTGCAGTATCTCCCGCATCGCTATCCATTCCTGCTGATAGACCGCGTGTTCGACTGCGAACCGGGAAAGTCGATAGACGCGCTGAAGAACGTGACCATCAACGAGCCGTTCTTCGGCGGCCATTTCCCTCATCATCCGGTAATGCCCGGGGTGCTCATCATCGAAGCGCTCGCGCAGGCGGCCGCGATACTCACTTTCATGACCGCCGGCGCGAAGAGCGATGAGCAGTCCGTTTATTACTTCGTAGGTATCGACGGCGCACGCTTCAAGAAGCCCGTCACGGCGGGCGATTCCCTGCGCCTGCACGTCGATCTGGTGCGCCATGTGCGCGGCCTGTGGAAATTCCGCGCTCACGCGCGGGTGGAAGATACGCTCGCTGCCGAAGCGGAACTGATGTGCACCGTGCGCTCACTGAAGGAAGGGGAAGCGAATTAACGCCGCCGCATGCTGCACCAGCCCCGCATCACGGAGCGATGCGCAATGAGCACGGGCATACATCCCACCGCTATCGTCGATAAGAGCGCGCGCCTTGCGTCGGACGTCGTTGTCGGACCGTACTCGGTGATAGGCCCGCACGTCGAGATCGGCCCCGGCTGCCGTATCGGCGCGCATTCCGTCATCACCGGCCATACCCGGATCGGTTCGAACAACACGATCTATCACTTCGTCTCCCTCGGCGAAGCGCCTCAGGACAAGAAGTACCGCGGCGAAGATACGCGCCTGGAGATCGGCAACAACAACACCATACGCGAGTTCTGCACGTTCAATTGCGGCACGGTGCAGGATGTGGGCGTGACGCGGCTAGGCAATGACAACTGGATCATGGCATACGTGCATCTTGCGCACGATTGCCAGATCGGCAACAACACGATCTTTGCCAACAATGCGCAGCTCGCAGGTCACGTTCACGTCGGCGACTACGCCATTCTCGGCGGTTTCACGGCGGTTCATCAGTTCTGCCGCATAGGCGCGCACAGCCTCACCGGGCTTTGCTCGATGCTCGTGCAGGATGTGCCGCCCTATGTGACGGTATCGGGCAATCCCGCGCATCCGCACGGCATCAATGCCGAAGGACTCAAGCGGCGGGGCTTCAGCGCCGAGGCGATTGCCGCCGTCCGGCGCGCATACAAGGCGCTCTACCGCTCCGGATTGACCCTGGAGGAAGCACTAAAAGAGATCGAGCAGCAGCGCGCCGAATGCGACGCGCTCGCGCCGCTCGCCGACTTTTTGGCGGCACCCGGCCGCGGCATTGTGCGTTAAGGTGTCCAGGATGGAAGCGCAGCCGGTCATCGGCATCGTGGCCGGCGAGACGTCGGGTGATTTGCTCGGGGCGCATTTCATCCGCGCGATCAACAGCCATCTGCCCGAAGCGCGGTTCGTCGGCATCGCAGGGCCGCGTATGCAGGCCGCTGGCGCGCAAAGTCTGTTCCCGATGGAGAAGCTGTCAGTCAGGGGATACGTCGAGGCGCTGAAGCACATCAACGAGATTCTCGGCATCCGGCGCAAGCTCGCGCGCCATTTCATCGCCAATCGGCCTTCGCTGTTCGTCGGAATAGACGCGCCGGACTTCAATCTCGGCCTCGAGGAAAGACTGCGTCGCCGCGGCATCGCGACGGTGCACTACGTGAGCCCGTCGATCTGGGCGTGGCGGGGAGAGCGCATACACAAGATCAAGCGTGCCGTCTCCAAGATGCTTACGGTGTTTCCGTTCGAAGCGGCGCTCTACGAAAAGGCCGGCGTGCCGGTCGCGTACGTGGGCCATCCGTTGGCCGACCTGCTTGCCGCGATGCCGAGCCCCATCGAGATGAGGCTGCAGCTGCGCCTGTCGCCGACCGCGCCGGTGGTCGCTTTGCTGCCCGGCAGCCGCGTGAGCGAGCTCAATCAGCTCGCGGAGCTCTTCGTCGCCGCGGCAAAGCGCATCGCCGAAGCCGTGCCCGACGTGCTGTTTCTCGTGCCCATGGCGAACCGGGAGACGAAAAACCTGTTCGAGCAGGCGCTTTACCGCGACGGCGCTGCGCTCAACGTGAATCTCATGTTCGGGCATTCGCACGAGGCAATGGCCGCAGCCGACGTCGTCCTGCTGGCGTCGGGAACGGCCACACTCGAGGCCGCGCTGCTAAAGCGCCCCATGGTCATCACCTACCGCGTGCCGCGGCTCACCGCCTGGCTCATGAAAAGGCGTGGATACGTCGATCATGTCGGCCTGCCCAACATCCTCGCCGGTGAGCAGATAGTACCCGAGCTGCTGCAGAAAGACGCCACGCCGGAAAAGCTTGCGGACGCGGTGCTGCATTTCCTCCGCGACAAGAACGCGAGGGAGCAGCTCGACGGCCGCTATGAGCAAATCCGCGAATCGTTGAGGCAAAATACGGTTGACCGCCTCGCCGAGGCGGTTCTGCCGATGCTCGGAGCCTGATATGCCGGCCTATGTGTGCGGCGTCGATGAAACGGGTAGAGGCCCCCTGGCGGGACCGGTCTATGCGGCGGCCGTGATATTGCACACGCGGCGTCCCATCGACGGCCTCGCCGATTCGAAGGTCTTGAACGCCCAGGAGCGCGAAAGACTTGCGCTCGAGATCCGGGACAAGGCGCTGGCGTGGGCCGTTGCCAGCGCGAGCGTCGAGGAGATCGATACCTACAACATTCTCCGTGCCAGCCTGCTCGCGATGCGCCGTGCGGTCCAGCAGCTCGCAATAGCGCCCGCACGCGTGCTGGTCGACGGCATTCATTGCCCGGAAGTGCCGTTCCCGGTGAAAGCGATCGTCAAGGGGGACGCGAAGATCAAGGCAATCTCGGCAGCTTCGATACTGGCCAAAGTCGAACGCGATGCCGAAATGGTGCGGCTCCATGCGCGCTACCCGCAGTACGGCTTCGACCAGCACAAAGGCTATCCCACGGAAGAGCACTTCGCGGCGCTGCAGGCGCATGGCGTATGCGATATCCACAGGCGCAGCTTTGCGCCGGTGCGGCTCACGTTGGAGGATGCGCTCGGGCCGGCGCAGCGGCCGCTGCTCTAGCGCGCCGACACTTCCTTCAGCACGCGCTTCAATGCCGCGCGCTCGCTGCGCGGCGATACCATGCTCCGCTTCGCTGCGCATTGGCGCTTCAGCAGCGCGTAGAACCGGCGGTCGGTTTCCGCCTGGTGCAGCAGGGCGGCAAGCGCGCGCTCGTTGCCGCATGCGTAATAGCCTGCATAGTCCCTGCCCAGCAAGCCGATGTTGCCGGGTATGCGCGAGGCGATGACGGGCGTTCCTGCAGCCAGCGCTTCGCACACCACGTTCGCGCCGCCTTCCATCTTCGAGCTGATGACCAGGAGCCGCGCGCGGCGCATGAAACGCAGCGAG
>JBLNBW010000217.1:0-8938 GCA_050260255.1 Rhodospirillaceae bacterium | reverse complement strand
CGATACGATCAGCTTTCTGGTGGAGCGCGGCGTGCCGGTGTGCGGCCATCTCGGGCTTACGCCGCAGTCGGTGCATCAGCTCGGCGGCTACAAGGTGCAGGGCAAGCAGCAAAGCGATGCCCGGCGCATGATCGAGGAGGCCAAGATGCTCGAAGAGGCGGGCGCGGGGATGATCGTGCTGGAAGCGATACCGGCCGCGCTCGCGCAGGAGATCACCGATGCGTCTAACGTGCCGACCATAGGCATAGGCGCCGGCGTGCACTGTCACGGCCAGGTGCTCGTGCTGCACGACATGCTCGATGTGTATCCCGGACGCAAGGCGAAGTTCGTCAAGAATTACATGCGCAACGCCGGCTCGATACAGGCTGCGGTGGAAGCGTACGTGAGGGAAGTGAAGGCAAAGACCTTCCCCGGGCCGGAGCATTCCTTCTAGCCATCGTTACCGCCGTCCGGACCGCCGGCCACGCGAGCAACTAGAGCAGACAACGCCATGGACATCATCAACTCCGTCGCCGAGCTCCGAGAGCGCCTCCAGCGCGAGCCCAACAATGTCTTCGTTCCCACGATGGGCCACCTGCATGAGGGCCACATCGAGCTCATCCGCATCGCGAAGCCGCGCGCGGCCTGCACGGTCGTCAGCATCTTCGTGAACCGCCTGCAGTTCGGGCCGAAGGAAGATTTCGACCGCTATCCGCGGACGCTGGGCCAGGACCGCTCGAGGTTATCGGAGGTCGGCGTGGACGTGTTGTTCGCCCCCGACGAGCAGGAGATTTATCCCGAGCCGCAGACGTTCGTCGTCGAGCCTTCCGATCTTCAGCACATACTGGAAGGCGCACACCGGCCCGGGCACTTCCGCGGTGTGGCGACCGTCGTGCTCAAGCTCTTCAATCTCATACAGCCGCACTCGGCCATCTTCGGCAAGAAGGATTACCAGCAGTACCTCGTGCTGCGCGACATGGTGCGGCAGTTCGCGTTGCCGATCGAAATCATTCCTGCCGAGACGGTGCGCGCGCCGGACGGGCTTGCGTTGTCTTCGCGCAATACGTACCTCACGCCGCAAGAGCGTGCCGAAGCCCCGCGGCTTTATCGGTTGCTGCGCGCGACGAAGGACGACATCACGAGCGGCGCTACCGATTTCCAGCGCATGGAGCTCGACGCGATGGCCGATCTCGCACGCCATGGCTGGCGTCCGGATTATGTCGCGATACGCCGCCAATCCGATCTTCAGGTGCCCGCGGAAGGCGATCGCGAGCTCGTCGTCCTCGCCGCGGCGCGCCTTGGCCGCACGCGCCTGATCGACAATATCGAAGTGGTTCGCTGAGCGGTCGCTCGGTTGCTGGGCTAGAGTGATTGCGGGATAATCCGGCGCTCTGATCGAGTGGCGCTGATGGTAAGAAAGCGCTGCTCGCTTCCCTTGCCGGGATGGCGGAATTGGTAGACGCAGCGGACTCAAAATCCGCCGCTGGCAACAGTGTGAGGGTTCGAGTCCCTCTCCCGGCACCACCCTCTGCTTTTTTTGTCTTGCTCAAAACCATTGCCGCAGAGCGGGGACGCGCGGTAATAGGGTCAGCGGTAAATAGCAGGGTAAATAGGGTCAGTGTAAGATTTCAGGGCCTTGTCTTGGCGATCACGGATAAAGTTACACTGACCCTGTTTTCCACTCGGTAGCCGTTGGCGACCTCGCTTTTCAGCCGCGCCGCGCCGACTCGATCGCGGCAATGTCGATTTTTCTCATCTTCATCATCGCGTCAAAGGCACGCTTTGCCGCCGCGCGATCAGGGTCGGAGATCGCCTCGGTGAGGACGCGTGGCGTGATCTGCCAGTTCACGCCCCACTTGTCTTTACACCACCCGCACGCGCTTTCCTGGCCGCCGTTTCCTACATCGCGTTCCACAAACGATCGGTTTCAGCCTGATCCTCGGTCGCGATCTGGAATGAGAACGCCTCGCTGTGCTTGAACTGCGGCCCGCCGTTGAGTCCGAGGCAGGGAATGCCTGCCACGGTGAATTCGACGGTCAGAACATCGCCCTGCTTGCCGGCAGGATAGTCACCGGGTGCTCGCATCACCGCACCCACGGCACTGTCGGGGAAGGTCGCGGCGTAGAAACGAGCGGCGTCCAAAGCCGTGCCGTCGTACCACAGGCAGATCGTGTTTTTCTTGGCCATTTCCGTACTCCTATAAGAGTTAAGACGACTCGCATTCATGACCTTGTCGAACAAGAACGTGTGAAATCGACATCCAGTTTGAGAAAAAGAGGCGTGCTTCGAGGTTCCCTTGCCGTGCTCGGCATGAGAAGGCGCGCAGAGCGGGAGGGTGTCAAGCATGAATTGTTTTCCGGATCACCGGTTGCCTGCGGCCAGCGCGCTTGGGCTGTTTCTTCTAGCGGGCCAGGCTCTTACCTTGCCGCGTGATGCGTGCGCTTGGATCGGCTGGCTCCAGTGAAGGCGGTGGATTGCGGTACATCCGGTCTGATGATTACTTACGGTTCAACTGCGGTTGCCTCTCTCCTACAATTCTTCCCTCCCGCCTCAGAACACCTTGAGCTTCAACTGGAACGAAATCGCGCCGTACAGCCGGTCCTTGTAGCTCGGAATCACGACGACGTTCAGGCCGACGCGCTTGTACTCGACGCTTGCTGCGGGCAGCACGACCGGGAACCAGCCGCCGTCGCGGAATTTCGGATAGCCGTCCATCGCGCCGGCGACGCCGCCGAACCGCACCGGCCCCACGGCAAGCGGTTGCCAGTACCATCCGGCGTAGCGCGACGTCTTGCGATCGCTGTTGTCGATCACTCCGGCGGTGACGGAGTTGACGGTCGAATAGCGGTACTCGAAGCCGATGCCGCCATTGTTGTCGTTCAATCCCTTGTCGCGCTGGAAGTGCAGCGAGTAGAGCCCGGGATTCAGCCAGAGTTCGCTCACCGGCTGGGACTGCGTGACGGTCATGCCTTCGGCGCGGAGCGCCGGCGACAGAAAAATCGGCGCCAGCAGCGCGGCGCGTGCTCCCCTGGTCTGCATTGTTTTCATCGTTTCGAATTATTGGCTAGGCCGGTGGGCAGGATAACCGATTGTCGGGGAGCGGGGAGGAGCAGTCCTTTATTTGCGTCAAGTATTTCTTTCGTCCCCCGAATGAGAGCGGGTCAGCACGTATAATCCGCCCCCATGCGTCTCGAGGACTTCGACTACCACCTTCCCGCCGAGCTGATCGCGCAAGTGCCTGCAGCCCAACGCACGGCGAGCAGGCTTTTGCATCTCGACGGCACGACGGGCCATTGGGTGGACCGGCGTTTCGTCGAGCTGCCGTCGCTCGTTGCGCCCGGCGATCTCATGGTGTTCAACGACACGCGCGTCATCAAGGCGCGCCTTACCGGCCGCAAGCGCAGCGGCGGCCGCATCGAAGTGCTGATCGAGCGCGTCATCGGGACCGACGAGGCGTGGGCCCATATACGCGCGAGCCATGCGCCGCGCGAAGGCAGCGACCTCGTACTCGCCGAATGTCTGGAGGTGAGGGTGATGGAGCGCCGCGACGACCTGTTTCGCTTGCGCTTCCCGCCCGGCGAAGGCGTCTTCGAGCTGCTCGAGCGCTACGGCGCGGTGCCGCTGCCGCCGTACATCACGCACGCGGCCGATGCACAGGACGAGCGGCGCTATCAGACCGTCTACGCACGAGCGCCGGGTGCGGTGGCCGCGCCGACGGCAGGACTTCACTTCGATACCGCGATGCTCGACGTGCTGCGTTCGCGAGGCATCGGCATGGCCTATGTGACGCTGCACGTAGGCGCGGGCACCTTTCAGCCCGTACGCGTCGCCGACGTATCACGGCATGAGATGCACAGCGAATGGTATGACGTGCCCGAGGCGACCGTGGATGCGATCGAGCAGACGCGCACCCGGGGCGGGCGAGTCATTGCGGTGGGCACGACCAGTCTGCGCGCGCTCGAAGCGGCAGGTGCGGGTAAGCTCACGGCCGGCTACGGGGAAACGCGGCTTTTCATCGTGCCGGGCTATCGTTTTCGTGTCGTCGATCGCCTGATAACCAACTTTCATCTGCCGAAGTCGACGCTGCTCATGCTCGTGGCGGCGTTTGCCGGACTGGATAACGTGCTCGCAGCGTACCGCCATGCAGTGGAGGAGCGTTACCGGTTCTTCAGCTACGGAGACGCCATGCTGATCGAGCGTGGAGCGGCCGCATGAGCCGTCCGCCGCCCGACACGCGCGATTGCTACGCCGCCTTCGAAACCATCACGACGCGCTGGATGGACAACGACGTCTACAGCCACGTCAACAACGTCGTGTATTACTCGTGGTTCGACACGGCGGTGAACGCCTATATGGTCCGCGAGGGCGCGCTGTCGCTGGAATCGCCGCAGGTCGTGTGCCTGGTCGTCGAGACCGGATGCCGCTACTTCAAGCCGATCTCGTTTCCCGATATCGTCCAATGCGGGCTGCGCGTCGCCCACTTGGGCACGAGCAGCGTGCGCTTCGAGATCGGCATATTCCGCAACGACGAGAACGGCGCGTCGGCTCAAGGGCACTTCGTCCATGTCGCATGCGATGCCGCTGCCCATAAACCGGTCGCCATGCCGCATGAAATGAGAGCGGCGCTGGAAAAACTCAAACGGTAAACGATGGAACTACGCATCACGCATACGGACGGCGCTGCGCGCCGCGGCACCTTGGCCACGGCGCACGGAAAGATCGACACGCCGGCGTTCATGCCGGTCGGCACCTATGGCGCCGTGAAGGCAATGAGTCCTGCCGAGCTGCGCCGCACCGGCGCGCAAATCGTGCTCGGCAACACCTTTCACCTCTGGCTGCGGCCGGGGCTGGACGTCATCGCCGCGCATGGCGGGCTGCACCGCTTCATGGGCTGGGACGGCCCGATACTGACCGACTCCGGCGGCTTCCAGGTGTTCAGCCTGGGCGAGTTGCGCAAGATCACCGAGGAGGGCGTGGCGTTCCAGTCGCCGGTGAACGGCGATCCGTGCTTCCTGTCGCCCGAAGTATCGATGCAGATACAGCGGACGCTCAATTCCGATATCGTGATGGTGTTCGACGAATGCACCCCGCATCCGGCCACACTCGATGAGGCGACCGACTCGATGCGCCTGTCTCTGCGCTGGGCCGAGCGCTCGAAGCGCGCGCACGAAGGCAATCCCAACGCGCTCTTCGGCATCGTGCAGGGCGCCATGTACGAAAGCCTGCGCGACGAATCCCTCGCCGGTCTCGTGGATCTGGGGTTCGACGGCTACGCGATCGGCGGCCTTTCAGTGGGCGAGCCCAAGGAAGACATGCTGCGCATCCTGCGGTACACCGCGCCTCAGCTCCCGGTAAGCCAGCCGCGATACCTGATGGGTGTAGGCACGCCTTCGGACATCGTGGCCGCGGTGGCCGCCGGCATCGACATGTTCGATTGCGTGTTGCCGACGCGGAATGCGCGCAACGGATGGCTCTACACCTCGCAAGGGATCGTAAAGCTGCGCAACGCGCGTTACCGCGACGACCGGGGGCCGCTCGATCCCGCGTGCGATTGCTATACGTGCACGAATTTCACGCGGGCCTATCTGCATCATCTCCAGCGAGTGAACGAAATCCTGGGAAGCCGGCTCAATACTCTCCACAATCTCACGTATTACCAGCGTCTGATGCGCGAGATCCGGGAGGCGAGAGAGGCCGGCCGCTACGCGCAGCTGGCGGCGCAATACACTCAGCTGCCGGAACAATGATGTTAAAATACAACGCTTTTTAGCCGAACTACACACCAATCACGGAGGGTTATCAGCTATGTTGATCAGTCCAGCCTGGGCCCAGGCGACGGGCGGCGCACAAGGCGGGGGTATCGAAAGCCTGCTGCTCATCGTGCTCATGTTCGGCGTTTTGTACTTCCTCATGATCCGTCCGCAGATGAAGCGCACGAAGGAGCACAAGGCGATGATCGAGGCGCTCCAGAAAGGCGACGAGGTTGTTACGGCTGGAGGGATACTGGGCCGCGTGAACAAGCTGAACGAATCGTACGTGACGCTGGAGATCGCACCGAACACCGAGATCCAGGTGCAGCGCCCGGCCGTTCAATTGGTCCTTCCCAAGGGCACTCTCAAAAACATACAGTGAACGCGACGCGTGAACGGTGAACCGTAGGCAGCCTTCACGAGTCACCGATCACCCGTCACGAGTCACGGCTTTCACATGAACCGCTACCCGCTCTGGAAATACATCGTTATCGCGATCTCGCTGATCGTCGGTTTTCTCTATACGCTGCCGAATTTCTTCGGGGAAGTGCCGGCGGTGCAGGTGTCGCCCTTGAAGAGCACCGTGAAAGTCGATCCCGCGCTGCTCACGCGGGTGGAGGACATCCTGCGCAAGTCGAACCTCACGCCGGAAGAGGTTTTTCTCGATCCCACCAGCGTGAAGGCCCGATTCGGCGACACGGACTCGCAACTGCGCGCAAAGGATGCGCTGCAGAGCCAGCTCGGCGAGGATTACGTCGTGGCGCTCAACCTGCTCTCGCGCAGTCCGCGCTGGCTGGCGGCGATCGGCGCGCTGCCGATGTATCTCGGCCTCGACCTGCGCGGTGGGGTGCATTTCCTGCTGCAGGTCGACATGAAGGCGGCCATCGCGAAGAAGGTCGAGGCGTTCTCGAACGACATCCGCGGCGCCCTGCGTGACAAGCGTATCCAGTACAGCGGCGTCGTGCGCGAAGGCCAGACGGTGGTCGTGCGTTTCCGCGACACGGCGACGCGCGACAAGGCTGTTGCGGAAATCAGTCGGCTCACGCCGGACCTCGACCTGCGCACCGTCGACGACCCGGGCGACTACCGTATCGTCGGCACGCTGAAGCCCGAGGCGCAGCGCAAAACCCAGGAATTCGCCCTTCAGCAGAACATCACGACGCTGCGCAACCGTGTAAACGAGCTCGGTGTCGCCGAGCCCATCATCCAGCAGCAGGGGCTCGACCGCGTCGTGGTCCAGCTGCCCGGCGTGCAGGACACGGCGAAGGCGAAGGACATACTCGGCCGCACGGCGACTCTCGAAGTGCGTATGGTCGACGAGGAAAAGTCGGATCCCGCATCGCTGCAGGCCGCTATCTCGGGGCAGGTGCCGTTCGGCGACGAGCTCTATTACGACCGCAACAACACCCCGATTCTCGTGAAGAAGCAGATCGTCCTTACCGGCGATCGCATCAACGACGCCCAGCCGGGCTTCGACAACCAGACGAGCGAGCCGGCGGTGCACATCAGCCTGGACGGCACCGGCGCACGCATCTTCCAGCAGGTCACGCGTGAGAACGTGGGCAAGCGCATGGCGATCCTGCTGTTCGAGAAAGGCAAAGGCGAGGTCGTCACCGCGCCCGTCATCCGCACCGAAATCGGCGGCGGCCGCGTGCAGATCAGCGGCCGCATGACCACACAGGAAGCGAACGACGTGGCGCTGCTGCTGCGTGCCGGCGCGCTCGCGGCGCCGATGGAGATCATCGAGGAGCGCACGGTGGGTCCGTCGCTGGGCGCCGAGAACATCGCGGTGGGTTTCCACTCGACCTGGATCGGCTTTGCCGGCATCTCGATTTTCATGATCGCGTACTACGCCGTGTTCGGCGTGTTCTCGATACTTGCGCTCGCCTCGAACGTGCTGTTCCTCGTGGCGCTGCTCTCGATGCTGCAGGCGACGCTCACCTTGCCGGGCATGGCTGGTATCGCGCTCACGATCGGTATGGCGATCGACGCCAACGTGCTCATCAACGAGCGCATACGCGAGGAGCTGCGCAACGGCAGCACGCCGCAGGCGGCGATCCACGCCGGGTACGACCGCGCCTGGGGCACGATACTGGACTCGAACATCACGACGCTCATTGCGGGTCTTGCCCTGTTCGCGTTCGGCTCGGGACCCATCAAGGGCTTCGCCGTGGTGCTGTGCCTGGGCATATTGACCTCGATCTTCAGTGCGGTAGTCGTGTCCCGCGGCATGGTGAACCTCTATTACGGCCGCAAGCGCAAGCTCGATCGCATCTCCATCGGGCAGGTGTGGCGCGGCGAAGCGGCTGCACGGTAGGCCGGCGCGGGCACAGGACAGTCTAAGGACAGCACATGGAATTTTTCCGCATCAAGCGCGACATCCCGTTCATGCGGTACGCGCTGATCTTCAACGTGATTTCGATCGTCACGTTCCTGATCGCCGTCGGCTCGCTCGCAACGCGCGGGCTCAATCTCGGCGTCGACTTCACCGGCGGCACGCTGATGGAGCTCTCGTATCCCGAGCCCGTGGACCTAAACCCGATACGCGAGCACATGGCGAAGCTCGGCTTCACCGAAGCGAGCGTGCAGAACTTCGGCTCCTCGCGCGACGTGCTGATACGTCTGCCGGTGAAGGAGGGCGTGAGCAGCGCGAAACTGTCGGAAAACGTGCTGCAGGAGCTGCGCAAGGATGCACCGGCGGTGCAGATGCAGCGGGTGGAATTCGTCGGCCCGCAGGTCGGTCGCGAGCTCTTCGAAAACGGCGCCATGGCGCTGCTCTTCGTCTCGCTCGGCATCGTGCTATACCTGTGGTTCCGGTTCGAATGGAAGTTCGGGGTCGCAGCCATCATCGCGAACCTCCACGACGTCGTGATCATTCTGGGGTTCTTTTCGATCTTCCAGTGGGAGTTCGGGCTGCCTGTGCTCGCTGCGGTGCTCGCCATCCTCGGCTATTCGGTAAACGAGTCCGTGGTGGTGTTCGACCGGGTGCGCGAGAATTTCCGCAACCGGCGCTTCCGTACGGCGCCCGTGCACACCGTCATCGACAATGCGATCACGCGCACGATGTCGCGCACGATCATCACGCACGGTTCCACCCAGCTCATGGTGACGTCCATGCTCATCTTCGGCGGTGAGACGCTGCATTACTTCGCGCTCGCCCTGACGATCGGCATTCTGTTCGGCATTTACTCGTCGGTGCTCGTCGCAAG
>JBLNBW010000216.1:0-17901 GCA_050260255.1 Rhodospirillaceae bacterium | reverse complement strand
TCATGGGCGTGACCTTCGTTGCGGTGGCCGCCGAGCATCCGCTCGCAGCGCGCGCGGCGCGCGACAATCCCCAGCTCGCGGCATTCGTCGACGAATGCAAGCGCGGCTCGGTGATGGAAGCCGACATCGCGACGATGGAAAAGAAAGGCATGCCGACCGGCATCCACGTCACGCATCCGCTGTCCGGCAAGCAAGTGGAAGTGTGGGTCGGCAACTACGTGCTGATGGGCTACGGCGAAGGCGCAGTGATGGCCGTGCCGGCCCACGACGAACGCGACTTTCATTTTGCCAAGCAGTACGGTTTGCCGATCGAGCAGGTGATCGCCGTGCCCGGCAAGGCCTTCAGCACCGATGCATGGCAGGAATGGTATGCGGACAAGGAGCACGGCCGCTGCGTCCATTCGGGCAAATACGACGGACTCGATTACAACGCCGCCGTGGATGCGATTGCCGCCGATCTCAAGGCAAAAGGCCTCGGCGAGAAACAGGTGCTCTACCGGCTGCGCGACTGGGGCATCTCGCGCCAGCGCTACTGGGGCTGCCCGATACCGATCATTCACTGCGTGAAGTGCGGCGACGTGCCCGTACCGGACGATCAGCTGCCCGTCGTGCTGCCCGAAGACTGCGTGCCGGACGGCACCGGCAATCCGCTCAACAAGCGCCCCGACTTCGTCGACTGCAGCTGCCCGAAATGCGGCGGCCCGGCAAAGCGCGAGACCGACACGATGGATACCTTCGTCGATTCGTCGTGGTACTACCTGCGTTTTGCATGCGCCGACCAGGGCAAGGCGATGGTCGACGAGCGCGTGAACTACTGGCTTCCGGTCGACCAATACATCGGCGGCATCGAGCACGCCATCCTGCACCTGCTCTATTCGCGGTTCTGGACCAAGGTCATGCGCGACTTGGGGCTCGTATCCATCGACGAGCCGTTCAAGAACCTGCTCACGCAGGGCATGGTGTTGAACGAGATCTTCTTCCGCAAGACCGACACCGGCCGCATCGCGTACTTCAATCCCGCGGACGTCGACCTTCAGTACGACGACAAAGGTAATCGCACCGGGGCCGTGCTGCGCGCCGACGGCCAGCCGGTCGAATCGGGCGGCATCGGGACGATGTCGAAGTCCAAGAACAACGGCGTCGATCCCCAGGCGCTCATCGAGGATTACGGCGCGGACATCGCACGCTTTTTCATGATGTTCACCGCGCCGCCGGAGCAAACGCTGGAATGGTCCGACAGCGGCGTGGAAGGCGCATCGCGCTTCCTGCGCCGCGTGTGGACGTACGCGTACGAACACGAAGCCCTGCTCAAGTCGGCCGGCAATCAGCAGTCGGCTTCCGCGCCTGCACAGCTCGCATCGGTGCGCCGGGAAATCCACGCGGTGCTCAAGCAGGCGAACTACGACATCGCGCGCCACCAGTTCAACACCGTCGCATCGGCGGCGATGAAAATGCTCAACGCGCTGGAGACCGCATACAAGTCCGACGCCGACGATGCCGTACGCGGGCCGATCGTCCGCGAAGGCTATTCGATACTCCTGCGGCTGCTGTCGCCGATCACGCCGCACATCGCGCACCATCTCTGGCGCGAGCTTGGGCTGGGCTCGGACATACTCGCCGCATCGTGGCCGGAACACGACGATGCCGCGCTCATCGAGGACGAAATCGAGCTCGTGGTGCAGGTGAACGGCAAGAAGCGCGGCGACGTGCGCGTGCCGCGCGACGCCGACCGCCAGGCGATCGAAAAGCTGGTCCTCGAGAACGCCAACGTGCGCAAGTTCGTGGAGGGCCAGGCGATCAAGAAGGTAGTGGTGGTTCCCGGACGTCTCGTGAACGTGGTAGTTTAGATGCCGTGACTCGTAGACTCTTCGGCTTCGCCTCCCTTCTGGCCGTGTTGGCACTCGCCGGCTGCGGCTTTCATCTGCGCGGAGCGGCCGACCTTCCGTTCCAGTCGCTGTACGTGCAGGCACCGCCCACGTCGCTCTTCGCCACGCAGTTAAAGCGCGTGATCACCTCGTCGAGCAAGACCGACGTCGTGGATGACCAGAAGGCTGCGCAGGCCACGCTGCAGCTCGTGCTCGAGCAGCGCGAGAAAGAAATCCTGTCGCTGTCGGCAGCCGGCCGCGTGCGCGAGTTTCAGCTGCGCTACCGCGTGCGCTATCGCGTGGTCGACAAGGCTCAACGCGAGCTCGTCCCCGTGAGCGAAATCCTGCTGCGCCGCGATTTTTCCTTCAACGACCAGGAAGCGCTGTCCAAAGAGTCCGAGGAAGCCCTGCTCTATCGCGACATGCAGACCGACGCCGTGCAGCAGCTGCTGCGCCGGCTGCAGGTCGTGAAGACCGCTGCATGAACGGCGATCGCATCGGATGCGCATAACGACGGAACAACTGCCCCAGCATCTCGGCCGGGATTTGAAGCCGTTGTACACCGTCTACGGCGACGAGACGCTGCTCGCCCTGGAAGCGAGCGACCGCATACGCGCCAAAGCGCGCGCGAGCGGCTACGGCGAGCGCGATCTGCTCACCGTCGACAGCGGCTTCAAATGGTCGCAGCTCGCGATGGCAGGCCAGTCCCAGTCGCTCTTTTCATCCCGCAAGCTGGTGGAGCTGCGCATACCGAACGGCAAGCCGGGCGCCGAAGGCAGCGAAGCGCTGCAGGCGTACTGCAGAGCATTGCCCGCGGACATCGTCACGCTGGTCTATCTCCCCAGTCTCGACTGGCGCGCGCAGAAGGCGAGCTGGTTCGAAGCGCTCGATGCCGTCGGCGTGATGGTGGAAGCGCGCACCGTGACGCGCAAGGCCTTGCCCGAGTGGCTCGCGGGCCGCTTCAAGATGCAGGATCAGGACGCCGACGAGAAAACGCTCGCCTTCATCGCCGACCGAGTCGAGGGCAATCTCATGGCCGCGTACCAGGAAGTGCAGAAACTCGGCCTGCTGTGCCCCACGGGCAGGATCACTGCAGAGCAGGCGCGCGAAGCGGTCGTCGATGTCGCGCGTTACGACGTCTTCAACCTGAAGGAAACGATGCTCGAGGGCGACGCACTGCGGCTCGCGCGCATGATGGATGGGCTCAAAGGCGAAGGCGTGGCGGCGCCGCTGGTGCTGTGGACCGTTGCGGATGAGATACGCGCGATCGGCAAGGTGCTGACGCTCATGGCCGAAGGCCGGCCCGCGAATCTCGCCGTGCGCGAGGCGCGCATCTGGCCCATGCCGCACCAGCAGCTCATGCAGCGGCACGTCGAGCGCTTCACCCCGCCGCAGGTGCAGGCGGGCCTGCGTCATGCGGCGGCCATAGACCGCACCATCAAGGGCCTCGGTAAAGGCGACGTGTGGGACGAGCTGTTGCAGCTTACCTTGCGCTTCGCGCGGGGCGCCAGGGCCAAGGTCCCGGCAAAACACGCTACAATGACCGGCGGGCAAAGAGTCGCATCCCCCCAGAGTCCCGAAGGGCTCTTCTAGCACCAGGCAGAAGCGGGCTGCGCATCTGCCCGCGAGCTGCACCAGGAATCCGGTATGGACATCCAGACCTACATGCACGGCGTGGGCAGGCAGGCGAGAGCCGCTTCGCGCGTACTCGCCCAGGCCGACACGCGCACCAAGAATCACGCGCTCGACGTCATCGCCGATGCGCTCGTCCGCAACGCCCCCGCGCTGCTTGCCGCGAACGCGAAGGATGTCGCGGATGCGCGCAGCCGCAAGCTCGAGGACGCGCTCGTGGATCGTCTGACGCTCACGGAAAAGACGATCGCGGCTATGGCCGACGGGCTGCGGCAGATCGCAAAGCTGCCGGACCCGATAGGCGAAATCACCGGCCTCAAGTACCGCCCCACCGGCATACAGGTCGGCCAGATGCGCGTGCCGCTCGGTGTGGTGGGCATCATTTACGAATCGCGTCCTAACGTGACGGCGGACGCGGCGGGCCTGTGCCTCAAGTCGGGCAACGCGGCGATACTTCGCGGCGGTTCGGAAGCCATACATTCGAACCAGGCGATCGCCGCATGCGTGCACGAAGGCCTGCGTGCGGCCGGGCTGCCGGAAGCAGCCGTGCAGGTGATCGAAACGACGGATCGTTCGGCTGTCGGCGAGCTCATCGCGATGCAGGACTACGTCGACGTCATCGTGCCGCGCGGGGGCAAGGGACTCATCGAGCGGCTGATGCGCGAGTCGCGCATTCCGATGATCAAGCACCTCGACGGCGTGTGCCACGTGTACATCGACGACCGTGCCGACATGGACAAGGCGCTGCGCATCGCGGACAACGCCAAGACGCAACGGCTCGGCACGTGCAACACGATGGAAACGCTGCTGGTCGCCCGCGGCATTGCGGATCGCATATTGCCGCCGCTCGCCAAGGTCTATCGCGACAAAGGCATAGAGCTGCGCGGCGACGACGCTGCGCGCGCGATCGTGCCCGACATGAAGCCGGCGAGCGAGGACGATTGGTACACCGAGTATCTTGCGGCGATACTCGCCGTGCGCATCGTCGATGGACTCGATCAGGCGATCGAGCACATCACGAAGTACGGCTCGCAGCACACCGATGCCATCGTCACGGAAGACTACACGCGCGCCCGCCGCTTCCTGCGCGAAGTGGATTCGAGCTCGGTGATGGTCAACGCGTCCACGCGCTTCGCCGACGGTTACGAGTACGGGCTCGGCGCCGAAATCGGCATCTCGACCGACAAGCTGCATGCCCGGGGCCCGGTCGGGCTCGAGGGGCTCACGTCGCTCAAGTACGTCGTGCTCGGAGACGGCCACATCAGGCAGTGACCGCGCGAGCATGGCGCTGCGGGCCGGCCACGGCCGCGCGGCCCGCTCGATACATCACACCCGCAACAACCAACGGATCGCTATGAGCCGAATAATAGAGGTGCCGGTCCCGGACATCGGGGACTTCAAGAACATACCTGTCATCGACGTGCTGGTGAAGCCGGGCGACACGGTGGAGAAAGAAGCGCCGCTCGTCACGCTCGAATCGGACAAAGCGACCATAGACATCCCTTCGCCAACCGCCGGGGTCGTGAAAGAGCTGCGCATCAAGACGGGCGACAAGGTGTCACAGGGCAGCGTACTTATGACGCTCGACGCTGCGGACACCGGGGTCGCCCTTCAACCGTCGAAACCCTCTGCGCCGCCCGCCGCGGCGAGGCCTGCGCCAGCGCCTGCCGCTCCTGCTCAACCGGCCGCTCCAGCACCTGCCGCCACACCGCAGGCTCCGGTTCAGCAAGGCGATATCCATGCCGAAGTGGTCGTGCTCGGCGCGGGGCCTGGCGGCTATACCGCGGCGTTCCGCGCCGCCGATCTCGGCAAGAAGGTCGTTCTCATCGAGCGCTATCCGACCCTCGGGGGCGTGTGCCTCAATGTCGGGTGCATACCGTCGAAAGCCCTGCTCCACATCGCAAAGGTGATTACCGAAGCTCAGGAGGCGGGCGACGCCGGCATCGTGTTCGACAAACCGAAAATCGATCTCGGCAAGCTGCGCGAATGGAAAGCCGGCGTCGTCGGCAAATTGACGAAAGGGCTGTCGGCGCTCGCCAAGCAGCGCAAGGTGCAGGTGGTTCAAGGCAAGGCGGCGTTCACGGGCGCGCACATGCTCAAGGTAACCACGCCGCAAGGCGAGAAGACAGTGAGCTTCGACGCCTGCATCGTCGCGGCAGGCTCTTCGGTCGCGAAGATCCCCGGTCTGCCGTACGACGATCCGCGCATCGTCGATTCCACCGGCGCGCTGGAGCTCCCCCAAGTGCCGAAGCGCCTGCTCGTCGTCGGCGGCGGGATCATCGGACTCGAAATGGCGACGGTTTACGACGCGTTAGGCAGCAAGGTGACGGTGGTGGAGCTCATGGACACGCTCATACCCGGCGCAGATCCCGACGTGGTGAAGGTCCTACACAAGCGCATCGAGAAGCGTTACGAGAAGATACTGCTCAAGACCAAGGTGAGCCGGGTCGAAGCGCAGAAAGCAGGTCTCAAGGTCACGTTCGAGAACGCCACGCCGGCGACCGACACGTTCGATGCGATCCTCATGGCCGTCGGCCGCCGCCCGAACGGACGCGACATCGGCGCTGAGGCGGCCGGCATCGCAGTCGATGAACGCGGCTACATCCGCGTGGACAAGCAACAGCGCACCAACGTGTCTCACATCTATGCGATCGGCGACATCTGCGGCGAGCCCATGCTCGCGCACAAGGCAACGCACGAAGGCAAGGTAGCCGCCGAAGTGATCGCGGGCCACAAGGTGTCGTTCGATGCGCGCACCATTCCGTCCGTCGCGTACACCGATCCCGAAATCGCGTGGATGGGCGTGACCGAGGCGCAGGCGCAACAACAGGGAATCGCCTACGACAAGGCGGTGTTTCCATGGGCGGCGAGCGGCCGCGCCCTTTCCACCGGGCGCGAAGACGGCATGACCAAGCTCCTCTTCGAAAAGGAGAGCCGGCGTCTGATCGGCGCTGCGATCGTCGGCGTCAATGCGGGCGAGCTCATCGCCGAAACCGCGCTGGCGCTCGAAATGGGGGCGGATGCGACGGACGTCTCGCTCACCATCCACCCGCATCCGACGCTGTCCGAAACGGTGGCGTTTGCCTCCGAAATGGCGGACGGCACGATCACGGATTTGTACGTACCGAAGAAGTGATCCGACAAGGATCCGAGGAGCCGCGACACGCGTGTTCGGTCGTGTCGGGGTCGCCAAGCTCCGGGGAGAGCGCGTAATCACCTAGGGAGGAGTTATGGCATCACAGCGCAGCGCTATGCATCGAGTGCGCGCGGGCACGCTCGCCGCGGCATTGTTCATCGGTCTCTTTACCGCGCCTGCAGCGCAGGCCGACACGCCGCCGCCGGGATGGTCGGCCGACAATGTCGAGCTAGTCGGGTACACGATCATGAACGACCGTCCGGCGTTCAAGATCACGATGACGCAGGCGAATGGCCGCTACTACATCATCGGCGGCCACTACACCGTGCCGGGATGGAGCGTGATCGACGTGACGGACCCCAAGAATCCGCATGTCGCCAAGTTCATTCCGGGGCCCGAGAACACGAGCACCAACCAGGTCGTTTCCGCCGACGGCATACTCGTCGCATCTCTCAGCCGTCCGGGTAATCGCGAAGGCACCGACTTCGATCCCAAGAAGCCATACCAGGCCGGTGTGATGCTCATCGACATTCGCGATCCGCTCAATCCGAAAGAGCTCGGTCGCTGGCTTACCGACAAGCCGGAAGGTCGCGGCACTCACCGCAACATGTATCAAGGCGGCCGCTACCTGCATCTCGCCGCGGACATGAAAGGCTACGACGGCGACATCTACGTGATTCTGGACATCAGCAACCCCGCGAAGCCGGTCGAAGCCGGACGCTGGTGGGTGCCCGGCCAGCACGTGGCCGGCGGCGAGACGCCGCAGAAGAATCCCAACATCAACCTGCACAATCCCAACTTCGTCGACGGCAATCTCTCTTACCTGTCATACGGCGATGCGGGGATGGTGGTCCTCGACATCAGCGACGTGGCCAAGCCGAAGCTCGTCTCGAAGCTCAAGTTCCAGCCCAATCATCGCTTCGACGTGCACACCGTGTCACCGGACTTCAAGCGCAAACTCGTCTACGTCAATTCGGAAGCAGTCATCGAAGGCTGCAAGGGCCCGCTCGATCACGCGACGGTCGTCGACGTATCGAATCCCGCGAAGCCGTTTGCGGTATCGCGGTTTCCTGTGCCGGTACCGCCGCCGGGACTGCCCTACACGAACTTCTGCGACAAAGGCGGCCGCTTCGGCCCGCACAATCAGAATCAGCTGCAGCATCTGCCCAATGTGCAAAAGCAGGGCAACCTCGCATACATGACGTGGTTCAATGCGGGTCTGCGTGTCTATGACGTCTCCGACAAGCGTCAGCCGCGCGAAATCGGCTACTTCATGGCCGGACTGCCGGAGAAGCTGTATCTGAAGTCGTACGGCCGGTACGTCCGCATGGAGGACGTCCTCGTGGACGACCGTGGCTACATCTACGTGACCGGCGGTGCGCAGCAAGGCCTCTACGTGTTGCGTTATACAGGCCCGGTCAAGAACTGAGGCGGACGCCGGGCATGCGCGCCGCATGCCCGGCTGCTTCCCCTGGTGAACTTGAGAAACCCGCGGCGGCTCATATATAGAACCGGGTGAACTGAAGCCAGGCGGAGCCGATGAAGTACAAGGACTACTACGCGACACTGGGCGTTGCGCGCGACGCGTCCGCGGACGACATCAAGAAATCGTACCGCAAGCTTGCGCGCAAGTACCATCCCGACGTTTCCAAGGAAAAAAACGCCGAGGAGAAGTTCAAGGAAGTCGCCGAAGCGTACGAAACGCTCAAGGATCCGGAAAAGCGCGCGGCCTACGACCGTCTCGGCACGTATCAGCCCGGACAGGATTTTCGTCCGTCCCCCGAATGGCAACACGACTTCAGCGGTGGGACGTTCTCGTTCGACGATCTGGATCTAGCGGACTTGTTCGCCGGGCTGCGCGGCGGCGGGTTTCATCGCGCAGGCGGTCGCGGCGCCAACATGCCGATCCCGGGCGAGGATTTCGAAGTGAACGTGCAGATCACGCTCGAGCAGTCGTACCACGGCACGACGCTCGACCTGGACCTGCAAATTCCGGAATACGACGAGCACGGCCGGCTGCGCCGTGTGCCGCGCAAGTTCAAGGCGCGCATACCGAAAGGCGCCACGGACGGACAACGTCTGAGGCTGCCGGGCAAAGGCGGCAAAGGAATCAACGGCGGGCGCGACGGCGATCTCTATCTCAACATTTCGCTCGCCCCGCATCGGCTTTATCGGGTGAGCGGACACGACCTCTACATCGATGTGCCGCTCGCACCCTGGGAAGCGGTCCTCGGTGCGACAGTCGAGATTCCCACGCTTGGCGGTGCGGTACGGGTGAAGGTCCGGCCTGGCACGCATGCCGGACAGCAGCTACGGCTTGCGAAGCGGGGCCTGCCCAAGCCGCGCGAAGGCGAAGGCGACCTCTACGCCATCATCCAGATTGCGGTGCCGACCGTCGTGCACGAACGCGAGCGGGCTCTTTACGAGCAGCTCGCCAAGGAATCGGCTTTCGACCCGCGCGCGCATTTCCAGCAGGAGACCGGAACATGACCTTCGAGCACACCGAGGCAATGTGGCTGGACGACCGCGGCGAGCTCACTATCGTCGAGCTCACGGAATGCTCCGGCCTTACGGCGGACGAGGTGCGCGAACTCGTCGATCTCGGCGCGCTGGTGCCGAGCAGTGAACGCGGCGCGGAGCCATTGTTTCCGGCGGCATGCATCGCGGCTGCGCGCACCGCCGCCAGGCTGCGCAGGGACTTCGAGGTCGATGCGCACGGTCTTGCGCTCGCGCTGACGCTGCTCGAGCGCATTGAGACACTGGAAGCCGAGCTTCGCGCGGTCACCGCGCAACTCCCCCGGCGCCCGCGTATCACTGGCTGATCTCGGCTCCTTTGCCGCTCGCGTCGAGCCAACGACGCCCTGCGCCGCGGCGATGCGCTCGGCATAGCCCAGGGTCAAGGACCGCCTTGTCCGCAGCGTTCGTAATGTCGAGCGGGCAGTATGACCAACCGTCCATCGAGCGAACGCTCGGGCGCCACCCACCGAGTGGCCGCATCAGATGCAGCGCCTTGGCGATGCCTGGTTCAGGGGCGGTCTAAGGCACGTGATTTGCCCTGACCAATAACGGCGTCCCGCCGCGCGTTTTTCAACCGATGCACCGATAAATTGAACAGGAGTCGCCATGGCTACCCCGCAAGCCCCTACCGACCCGTTGGACCTCACTTCCGAAAAAGCCGAACGCCACGTGAACCGCATGCTGGACGACGCCATCGCGGACTCGTTTCCCAGCAGCGACCCGGTGTCGCTCGCCATGCCGCACGACCGCGTCGAGAGCTCACCATCTCGCGTATCGCAATGGCCCACCGCCATGCGCGATACGTGGCCGCTCATGCTGGTGGCCGGCATTATCGTCGCTTTGCTTTTCGCGCGTCGGTAACCCGGCGCCGTATCGGGATTCGCGATGAGTCGCGCAGCCGCACCGCACGGCCGCATGTGGGGCCGATTAACCCTGAAGGTCACTGTAGATTTCAGCTGCTACCCACTGATAGTTCGCGCTTCTCAGCGTTAGGCCAAAAGGGTAGTATTAGCGCCACTTTTGGTGGCGCCTACCCCGCTTGAAGGCTCGTGCTTTCGTTTCTACCAGCGCCGGGCGGCAAGGGTCGTGCGGCGTAACGGAGAAACGATGGAACCTACTGATATCTCGAATCCGAACTACTTCCATAAGGTCGTCGATTGTCAGTGGGCATGCCCGGCCCACACACCCGTTCCCGAGTACATCCGCCTGATCGCTGCCGGCCGTTACAGCGACGCCTATCTCGTCAACTGGAAATCCAATGTGTTCCCGGGCATTCTCGGGCGCACCTGCGATCGTCCTTGCGAGCCGGCATGCCGTCGCGGCCGCGTCGAAGAAGGCAACATCGAGTTGCGCAAGCCCGCGGCGCCAGGTGAAGAGTCGCGGCCCGAACCGGTCGCCATCTGCCGCCTGAAGCGTGTCGCTGCCGACTTCAAGGGCGATGACGTGAAGGCCCAGATGCCCAAGCCGGCTGCGGTGAAAAACGGCAAGCGCATCGCGTGCGTGGGCGCCGGTCCTTCGTCGCTCACCGTCGCACGCGATCTCGCACCGCTCGGTTATTCCGTCACCGTCTTCGACCGTGATCCGCGTGCCGGGGGCATGATCTGGTCGCAGATCCCGCGCTTCCGTCTGCCGATGGAAGTGATCGATCAGGAAGTCGGCTACATCCTCGATCTCGGTGTGGAGTTCAAGCCGAATGCCGAAATCAAGAGCCTCAAGGGGCTGCTCGCCGAAGGCTACGATGCGGTGTTCATCGGTTCCGGCGCGCCGCGCGGCCGCGACATCGACGTGCCGGGCCGCAAGGAAGGCGCAGCCAACATCCATCTTGGCATCGACTGGCTGGCGAGCGTGTCGTTCGGCCACACGACCAAGATCGGCAAGAAGGTGATCGTCCTCGGCGGCGGCAACACCGCCATGGACTGCTGCCGTTCGGCAAAACGCCTGGGCGGCGAGGACGTGAAAGTCATCGTGCGCTCCGGCTTCGAGGAAATGAAAGCCTCGCCGTGGGAGAAGGAAGACGCCATCCACGAAGGCATTCCCATCCTCAACTACCTCGTGCCCAAATCGTTCAAGGTCGAGAACGGCAAGCTCGTCGGCATGACCTTCGAGAAGGTGAAGGCCGAGTACGACGCGAAAGGGCGCCGCAACCTGGTGCCGACCGGCGAGCCGGATCAGCTGTTCGAATGCGACGACGTGCTGGTCGCCATCGGTCAGGAGAACGCGTTTCCCTGGATCGAACGTGACATCGGCATCGAGTTCGACAAATGGGGCATGCCGGTCGTGGACAAAGTGACCATGCAGTCCACTAATCCCAAAGTGTTTTTCGGCGGTGACGCGGCATTCGGCCCGAAGAACATCATCTGGGCCGTCGCGCACGGCCACGATGCGGCGGTGTCCATCGACAAGCTGCTCAACAGCGAAGACCTGAGCGAGCGTCCCGCACCGGGCGTGAATCTCGTGTCGCAGAAGATGGGCATACACGAGTGGAGCTACGACAACGAGATCTCCGCCGCCGTGCGCCACAAGGTACCGTGGCAGGACAAGAAGCTCACGCTGCGCGACATCAAGGTCGAGGTTGAGCTCGGGTTCGACGTCAAGGCGGCGTTCGCCGAAGCGCAACGCTGCCTGAACTGCGACGTGCAGACCGTGTTCAATTCCAAGCTGTGCATCGAGTGCGACGCCTGCGTGGACATCTGCCCGATGGACTGCATCACGTTCACGCCCAACGGCGAGGAGGGCGAACTGCGCAACCGGCTCACCGCGCCGACGCTGCATCCCGACCAGTCGCTCTACGTGTCCGACGGCCTGCGCATGACGGGACGCATCATGGCGAAGGACGAGGACGTCTGCCTGCACTGCGGCCTGTGCGCCGAGCGCTGCCCCACGGGCGCATGGGACATGCAGAAATTCCTGCTTCAGATGACGCACGCTGGCAGCGGCTGCCGGGCGGCGCAACGTAAAGCTGCCTAGGGATCGCCACCGCCATGAAACGCATCGAAGCCATCAACGATTTCGTCGTCAAGTTCGCCAACGTGAACGGCTCGGGCTCGGCCTCGGCGAACGAGCTGTTCGCCCGCTCGATATTGCGCATGGGCGTCCCGGTGTCGCCGCGCAACATCTTTCCCTCGAACATCCAGGGCCTGCCGACGTGGTACGAAGTGCGGGTCAACCAAAAAGGATATCAGGGCCGGCGCGGCGGCGTCGATCTCATGGTGGCGATGAACCCGCAGACCTGGGACGCCGACGTCAAGGAAATCGAGGCCGGCGGATATCTCTTCTACGACAACTCCAAGCCGCTGCCGAAATCGAAGTTCCGCGACGACATCAACGTCATCGGCATGCCGCTCACCGAGATCTGCAATCAAACGTACACCGATCCGCGGCAGCGCCAGCTCTTCAAGAACATCATTTACGTCGGGGCGTTGTCGGCCCTGCTCGAGATCGATCCGGCAGAGATCGAGAAGCTTTTCTCCGAGCAGTACAAGGGCAAGGAAGCGCTGCTGCAGTCCAACGTCAAAGCGCTCCGGCTCGGACGCGAGTACGCGCTTCAGCATCTGCAATGCCCGATCGGCCTGCGCCTGCAGCGCGCCAACAACGTCGGCAACAAGATCTTCGTGGACGGCAACAGTGCTGCCGCACTCGGTGCGGTGTACGGTGGCGCGACCGTGTGCGCGTGGTACCCGATCACGCCTTCTTCGTCGCTCGCCGAAAGCTTCATCAAGTACTGTCAGAAGCTCCGCGTCGATCCTGCCACCGGCAAGGCGCGCTACGCGATCATTCAGGCCGAAGACGAGCTCGCCTCGATCGGTATGGCGATAGGCGCCGGCTGGAATGGCGCGCGCTCTTTCACCGCCACGTCGGGTCCCGGCATCTCGCTCATGACCGAGTTCATCGGTCTTGCCTACTTCGCCGAGATCCCGGTGGTGCTGATCGACGTGCAGCGCGGCGGTCCTTCGACCGGCATGCCGACCCGCACGCAGCAGTCGGATCTCATCTCGTCGGCTTACGCCTCGCACGGCGACACCAAGCACGTGCTGCTGCTGCCTGAAGATCCGACCGAGTGCTTCGAATTCACCGCGCAGGCCTTCGATCTCGCCGAACGGCTGCAGACGCCGATCTTCGTCATGACCGATCTCGACATCGGCATGAACACGCGCCTGTGCGACCCGTTCCAGTGGGACGACACGCACACCTACGACCGCGGCAAGGTGATGACGTACGACATGCTCGAGGGCGGCGCGGACTTCGGCCGCTACCACGACGTCGACGGAGACGGCATTCCGTACCGCACGTATCCCGGCACGCATCCCACGCTCGGCGCCTATTTCACGCGCGGCACGACCAAAGACCGCTACGCCCGCTACAGCGAGCGCGGTCCGGACTACGTCGACAACGTGCAGCGCCTGCTGCGCAAGTTCGAGACCGCCAAGACGCTGGTGCCCAAACCGATACTCTATCCGGCGGAAAAGCCGGCGCGTTTCGGCGCCATTTTCTACGGCTCGACCAGCCCGGCGATGCAGGAAGCGCTGGACGTGCTGGCGCAGCGCGGCATCCACGTCAACGCGCTGCGGGTGCGCGGCTTCCCGTTCCAGGACGAGATCAACGACTTCGTCGCCTCGCATCCGTGGGTGTTCGTGGTCGAACAGAACCGCGACGCGCAGTTGAAAACGATGCTGGTGAACGAGGCGAAGCTCAACCCGTCGCGGCTCATATCGATACTGCACTACGACGGCACGCCGATCACCGCGCGTTTCATCGTGAACGAAATTTCGCAGCATGCGGCAGCGCGTACCGTCGTGCCGTTGAAGCGCGTGTCGTAATCCGATTCCCGAGGCCAGCATGACCTATCTCGCCAAACCGAAGCTGCACCACCCGACGCTCACGAAAAACAACGTCGGCTACACGCGCCGCGATTACGAAGGCAAGGTCTCGACCCTGTGCGCCGGTTGCGGCCACGACTCGATCTCCGCTGCGATCGTGCAGGCCTGCTGGGAGCTCGACATCGAGCCGCATCGCGTGGCGAAGCTGTCGGGCATCGGCTGCTCGTCGAAGACTCCCGATTACTTTCTCGGCAACTCGCATGGCTTCAACAGCGTGCACGGCCGCATGCCGTCGGTGCTCACCGGCGCGAACCTCGCGAACCGCGAGCTGCTGTACCTCGGCGTCTCGGGCGACGGTGACTCCGCCTCGATCGGTATCGGCCAGTTCGCACACGTCATGCGCCGCGGCGTGAACATGGTGTACATCGTCGAGAACAACGGCGTGTACGGCCTCACCAAAGGACAGTTCTCGGCGACGGCCGACAAGGGCTCGAAGTCCAAGCGCGGCGTCGTGAACAGCGACGAGCCGCTCGACCTGATCGGGATGGCGCTGCTGCTCGGCGCGACCTACGTCGCCCGCGGGTTCTCCGGCGACAAGAAGCAGCTCGTGCCGCTCATCAAGGGCGCGATCGAGCACAAGGGCGCTGCGATCATCGACGTGGTTTCACCCTGCATTGCATTCAACAACCACGCCGGCTCGACCAAGAGCTACGAATATGTGCGGCTGCACAACGAAGCGGTCAACCGCCTGGACTTCATCGAAGGCCGCGACGAAATTACCGTGGATTACGAGCCGGGGCAGGTGGTGTCGGTGCAGCAGCACGACGGCTCGTACCTGCGGCTGCACAAGCTCGATGCCGAGTACGATCCTACCGACCGCATCAAGGTGATGAACTACCTGCAGCAGCACGCAGCGAAAGGCGAAGTCGTCACCGGGCTGCTGTACGTCGATCCGCAGGCGCACGACCTGCACGAGCACTTGAACACGGTCGAGCAGCCGCTCAATCAGCTCGGCGTGCGGGAGCTCTGTCCCGGGTCGGCCGCGTTGGAGCGCATCAACGCTTCGCTGCGGTGATGCTCGAAGAGCGTGGCGGATGAAGCGTGACTCGTGACCCGTGACCCGACGGGTTAGACGAAAAAGGGACGCAGCGCGTCCCTTTTTCTTTGACCAGTCACCAGTAACCAGTCACCGGTCACGCCTCTCTGGTCACCGCCGCACTCCCGGTACTTCGATCGGAAGCCCCTGCGCGCGCCATGCGAGATACAGCTGCAGCTCCGCGAGCTCGGCGCTGCCGTACTCCGGCATTTCGGCCCGCACGCCCGAATAGCAGGCGCGCAGCCGGCGCTCCAGCGACCCGAACGCCTGCCAGTCCAGCCGATAGCCGGGATAGCCGGTGCCGTGTCCCTGGCTCACCGTTTCGGCGTAAATCCGTTTGCCCCAGCTCTGCTCGTGACATTGGGAGCAGGACAGATTGAACTGTCCGATGCGGCGGTAGTACAGAGCGCGGGCACGGTCGAATGCGGGTGCCGTATGCTCGTCTATCTTGACGTTCACCGGCATGCCGCGCGATTGAGTGGCGACGTACGCGGTAAGGCTCAACAGGGCATCGGACTCCGGTTCCAATGGCGCCAGCCGCTGCTGGCCAGTTCGGCATTGATTGATACGTCCTTCGACCGTGAGCACTCGCTTGCTGGTCGCATCCCATGCAGGATAGCGAGCCGCGACGCCTTTCATGCTGACGACCGCGTCGCCGTGGCAGCTGTTGCATGATGTGGCGCCGCCCTCTGCGGCATTCCACAATCGCGCGCCGCGCTCGACCCACAGCATGCCCGGATTCGCAAAGTCGTCCGCCTGCATGGCACGCACGTCGGCGCCCGCGAAGCTGATGCCCGACCGCAGCTCGGACAGCGGGATGGCGCGCCGGGGCTCGGCGGCATGCGGCGCGCCCGGGACAAGCGTCAGGACGAGGCCGCATGCAAGCGCGCGGAATGTGGGCCCGCCTCCCGCCGCCCGCCTCACGGTATGACGGTCACCGCCACCCGCTCGGTGCCCTTCACGCCCGCGTCATCGACCCAGGAGAATTCGAGCTCTCCGCTCTTGTCCGCGGTCGTGTAGAACTGAAGATACGGATTGGCGGCGATGCCGGATCCCATTTCGGCACGGAATACCTCCGCGCCGTCGTAGCGGCATACGAGCGTGTTCACGACGTTCTTGGGAATGGGTTTGCCGAACAGATCGTAACGGAACCCCGTCTCCATCACGTGCTGAATCGCAATGCGTACGGGAAACGCGGCGCCGCGCTTCACTTCCTTAGGCACCAGAACGCGCGCGGTCATGGGTTGGTCGCGTCGTAGCACGCGGATTCCGTGACATCGACCTCTGCGATGCCGCGCCATTGAGAGCCGTCGGACATGGTCGCCACCGCCACCACGCGCTGCGTGCCGTTCAGGCGTATCCGCGTGTCGACTTCCGCCTTACCGGAACGCGCTGCCAAGTGAAACGCTGCGACAAGCGGCCGTGGATTTTTCTCGGCCACGATGTGTATCGTTTTCACGTAATCCTGCGCGGTCATCGGGCTGTCGACCGTGATCCGGAGCGGGACCGCATTGCCGTTGTCGGCGATGCGCGGGATGTCGAGCGCGACCCTGCCGTCGCGCGGCGACTTGGCGCCGGTGAGCTTCTCGATGAGCCCAGGCAAGGCATCGGCTTCCTGCGCCCTTCCGATCGACGGCAACGCCGCCAGCACGCCAAGACCGGCGACAAACCGCCGTCTTGCGCCATTGATCGCGCCCTTCATCATTTCAACGTCCCGAGATATGCCACCACGTCTTCCACTTGTTGCGCCGTCAGGATGGTGCGCCCGCGATACGGCGCTGCGACCTGGTTGAGACCTTCGCGCCGGTAGTACGACGGCATGACGGCATCCGGCTTCAAGATCGAGCTGTCCGCGACCCGAAGCCGCAACTGTCCCTCAGTATAGCGACTTCCCACGCCCTGCAACGCCGGCCCCACGGTACCCATGAATCGCGCGCTCGGCTCGGGCAGGGCATGACACAGCAGGCAGGCGCCGCCGTTGCGGTCCAGCGCCAGCTCGCGGCCGCGCCGGGCATCGCCTGCCGCGGCGAGCGGCTCGGGAATCGCGTCGCCGACGACACGATACGGCGCCTCGGCGGCACGCGAGCACGACATGGCGGCCAGCGCCGCTGCTGCCGCAAGCAATGCGCGCGGCAGGTACGACAACAGGCTGCTGCTCGACGGTGACGGGTACATGTAAAGCCGGATCGGCAAAACGCCCGCACGATAGTCTGGCAAGCACCGTCGGTCAAGCGCACGGCGGTCTACAGCCAATACTGCCACAAGCGGGCCGCCCATTCTTTCATGCGCACGGACAGCGGCCGCTGCCGCCATGCCTCCAGCGTGATGCGTTTCGATGCCGCGAGATCGCGTCGGAACATCCCTTCCATCTGTTCGCCGAAGCGGGGCCCGAGAATGATCGCGTTGACCTCGGTATTGTGCAGAAAGCTGCGCCAATCGAGATTGCTCGAGCCGACCGTCGACCACACACCGTCGATCACCGCCGTCTTGGCGTGCAGCAGCGCGTCCTGGCGCTCGTAGATGTTCACGCCCGCTTCGAGCAAGGCATCGTAATGCGATCGGCCGGCATGGAACACCGCCCAGAAGTCGGTATACGAGGGCAGGACGAGCGTCACTTCGACGCCCCGTGCTGCCGCTTCGCGCAGCACGTCGAGCGTCTGCCGGTCAGGAACGAAATACGCCATGGTGACATGCACCGTTTTCTGCGCGTAGCGTATGGCCGAAATGTAGGCCGCATAGATCGCCGGCAGCTCATCATCCGGGCCGCTGTCGACGATGCGCACGAGCTGATCGCCTGGCGGCTTCATCGTCGGATACCAGTTGCGCTGCGGCAGCTCC